>JAEYYW010000089.1 GCA_023428265.1 Bacillota bacterium | reverse complement strand
AGGTTGGAGGAGTCCAGATAGACAAAGGAATAAAACCCTTTAATGAGTTTGACTTTTTGATCATTTTGTCCGGATGCATCCATGCGATGCACACCGTTGTTGTTATAGTAGTAGATCGTTTTGCCGTCTGTTACTGTGTACGAGTTGACAATGTATTGCGGAACGGGCTTTGGGGTAAAGAGCGGCATTGGGGTTAGAGGAGTAGTATCGGTTGGTGCGATCGATGGAGCGAGCGTAGGCAGCCCCGGTGTCGCAACCGCAGGCTGCACCGTTGTTATGGCGCTGCTTGCCGGGATGGCCGTTGCGGGGATAATCGTGTCATCGGCGGTTGGTTGCATCGAACAGCCGCTGATCATCTGAATGATCACAAGTAAAAAAGCGAGCGGCGACTGGTAACGCTTCATGGTTTCGTCCTATCGAGTTGGCGTTGCTATAAATTCTATCATTATACTCCAATAATGCAATATCGGTTAAGCTGACAGATTCGGGCCGGGGCGGGCCTGGCTCCTACCGTTAAGCATGAGCGAGCGACCTCCCTACCCGCCCTTGTTTTTGCCAAAGGCAAAAATTCCTTTGCATGCCTCGCCTGCATCCATGCAAGGCTGGTCATGCCTTCGGCATAACCCGGCATGCTTGGCTTGCGCCATCCTGGCGGTGGGCTTGGGGGGGATGGCCTCCGCAGAGGCCAGGGGGGATTTCTTGGGATACCCCGCAGATGGCAAGAGGGATTTCCTGCCAACGAGGAGGATTAATGGGTCGATATAGACATTATTCTTCTGCAAACCATTCATTTATGTTATCATGATTGCAAAGGAGAATCCGTGATGCACATCCAAGTTGGCGATTGGGTTAGATCCTTTTCTCAGGGTATCTGGAGGATTGAACGTATCCAGGTTGTTAATGAGCTGCCGCTATATGGCAGTGAGCCTCAAAACACGCGCACCTTTGTCGTGTCCAAAAGGTTGTTGAACAGCAAAGGCAAACGGTCCATCTCCATGGAATCCTGTGACATTAACTACATAGCGCCTTTGTCCATCGAGGAAGCAAGTAAACTGAATAACTTTATAGCCAACAATCCGAAAGCACTGAAGGATTTTGAACAATATGACCGCGCACCAGATAGTGTGCTGAACTTGTCATTCTCTGTACCAGATGAGAAGCTGAGCGATTTCGCAACTGATGTTAATTTGGTATTTTCAAAGAGAATTGCTAGCGGGCTCACATGCGATCAAATCCTCTTTCTTATTGAATGCAGCGAAATAAGCGTTTTCTATGGAAAAGCACCGCAAAACCGAACCCTGCAATTTATCAGCATTCATGAGGAAGTGTTGAATCAAGAATATTTATTTCGGAATTTTAATATTTTGGATTTCTAGAATCAAACCGATAACACATTTAAGGCGGAGCACATGCTCCGCCTTTCTCAGTTCACTCACTGCATATCTTAACGCAATCAATTACCTGTCCTTGCTGTTGTTCACAACCTGATACCCCTGCTTCTCCATGAGCCTCAACCAATCATTGAGCTTCGTCAGGAACGCATCATTGCTGGGCGTCTTGGCCATCATGTCGATCAGCAGCTCCGTCGCGTTATCCTGCTTGCCGGAGAGCAGCTTGCGCACCGACCAGATGCCTTCCAGCTCCTTCTGGCTCAGCAGCTTTTCCTCGCGGCGGGTGCCGGAGCGGTAAAGATCCAGCGCCGGGAACACGCGCCTCTCCTGCAGGTTGCGGTCCAGGTGGATTTCCAGGTTGCCTGTGCCCTTGAATTCCTCATAGATCATGTCGTCCATGCGGCTGCCGGTGTCCACCAGCGCCGTGGCGATGATCGTGAGGCTGCCCTTTTCCTCCACATTGCGGGCCGCGCCGAAGAAGCGCTTGGGCTTGTAGAGCGCGCCCGGGTCCAGGCCGCCGGAGAGCGACCGGCCGGAGGTGGGCACGGTGATGTTGTAGGCGCGGGATAGGCGGGTGATGGAGTCCAGCAGGATCACCACGTCGTGCCCCAGCTCCACCATTCGCTTGGCCCGCTCGATCACGATCTCGGAGACGCGGCAGTGGTTTTCAGGCCGCTCGTCAAAAGTGCTGTAGACCACCTCGGCGGAGGTGCTGCGCTGCATATCGGTGACTTCCTCCGGCCGCTCGTCGATCAGCAGGATGATGAGCTTCACATCGGGGTTGTTGGCGGTGATGGAGTTGGCAACCTTCTTCAAAAGGGTCGTCTTACCGGCTTTGGGCGGGGAGACGATCAGGCCGCGCTGGCCTTTGCCGATGGGCGCCACCAGGTCGATCAGGCGGATTGCCAGGTCGCCGGGGGTTTCGGTGCGTTCCAGCGTGAGGCGCTCCTCGGGGAAGATCGGCGTGAGGCTGTCAAAGTGCTTGCGCTGGCTGGCCACGTCCGGCGACTCGCCGTTCACGCTGGTAATATAGAGCATCGCCAGATAGCGCTCGCCCTCGCGCTCCGGCCTGGTCTTGCCCTTCACATGGTCGCCCTGCCGCAGGCTGAACCGGCGGATCTGGGCGATCGACACATAGACGTCTTTTTGATCCTGGCTCATGGCGCGCAAAAAGCCGTAGCCATCGGGCTGGATGTCCAGAATGCCCTCGGCCTCGCCGCACTGGTCGGAGTTCAACAGATCCGGCACGGCGGGGTTGCTGGTGCCCAGCTCGTTGTTGTAGTAACCCTCCCGCTGGGGCCGACGGTTCCGGGCGCCCTGGTCGTCCTGCTGGGCGGCCTGCCGATCGTCGCGTTGAAAGCCGGTCTGCTGCTGGCCGCCCTGGCGCTCCTCCTGCTGATAGCCCCGGTCATTGCGCTGATAGCCGCGGTCGTCGCGCTGAAAGCCGGTCTGCTGCTGGCCGCCCTGGCCGTTGCGGTTATAGCCGTCGCGCTGCTGGTAGCCGCTGTTGTAGCCACCCTGGGCGGGGCGGGCATTGTTGTTGCGGTTTGCATTGTTGTTGTTATTGGTGTTGGGGCGGTTGTTATAGCCGCTCTGGTTCTGATAGCCTTGCTGGTAACCTCCGGCCTGCTGCTGGTTGTATGGGCGCCGGGGCTTGTATTGGTAGCCGGTGGCGGGGCGGGCCGCCTGGCCCTCTTCCGCCGCGTCGCCTTCGGCCGGTGTTTCCGCCGCGGCCACTTCCGGCTGCTCACCGCCCGCGGGCTCGTCATCGTCTGACGGCACCGGCGTGAAATAGTCTCCGCTGTCATAGTCTCCGCTGGCGCGGGCCTCTTCCGCCTGGCGCACGGCCAGCTCGGCGGCCTCCTCGTCGTCAACCGTCTCGCGGGCGTCCCTTCCGGCGGCTTTGTGATGCGTTGCCGGTTCGGCGGCGGGCGCGGGGGCCTTCTGGGCGGCCAGCATGGCGTCTATCAGCGCCTGCTTGCGCAGCGTCGTGGGCGAGTGCACGCCCATCTCGCGGGCCAACTGCCGCAGTTCGGCGATGCTCATGGCCAGTAGTGTGGATTCGTTCATCGGGTATTCTCCTTCATACGGCGTAAGCGCGGGTTGCGCTGTTGCGTTTCAAAATCAGGGGTTTGCAGAGGATGAGATGCCAAACAGATGAGCGTAGAATTGTTTGGGGTCCGTTTCACACAGCAGCACGATGCCGTTCAACAGCACCAGCACCGCCACGGCGACCAATACGATGCGCAGCGCCAGCGCGCCGCCGGCGCTTCTGCCCTGTTCCCTCATTGGTGGTTCGCTCCTTTGATGATCAATGCGTTCCTCGGAGTTTCAGAATGAAAATGCCCAACCGGACCGGCGCCCATGTGCTTCGTTTCCTTTTATGGTAACCAACCATGGGCCGATCGTCAAGGCATACAACAAACAAAGCGTCCATTCGACACGGGGTTCGCCCGTTATTCCTTGTCCTGCAGGTTCACCGTCTCGCTGATCACATAGAGCGGCCGGCTCTTGCTTTCCTCAAACATGCGGGCCAGATATTGCCCCAGCACGCCCACCGAGATCAGCTGCACGCCGCCCAAAAAGGTCACCGTGACCATCAGGCTCGCCCAGCCGGTGTCGGCATGGCCGGTGGCCTTGGAGATGATCGCATAGACCAGCAGGCCCAGCGATACCACCACCGCCATCATGCCCACCTGCATCACCAGTCGCAGCGGCTGGGTGGAGAAGCTCAGGATGCCGTTGCTGGCCAGCTTCAGCATCTTCTTCAGCGGGTATTTGGTTTCGCCGGCAAAGCGGGCGTCGCGCTCATATTCAATGGGCGTCTGCTTGAAGCCCAGCCAGGCGATCATGCCGCGGATGAAGCGGCTGCGCTCCGGCATCTGTTTGAATGCCTCGGCCACCTTGCGGTCGATCAGGCGGAAATCGCCGGTGTCTGCGGGGATGTCAATGTCGGTGAGCATCCGCAGCGTCTTGTAAAACATCTTGGCTGTGAAAAGCTTGAAGGCGCTCTCGCCCTTGCGGCGCTTGCGCTTGGCATACACAACCTCCCAGCCGTCCTGCCACATCCGGACCATCTCGGGGATCAGCTCCGGCGGGTCCTGCAAATCGGCGTCAATGATCACCAGCGCGTCGCCTTTTGCGTGGTGCACGCCGGCTGTCACCGCCACCTGGTGGCCGAAGTTCCTTGAAAAGCTGATCACGCGCACGCGCTTGTCCTGCGCGGCAAGCTCCTTGAGGATCGGCAGCGTGTTGTCGGTGGAGCCGTCGTTGACATAAATCAGCTCATAATCGTATTTACCGTCCAGCACTTCCGTGAGCCGGCGGTGGCACTCGCGGGCCACTTCCTGCTCATAATACATCGGCACGATCACGGAGAGCAGAAATTTGTCTTTCATATTCTTTGCCTTTCGTTTGTTAAGACGAAACAAATCGCCATTTTATCCATGACTATATCGCCTGCTTGATTTTGGGAGTGTGAAAGGAAGGATTTTCAGCGGCACCTCCCTAAGCAGGGAGGCAAGATAAGCCTTGAAAGGAGTGTGCTTGCCCCCCTCTTGAGGGGGATGTCACCGCAGGTGACAGGGGGAGTTTCGTCACACCCCTATACAAACAACCATAATCGGTCTGGATCATTCCATCTACTGACTACTGACTACTGGCTACTGACTACTCGTCATTCAAACACCCGCTCAATGTCTGCGCCCAGGCATTTCAGCTTCTCGTCGATACGCTCATAGCCTCGGTCAATGAACTTCACGTTGGAAATCGTCGTGGTGCCGTCGGCGATGAGGCCGGCCACGATGAGCGCCGCACCGGCACGCAGGTCCGTGGCCGTCACAGGCGCGCCCCAGAGGCCGTCGGTGCCTTCCACGATGGCCACGCGGTCATCCACCAAACGCACATTGGCGCCCATGCGGCGGATCTCGTCAATATAGCGGAAGCGGGATTCAAAGATTGTTTCGGTGATCATGCTCGTGCCGGAGGCCACGCTCAACAGCACGGTGAAAATCTGCTGCAAATCGGTGGGGAACCCGGGGTAGGGCAGCGTCTTGATGTTTGCCGCGCGGGGGCGGCCATGGCCGATCACCCGCAGATAATCTTCGCCCTCGATCACTTCCATGCCCATTTCCATCAGCTTGGCGGAAACCGACTCCATGTGGAAGGGCACGCAGTCCCAGATCGTGATGTCGCCGCCAGTGGCTGCGGCGATGGCCATCCAGGTGCCGGTCTCAATCTGGTCCGGCAGGATGGAATAGGTGCAGCCGTGCAGCTCGGGCACGCCCTGGATGCGGATCGTGTCGGTGCCGGCGCCCTTGATGCGCGCGCCCATGGAGTTCAGGAAACTGGCCACATCCACCACGTGGGGCTCCTTGGCCGCGTTCACAATCGTTGTGGTGCCCTTTGCGCGGGAAGAGGCCAACATGATGTTGATCGTGGCGCCCACGCTCACGGCGTCCAGATAGATTTCGCCGCCGATCAGCTTTTCTGCGGAAGCCTGATAGACGCCGCGCATCAGGTTGACCTGCGCGCCCAGCGCCCGGAAGCCTTTCATATGCAGGTCCATCGGCCGCTGGCCGATGTCGCAGCCACCGGGGAAGCCCACCTCGGCCTTCCCGAACCGGCCCAGCAATGCGCCGATCAGGTAGTTGCTGGCACGCATCTTGCGCACCAGCTCGCCGGGAGCCTTCCAGCTGTTGACGGGCCGCGGGTCCACCCGCATGGTGCCCTTGTCGTCCAGCTCCACGATGGCGCCCAGCGCCTCAAGCATCTTTTTTAAGACCAAAACATCTTCAATGAGCGGAAGATTTTCGATCGTGCACACGCCGTTGGAAAGCAGCGTTGCCGGAAGGATCGCGACAGCAGGGTTTTTGCCCCCGCTCACGTGCACCTCGCCCACAAGGCGTTTTCCACCGCGAATGACCAGTTTTTCGTCTACCAACGCCTTACCTCCGGCTGTTTCCCTGGATTTTAAGCCGATCAATGGGAGCAACCCGAGCATGTGGAGCACCCGCCGCTGGCGCAGCAGTCCTTCCTACCACCACCGGAAAATGAGCCGAACAGGCACTTGCCCTCATACACTCTGGATAGATCATTTTCACCGCATTCCGGGCAGCGCACCCGGTCTTTTGTATGTGCAAACACGAGCTCTTCAAACTTGGCGCCGCATTTGTTGCATTTAAAATCGAGCATCGGCATGAATCAAAACCTGCCTGAAAACAATTGACAACATCATAAAGAGGCCCGAGGCCTCTTTCGTTATGATGATTGCATCATATCTTACAATAAATCCCCGTTGAATGCAAGGATTAAAGTATCGGGGAGCGTTTTAAGCCCAAAGAAAGCCCTTTTTACAGCGGATTTGACATGTTTCGTGCGCCGCCTTGCCGCAGGCGCAGGGGCAATGGATCAAAGCAGACGCCCCTCCCGCTAGGCAGCGGGAGGGGCAGTGGGGAACGGGGCTGCTTACCCCTTCTTCACCGGGAAATAGACCTGATAGCGCTCGTCGGTGATCAGGTAAAGCGGCGTGAGCCGGAAGCCGTGGTCGATGCCGCAGGTGCGGTAGCCTTCGCGCCACATCACCCACTCGCGCTCGCTGTCGGGCCGGAGCATCGTCTCAGGGTGATCGGGGTCGCCTTTGAGCACCCGCTCATCCTGGCACAAACCGGCCAGCACCACCGGGCCATCCAGGAAGGCCACGGTGTCCGGTTCGTCGGGCAAGGGCCAGGCGGTCAGCTTTTTCACAAGCTCAATGCGCACGGCGTCGTTGTGCCAAACACGCTCCAGGCGCAAAAACGCGCCGGGCACGCAGGGCTGCTCCACAGGTTGGCCGTTCACGATGACGGTGGTGCCGGGCTGGGCCCACCGGGGGATGCGGATGTCCAGCGTGAAGGCAATGGGGGCGTCGGCTTTCACGGCCAGCTCCACGACCCAGCGGTTGGGGCGGCTCACCGATTCGGTCTGCAGGCTGAAGGCCTGGCTCACTTCCACATCAATGCCGCCGCGGGTGAACTTCGCCTTGGTGGGGATGTATTGGCACAGAGCCAGGCCGTCGGCGGTTTCATAATAGGCGCAGGTGCCGTGGGCGGCGTGGGCCTGCACAAGCGACCCGTGGCAGCACCAGAAGTCTTCGGTCTCAGAGCCCCACTTCTTCACGGCGCCGGCGTGCAGCGGCAGGAAATAGGTGATCTGGCCGGTCTTCGGGTGCTGCTGGGCCAGCACGCCGTTGTAAAGGTTCTGCTCCCAGTAGTCCGCATAGGCTGCGTCGCCGGTCCATTGCAGCAGTTTGTCGGCCAGGCGCATCATGTTGTAGACGGTGCAGTGCTCCTGGTTTTTCTCACCGAGCCGCGCTGCCTGCTGGTGCGGCGGTGCCCAGATTTCGCCCATTGTCTGCCCGCCGGTGCAATAGCTGCCCCGCAGTGTCACGGCCTGGTCCCAGTAGGCATCCACGATGTCGCGCCACTTCTTGTCGCCGGTCACCTCCCAGGCGCGGGCGGCGCCCAGCACCTCGGGGATCGTGGTGTTGGCGTGCTGATTGGTGAGCGCGTCCTCACCCTTTAAAAGCCTGTCAAACAGCGACGGCCTGTAATAGCGGTTCAGAAGCTCCAGGTGCGTTGGATCGCCGGTCACGGCGTAAAGGTCCGCCCAGATTTCCAGCATGCCGCCGGTTTCCACATCCAGGATCCGAGCCATCTCTTCGGCGCTGAAGCTGCCCGACCAGCGGTAAAACCAGCTTGCAAAACGCTTCAGCACATCCAGTGCCTGCTCGTTGCCGGCATAGGCATACATGTCCCACAGGCCCATCAGCGTTTTATGCAGCGTGTATTGCGGCGCCCACACCTGCTGGCCACGGGCCACCATATCCATATACTTCTCCGGGATGGGGCCGGCCCATTCCCCGCCGTTTGCCTGCTGGCAGCGGGCCAGCTCCGAGACGATTTTATCGGCCTTGGCCTTTGCCTCCATGTCGCCGGTGGCAGCATAGAGCTGCGCCGCGGCCGAAAGCCAGTGGCCCAAAAAGTGGCCCCGCAGCTGGCAGGTGGGCGACTCCCAGCCCCAGTGGATGTGTTCCGGCTTGAGCGCCGGGCCCCACAGGCCCGCCTCCTGATAATAGTTCTGCAGCAGGTTCTCATTGCTCAGGCTCATCACATACTTGCGGTTCAGCGCCGCCCGCTCCTTGAGCAGGCCCGGCTGCAGCTTAGTGACGCCCAGCGGCAGCTTCTGTAGTTTCATTTCCATGCCCATTTCTCCTTTTATTTCTTATTATGCCTGAGCCGAGCCATGATCCCGCCACTCAGGGCTGTCTGCCACCTCCGGGAATACCAGGCCCATCCGCTCATTCACATCATAGTAGTCCGCTGGATCCAGCGGCAGGTCCATGCGTGTGTGCCCAAGGCTGCTCATCAGCATTGCCTGGATCGTTTCATAGCCCTGCCAGGCCAGCTCGTAGCGGCAGGGGTGCGCCGGGCCGCCATCCAGCCATTCGGCAAACTCCCTCATATACCGCGCCTGCATGATGGGCTCCTGGCCGCCGCGGTCACCTTCGTCTGTTTTGCTGCACTGCCCGCCGTTTTGGCTGGTCACAAAACCCCAGCGGTTCCGGTTGTCTGCCCAGGCGTAGCCCTCGGTGCCATAAAAGGTGAGCCGGTCGTCCAGCCAGTAAAACTCCTTCGGCTCGTGCGACGGAGAGAGATACCCGCACTCCAATATGCCCCGTACACCGTTTTCAAACAGGCACTCGCCCAGCAGGTAATCTGCGCCGAAGTGGCCGTCCGCCGCCTGGAGGTGGTGGCGGCCATGGGCATGGCCCACGGCCCAGAGTGAGCGGTGGCCGCCGTTGGCCCACATCATATAGTCCATGAAATGGGTGCCCAGCTGCATGTGCCACGGCACTGTGGTGGCGTGGGCGTGGGTGATCCGGCCGATCAGGCCGCTGTCCAGCGTTTCCTTGAGCTTCTGCATGGCGGTCATATATTTCAGCTGGTGGGAGACCACCACCTTGATGCCGTTTTCATCGATGATCCGCTTCATCTCCGCAGCCTCGCTGATGGAAAGGGCCAGCGGCTTTTCCATCGCGATGGCCTTCACGCCCTCTTCGGCGGCCATCCGCACCATCTGTGTGCGCACTTCCAGGCCCGTCACAAAGCAAAACACGTCGGGCTTGGTGGCCCGCAGCATCTGCCGGGCGTCTTCATACACCGCCGCCACGCCATACTTGGCCGCGGCCTCCGCAAGCCTGCCGCTGTCCAGATCGCACAGCGCCACCACCTCAAACCGGTCGGGGTTGTTCAGAAACGCGCCGATGTGGTCGTGCCCCCTCGGGCCCAGGCCCAGATGGGCCACCCGGTATCTGCCGTTTTTTTGCATTGCCGCCATCCTCCTCCCGCCGCGGGGATCGCGCGGCGCATCACCGGCCGCCGCACCCGCGCCGGTCTATCATACCACAGCAGCGCCCCGCCCGGAACGGCTCTGCGTCTGTTCTTTTGGCCCCGGAAAACGAATAAGTATAACTGAAAGAGGCCGGGCGCTTACCCGCAATCCTTGCGTATAGTGGAATACGTCGCTGTACATACTGAAGCATGGGTTGTGAAATCAGCGGTTGGGGGGCAGATGCATGCAGGCTAAGACGGTCGGCACCCTTGGAAAAAACGTGTTGACCCGCAGTGGCTGGTCCGAGGCGGAGGAGGAACTGCTTAGAGGAAGGCTTTCAAAGGCGGCGCACGAGGGCACGCCGCTCCGGGAAGTTTTTGATTCGGTGGCGCTGGAGACGGGGCGCAAGCCCAACAGTGTGCGCAATTACTATTACACGGCCATGCGCAGCAAGATTGCCGGGCGGGAGGAGCCGGCGCTGGTGCGCCGGGAGCGATCCAGCTTTACGCCCTTCACCGACGATGAGATACGGCAGCTATTGAAATACATCCTGGGCCGCCAGGCTTCCGGCATGTCGGTGCGGGCCTGCGCCATGGCGCTGGGCAACGGCAACCGCTCCCGGATGCTGCGCTTCCAGAACAAATACCGGTCGCTTCTGAAAAACCGCCGCCAGCTGGTGGAGGAAGTGATGCACGCGATGGACCAGGAGGGCCTTGCCTATGTGAACCCCTATGGGGAGGGCGGCCTGGCCCTGGATGGCGAGCCCATGAGCCGGGAAGACAGCCGGAGCATTGCCCGCGAGGTGCTGGACGCCTTTGAGATGGAGGCCGGCCTGGATCTGATCGAGCTGGCCAACAACATGAACGCGCTGGTGGCCCGCATGAGCCGCGATGAGGAAGGCAACCTGGTCACAAGGGCAGCCACCGCCGAGCAGCGGGCGGATCACTACATGAGCCGGCTCAGGCAGTTGGTCACAGCGGTGCGCGATTACCTGACCACCAAGGACCCGGCGCAGCTGATGAACCTGCGGTCGCTCATTCAGGACGCGGAGGATGGCACGCTGCTCAATTGAGAAAAGCGAAAGATACAGAGACAGGGACCCGCTGGAAGGCGGGTTTTTGTTTTGCTGTTTTCCTGCCATCTGTAAACGGTAATATCCCCCCTGCCGCTTGTGAGCGGCATCCCCCCTTAGTCACCAATACTTCGTATTGGCTAAGGGAGGGTGGGGTGAGAAGTATCCGTCCTCGATGCCTCGTTTCCCTCTCTACCCTCCCTTAAGCTGACGCATAGCGTCAGCGGCTAAGGGGGGATGCCTTCCGCAGAAGGCAGGGGGGATATCCTGCCCCGCAGGCAATGGGTGACATACTCCCCCTGTCGTTCCTTCGGACCGACATCCCCCTCATGGAGGGGGACAAGTTCGTTCCCTCACGTTTGCCTGTTATTGCCTTATAGCTCCTTAATGAAATACAAATTCAAATCATCATCATTCACACACGCCGCATACTGCCCCAGCAGCTTCTCCTGATACCACACCCCCGACCCGTCGGGGATGTAGCCCCTCTCCACATACATCCTCTGCGCGCTGCCGTAGCCGCTGTGCAGCCCCACCGCAAGGGAAACGCGGCTGCTTGTTTCCGAGGCCAGGCGCTCGGCCACATCCATCATCTTGCCGCCGATGCCTTGCCGCTGGTATTGGATCAATACGTTGAAGTCCACAATCTCGGGGATACCCATGCAGGCGAAGGGGCCTGTTTTTGCTTCCGGCAGCAGCGCGACATATCCGGCGACGCTGCCGGATACTTCCGCGACGATCACCGTCTTTTCGCCCCTCCCCTGCTGGGCGAGGTAGGTTTCAAACTGTTCCAATGGCTTGTGCCAGCCCTGCGCCAAGAAGGCTTTGTGCAGGGCTTCCGCGTCCGGCTGCTCCATCTTGCGGAGGATCAGGCTGCCGTCTTGCAGGTAGATGGTCATAGGGGACCTCCATGGACTTGTTCTTATCACATATAAGTTTGAGAAGCGGATCCATACCCGCCCTTGTTTTTGCCAACGGCAAAAATTCCTTCGCATGCCTCGCCTGCATCCATGCAAGGCTGGTCATGCCTTCGGCATAACCCGGCATGCTTGGCTTGCGCCTTCCAGGCGCCGGGCAAGGGGGGATGCCCTCTACGGAGGGTAGGGGGGATTTCTTGCCCGCAGGCATTTGGGGGGGAGGGGTAGGAGTTACCAAAGGTGACCAAGGGAGTATAGTGAGGTGGGATTTATGGCCATTTGGTGATCACAAGATCGGGATTGATCATTCGATCAGCATCATGTTCGGTGAGAAAGAAATAAATCAGATCTGCAAATAATGAGAAATCTTCCTTGGCCACTGTGAAGTACCAATTTTCAAATGACTCTCCGGCTACGTCGAAATTGATCTTTCGATCCATCGGTTCTGTGTCAAACTCCCACATCATCATGGGCATCACGATGTTGTAGCCCTTATAATTGATCCATATTTGCATGTAGCCATTAGTCTCTATTACCTTAAGCTGGCAGTTGCTATCCTCATATAATTGTATATTGCCATGAACCGGTTTCCACAACACGATAACTGCCCCCTAACCTGATTCTTTATAACCCGCCCAAATCCGCCATTGCCGCGTTTCAAAGTTCATTGTTTGTTTACACAATCATGCCTTGCGATTCCGTCATACAGATTATAACATGAATGAATAGGATTGCTTGGACAACCCGCCTGCCACTGAGCGGGCGCGTTAAGGGAGTGTGTTACGAGGAGGTACGATCGTTTGAAGCGATATTGGAAAACCTATGGAATTACTGCGGCGCTGCTTTCCGCGGCGCTGCTTTCCGGTTGCGGCACCGCAAGCGAGCAGCCGGTTCTGAACCCGGAGCTCACCACGACGCCCGTTGTGACCGCCGCCCCGCCGGTTGCCACCGCCACGCCGGAGGGCACCGCCGCTTCGCCCGCAACGGCCCAGCCCGCGGGCAGTGAGAAGGCCGCGCAGCCCCAATGGAAATACCCGCTGGCGGCGGCCGATCTGTTTGGCGGGCAGAGCTTGCCGGAGGATTTCCTTTTTCCGATCCGTCTTTGGGAAGACGGAAGCCAGTTTCTCTTTGCCACCTCAGACGGCCGGGTGCTGCGGGCCAGGTGGGACGGCTCCGCTTACAGCGCCGAGCCGGTGGCCGAGCGGCTGGACGCCGGCGGCCTATCCTCCGCCTGTGTGGACAGTGCCAGCAAATGGCTCTTTGCGACGGCGGACAAGCGCGTGAGCGGCAAAACCGCACGCTCCGTGGTGATGGTGGATCTGGCCACCACGGCCCGGTTTGACCTGTGCGACTCCGCAGGGTGGAAGAGCGGCGACAAGGCGCTTGCCCGCGAGATACAATATGCCGGCGGCCTGGCGCTGGTCCGGCTGCTGGGGCAGGAAGAGGAGCCGCTGGAGCAGTGGCTGATCATTGACACAGACAAAAAAACATTCTCCAGGCTTGACCTGAGCGGCTTTGCCGCGCAGCACCTGGACCAGTGGAAGCAGGCGTCGGCGTCGCGGCTGATCGCGCTGGGCGAAGACAAGCTTCTTTCCCTTTGGTCGGTGCGCGGGGCGGTCCAGGCTGGAAGCCAGGAAACGGATGAAACCAGGGCCTATGCCTTCGTGCTGGACCGGTCCGGCTCGGTGGTGGAGGCGCTTGGCGCGGTGGAAGGGGCAGGTGCTTCGCCGCCGGCCATCCTGACCGGCACCGGCTACACCCCCTCGGCGGACGGCCGGCAAGTGGCCTTTGGCGGCGACGGCGGCGGCGTGTGGGTTTACCACCTCGCGGCCAACGCCGAGCAGGCGGTGGAGAGTGGCAAGGCCAAGCTCACCTTTGCCCAGTGGGGCGCCGACGGCAGCCTGATCTATGGCGTGGGCTCCGGGCAAAGCACCGCGCTTCACCGTTTGGCGGCCGCGTCCGGCGGGGCGGCATCGCCGCAGCCATCAGCCACCGCCGCTGCGCAGTGACAATGGAAAGGGAACCCAGGTGGGTTCCCTTCTCGTTTTGCCGGTCTTTCGGCGGATCGCTTTCTCCATGTACGAATGGGCGTTGCCCCTGCCTTATCTGCAAGGATTCTCGGTTTCACCACCCAGCAGGTTGCCGCAGTTGCAGAACAGGATCACAAGCAGCAGGAAGAAGAACAGCATGCTGTCAGTGTCTTCAAACAGCCCGCAATTGCAGAACAGAATCACGAGAAGCAGGAAGAAGAAAAGCAAGCTGGAACCATCAAATTCTTCCTCTCCCGAGCAGCCACCGCGACCAAACAGGTTACCAAGGCATCCCATACGTTTCACCTCCTTTTAAACATGCTACATCGTATGCGGAGGCGGTAGGGGGGGTGAATGGGGCAAATTGGGGTTTTGCTTGGGTAGTTGTTGCAAAGTGGAGTAAAGGCTTGATAAGAACAACATTCTTGTTCTTATGGTTTTTCTCCGTCGCGGCCAATCCAAAAAATCCGCATTTGGTGTAAAAACTCCTCATCCACAGGATATCCGGAGCTTTCATGAATGACGGTGTCATGTCCGCAGGACGGACAAACGGCATCATCATACTCATCCACATGAGCAGGGGACGAATAGATCTCCAGACAATGATAGCATCCGCATCGTTCACTTTGCTCGATGGGGCCATGCTCTTCGCCAGCTTCGATCAGGGTTTGTACTTGCTCTTCTGAAAGGCCATGCATGTCTGTATCGAACTGGTCGATCAGATGCACGAGGTACTGTGTTACATAGCGCCCGGCCCACAGCGCAGAGAACATTCCGAATAAAACAGAACCGCACATGGTAATCAGTGATATAACAAAGACTGTGGCTGCGGGTTGGGGGATATCTTCCAGATCGCTGTTGCCTCCCAGGATCAGGCACATCAGAATGGACACCACCGTGACAGCAACGGAAGAAAAGCAAATTGCCAACCAACGGCGATGCGCTCGACGGATCGGCTGCGCGTCCGTTTCCACTAATCCATCGCGAAGGTCCTGCACAAGGATCGGGCCAGCCTTTGCTTTCAACGCGCGCAGCTTCCGTCGATACTGCCTTGTGTTGTCCGTGAGCTCCTTTAGTTCTTTCGCTTGAAAGAAGTGGCGCAGCAGAAACCTTCTGGTAGCCATACTAGACTCCCCTTGCCATAGTGAAATCGCGTCATGGTGTCTCTAATATGTTTTTACTGTTGATAGATATGCTTTCAGCGCCGCCAGGTCCTGTTCATACACGCTTGCCAGCTCCCGGTTGTAGATGATGCTTGCCGGGTGATAAAGCGGGAACAGCACAAACCTGCTGCCGTGCAGGGTGGTCTCTCTGGGCTGGCCGTGGCAGGAGCCGATCACGATCCTGCGGTCGTCGGCCACGGCTTTGAGCGCCACGTTGCCCAGCGTCACGACCACCTTGGGCTGTATGATCTGGATTTCATTCAGCAGGATGTGGAAGCACAGCTCGATCTCCTCGCGGCTGGGCGGCCGGTTGCTGAGGGAGCCGGTGCGGGGGTGCACCTTTACCGGTCGGAACTTCACCACGTTGGTGATCCAGATTTCTTCCCTTGTGATGGCCAGCGTGGTGAGGAAACCGTCCAGGTTCTTCCCCGCCTTGCCCACAAAGGGCTTGCCCTGCAATGCCTCCTGCTCGCCGGGGGCCTCGCCCACCAGCATGAGCCTTGCGTCCGGGTTGCCGCCGCCAAACACCACGGCCTTTTCACGGCTTTCATACACTTGCTGGATCAGCTCGCGGCTCCGGCTCTTCAGTGCCGCCAGCTCAGCGGCCTTATGCTTCGTCATGCCGTCCCTCCAGTTCGCCGAGCTTCCGTTCCAGCAGTTTCAGGTCGCGCCAGGCGTCAATCAAAATGGTCTCGTCACGCAGCAGCGCCGCCGGGTGATAGGTGGCCAGCATCGAAAAGCCGCCCCGCTCCACCCAGCGGCCCCGGTCGCGGGTCACGCGGGCGCTGGGGTCGATGATGTGCCTGGCGGCGGTGGTGCCCAGGCACACGATCACATCCGGCCGGATCAGCTTCACCTGCCGCCGCAGAAAGGGCAGGCAGGCCTTCGCCTCATCGTCGGTGGGTGTGCGGTTGCCCGGCGGGCGGCACTTCACCACGTTGGCAATGAAAACCTCCTGCCGGGTCAGGCCGATTGCCGCCAGCATCTTGTCCAGCAGCGCACCGGCCGGGCCCACGAAGGGTTTGCCCTGCCGGTCTTCCTCCGCGCCGGGCCCCTCGCCCACGAAGAGTATCCGCGCGCTCCTGTCACCCTCGCCGGGCACGGCGTGGGCGCGGTCCTGGCACAGGCCGCAGGCTGTGCAGCGCTCCACGTCGGCGTTCAATTGTTCCCAGGTGTCTGCCAAGTCTGAGATGCCCCCGCTGTTTGATGGGTCAATTTTAGTGCATTGGGGGGAGATGGGCAAGGGCTAAACTCTGTGGTCTGATTGTTGTTTGGTGCGTTCAGGTTTAGGTGGGTAAACAAGACCGCCGAAGGATTTGCTAAAGAGGGGGTTCATGCCAGAGCAGGAATGACGTTTTGATATTGATCTATATATCAATGTGGTGGGATCATGGGTAGAAAGTTGAATGGCGACTTCGCGTACAGGCTAGTGTAGTTGATTAGAATGCCACAATACTGGGTAATTAATACTTGCTTGGTGTTATATAAGTAGTGTTAGTTCTAATTGGTTTTTGCTCTACAATTGAGAACTGTTTTTATTACAAGAGCATCTCGTAGTACAATATATTGACAAGTTTAGCCATAACTCTATATAATTAATGACATCATTTCCGTGTGAGAGTGTTATGAAATATTATACTACGAAATTAGTAAGTCCTTCAGAAACAGAGAGAATCAAAGAATGGGCGAAATCTGCTGATGTTGCCTATAACTTGGGAGTGATTAGGTCATGTGAAGTAGTTTTATTCCATGACATTGAGGATAACAGGGTTCATATCCTAATATCTGATAGTGAAAATGAAGTTTGTATGTCGCAGGATATAATGAACTTCTTATCTAGTGGAACTTCAATGCTTGTGTTAACTCATAATCATAACGGCACAGAAACATGCTTTTCCAATAGAGATATAGAGGCCTTGCTAGACTATACAAGAATTAACTATATGATTGTTATCAACTCAAACAAGGAGGTTTATGTTTTAGGGAAAAGTCAGCATACAGAATCTCGCGACAAGGTTATGGAATTATTCTGGAGATGGTGGAGTGATTCAGAAAAATATGCCCTTTCGCTCAGACACGAAGCAACTAAAATTCTTGCATTCTCTCCTGTAGCTATGCATGCAGATCAACAAGAGTATGAGAATTTATTAAGAATAGAAGATGGTATAATGGCAGCATTACATAATATGGCTCACCGCACACAATTCCTGAATTTTGCTGAAAATGCAGGTTTTTATGGAGCATGCTTGATTAGTTAATTAGCTTATGTTAAAATAATAGCTGCTATTTGATTGGAGTGAGAATATGAAAACTACTTTGTTTGCCATTCGAAGAGATGGGGATATAAAGCAAAAAGAGTATCTGCGCTCTTTAGGTTACTCTGATAATGTTATTAATGCTTTATTTCCTAATCGGAATGAGGAAGAGATATTTCTTGATAACGGTAACAATTTGATTAAGGGTTTCGAGATCGCTCTGAGGGAAAGCAAATAAAAGGATAAGAGAGTTTTGCTATACTATCTCATTGTAGTAGCAGGGATCTCCCCTAAGTGGGGAGGTCTTTTCGTTTCTGGCCTTTTTCGTTCTTGATAGCAACTACATTCCATTGTCATCTCTCTTCCGTAATTCCCCTGCAACCCTACAATACGCAGCGGAGATCACCTTCACCCCTACCTTTGCAAACCGCACTGTCACCACGCCGCTCTCCGCATCAAACTCCAATACTTCCCCCCGCCCAAACTGCCGGTGCAGCACCTCCACCCCCGGCTCCAGCCCCTCCGGAATCACCGCGGCTTTGGCCGCAGGGGCCGCGGGCCGCCTGGTGGTGTGGCTGGCCAGCGCGCGCTTCAACGCGGCGTTGGGCAGCGCCTCGGCGAGGAACCGCGAAGGCTCCGCCTTGTGGCCCAGCACCTTCTGGCAGGTGACCAGCTCCGCCGACTGCCTGGCGCGGGTGAGCGCCACATAGAATAACCTGCGCTCTTCCTCCATCGGCGCGGCGTTGCTCTCGGCAAGGGCGGCGATGGCATTGCCGGTGGGGAACCGGCCGTCGATGAGGTCTGCCACCAGCACATGGTCAAACTCCAGGCCCTTTGCCGAGTGGGCTGTGGAGATGGTCAGTGCGCCGGGGCCGCCGGAGCCGCCGCGCAGGGCCAGGGCTGAAAGCTCGTCCACGCGGGCCAGCAGCTCGGGGGTGCTGCCCACATTGGCAATGATAGACGCCAGGATATCCAGCGTGTGCAGCGCCGAGAGCATGGCCGGGCCGGCGCCGAACGTCTTTTTGAGGTGGTCGCGGTAATTCAGGCCGTCCAGCAGGAAGGGGATGGCCTTGCCAATGGGCAGGCTGGCGAGCTCCGTCATGGCGGAGCGGACGGCCTGCAGGCGCTTGGCGGTGTTTTCCCGCAGGTCCGGCAGCGAGAGCAGCGCGTCCAGCGCCGAGGGGGCGCGGCCCTCCAGCGCGGCGGCGGCGTCCATCTGGTCGCGGCTCACCGCCGCACCCAGCTTCCAGTAGATCTGCCGGAGTGATGCAAAGTCCGCGGGGTTGTGGGCCAGCGCCAGAAAGGCCAGGGCGTCGCGCACCACGCGGTTGGTGAAGAAATCGGCCTTGTGCTCCCGCATCGTGAAGGGGATGCCTGCGCGGTCCAGCGCGTCCATCAGCGCCAGCGCCGAGCCGTTTTCCCGCAGCAGCACCGCCCGGCTGCCGGGAAGGCTCTGCTTCAGCCAGGCCAGCACATGGCCGGGCAGGCCGGCGCTTTCCGGCAGGGCGGTCTGTACAATGGCGGGGCCGGAGGCGCCCCGGCCGGCCATGGCCTTGGGGCGGCGGGCGCGGTTGCGGCGGATCAGGCGGTTGGCGGCGGTCACAATCGGCTCGGTGGAGCGGTAGTTCTGCTCCATCAGCAGCACCTTCGCCCCCGGATAGTCCTGCTCGAAGCGCAGCAGCCGCTCGGGGCTGGCGGCGCGGAAGCCGTAAATGCTCTGGTCTTCGTCGCCCACCATGAAAAGGTTGTTGCGAGGTGCGGCCAGCAGCCGGATGATCTCATGCTGCAGGATGGAGACATCCTGCGCCTCATCCACACTGACATACTGGTACTGCTCCCGGCAGCGCTCCAGCAGCCGGGGCATCACCTTGAACGCCGCCAGCGCCTTGTCCAGCATGTCGTCAAAGTCCATGCAGCCGTTTTCGTTTTTATAGCGTTCATAGGCAGCAAACACCGCCGGGAAGTTGTGCACGCCCCACTCCTCCGCCTCGATCTGCTCGGCGGTCAGCATGCGGTTTTTTGCCAGGCCCACGGCGTTCATCAGTTCTTCCAGCCGGTCGTCGGGCAGAAACTCACCGCCGTTGATTTCGCTGTGGATCTGCCGCAGCAGCCGGGGCTTACCCTCTTCCATGAGCCGGGGCACCTGCCGGCCCACGGCCAGGCCGTATTGCCTCAGCACCCAGTTGCAGAAACTGTGGATCGTGGCAAAGCGCACCGGGGCCACACCCCGGCCGGAAAAGAGCGATTGGTAACGTTTCTCCATGTCCAGCCTTGCCGCGCGGTTGAATGTGAGCGTCAAAACGCGCTCCGGCGGCACAGCCCGCTCCAGCACCAGATAGGCCGTGCGGGCTGCCAGCACCGTGGTCTTGCCGCTGCCGGGCACAGCCAGCAGCAGCACCGGGCCCTCTGTGGTCAATACGGCCTGGCGCTGCTGGGGGTTCAGACGGATGTTGTGGCTGGAGGAGAGAAACTCAAAGAAGTCCACTGTGTGCCTCGTGATCCTGTGTTTCCTCTACGATACGGCAGAAGTGTGCCGGCGGTCAAGGGTGATTGCCGGGCCTGCCGGTGTTCACCAGAAGTCTTCATAAGGCAGGCCGTTGGCTTTTGCGCCCTGATAAAGCGCCTCCAAAAGACCGGGGTCGATCTGCTCGCCCCGGCTGTTGGTGTAATAATGATTCGATTTCCAGTCTCCGCTTTGGGTTCTGCGCCAAACCTGTGTGTAATACTTGCATTCGGCGTGCTCATGCCTGCGCACCGCCACCGGGCCTTTGTTTGTTTCTACAAACCGCAGTATTTCCATCGGCCCATCTCCTTTGATATCTCAATTATTCTTATTCTTGGAAACGGTGATTTGTTCAGCGGAATAACCGGCCCGCAACTGCGCAGTCTACTGCCAGACAGAGCGCGGGCATCGGGCTTGAGGCCGGTGCTGCGCCATGCAGAAAGGTGTGTTTTTCATGAGATTCAACCGTCAGATCACCGCCGCCGCGCTGGGTGCTCTGGCCACGCTGGTTGGCGAGCTTGTCACATGGGTGCTGGTGCGGCTGGGCGCCGCGCCTCTGGATATGTACCGCATCGACAGCCTGCTCATCACACTCAACCGGGAGAGCTTCTGGATGGGGTTTGTGGTCAATTTCATTGTGGGCGGCGCCATTGCGGTGCTGCTGAACTGGGCGCTCTCCCGTTATGGGGCCGATAATGTGGTCAACAAGGCCATTGCGGCCACGCTGATGGCTTGGTTTCTGCTTCGGCTGTTTGCCACGGCGTTCATCGAGGGGCGCGTGGTAGAGCCCAGGCCGTTGGCCCAATATGCTGTGCATCTGGCCGGCGCGGTGGGCACCGGCGTGGCGCTGGGGGTGTTGTTCAAGCTGGTGCTGGCAAAGGGCTCTGCCAGGGCCCGGTGACCGTCAGTCCTGCTTGGCCTCCGTTTTGGTAGGCGGCAAGTCAAACATCCGCTTGGCGATCTCGGTGCGGATGCCTCCCTCGCCGGCCGGCACCTCAATGGCCACGCACACCAGGCGGTTCATCTTCTCCGTGGTGAAGCCGATGATCCAGGCAATTTCACGGGTCTTGTCGTTGCCGATTTCCGCCGTGCCCGTTTTGGCGCAGATCTTCAGATCCTTCAGGTTGCTGTAGCGGTTGAGGTCTTTCGCCGTGCCTTCTGAGGAAACCTTTTTGAGCGCCGGCAGCAGCAGGTTCAGGTTCTTTTTGGAAACCACGCCCTGCCGCCACACCTCCGGCGGGTTGTTCACATCCGCCACATAGCGGCTGCCCTCGGTGTGGCTGATGCTTTGCACGATGCGCGGCTGCATGATGTCGCCATCATTGGCCATGCTGCCAAACAGCGCCGCCATCTGCAATGGCGTAATCTGCAGCTCACCCTGGCCATAGCCGGAGTCGGCCAGCCGGCGCTGGTCATCCATCACGCCGGAGTTGGTGATGGAGCTGGCCCCCAGCGACAGGTCGAATTTCATCCTGTGCTCGGAATTCAGGCCCAGGCCCAGGTCCAGACAGTGCTGGTAGAATTTCGTGCCGCCCATCTTCAGTGCCGTATAGGCGAAGTAGATGTTGTCGGAGTGGATGATCGCGTTTTGCAGGTTCAGATAGCCCGGTGTGGCCTCTGCGCGCTTGATCGGGGTTTCCACGCCAAACTCGTCGCCGGGCGTCCAGTAGTTTCTCTCGATGGGGTAGTTGAACACAAAGTTGGCGCTGATCACGCCCTCGTCCAACCC
>JAEYYW010000171.1 GCA_023428265.1 Bacillota bacterium | reverse complement strand
GTTGCGATGTTCCAGGCGATGGTGCAGGCTTTGTCCCGATACCAGCCGCCAAACACAAACCCATCGCGGGTCGGGTTCGCCGGGGCGGGGATGGGGGAGTCGTATGCCGCTGTGACCGGCGAGACGGCGCTGCCGCCCATGCTGTCAAAGCACACGTTGTGCTGCGCCGGCTTCCAGTGCGCATAGAGCACGACGTCGTTGCCGATCACGGTTTTGGAAAAATCCCATTTGTTGAGGCAGGCGGCCTCCTGATACCAGCCGGCAAACTGATATCCGTCCCGGCTCGGGTTGGCCGGTGCGGGGTCGGCTTTGCCGCCGGAAAGCGTGAGGACGGTCTTCGCAGGCGCTTTGCCATCCAGCAGCTCCAGAGTGGCCAGGCAATAGGTGGTCACGGGGCGATCCGCATAGCTGCTCCAGCCGGCCTGCGTGGCGTGGCCGAAGAACCGAAGCTTTTCTGCCGTGCCGGTGAACGCCGTGGCGCTGATGGCAGGCGGCTGGCCTTCGAAATAGACGGCGGCAAGGGCGGAGCAACCCGCAAAGGCGCCGGAGGAGATGTTGTTTACCCATTTGGGGATCGTGACTGCAGCCAGGGCGGTGCACCCGGCAAAGGCCGAGTCGCCAAGGCCCAGCAAGCTTTCCGGCAGTTTGACGCTCTGCAGGCCGGTGCAGCCCTTGAATGCGCTGTCGCCGATCACAGTGACGCTGGCCGGCAGCGACACCGACTTAATGCCCGCCTTTGCCTCAAAAACGCTTGAGCCGATGGCCGCAACCGCCACGCCGCCCAGCGTGTCAGGCACAACCACAGCGCCGCCGGGGCCGGAATACCCTGTCACGGTGGCGCTTGCTCCGTCCACGGTGTATGCCCACTCGCCGATGGCGCGGTTGGCGGCCGCCATTGCCGGCAGCGGTGCCAGCATCATTGCGACAACCACCATATATGCAAGCAATCTCATAGTTGTTTTCATCAAATAACCCCTCCCGACTGGCAGACGGTCTGCCCCTTGCCCTTTCAGTATAGCATCCGGCAATGGTAAATCAAGGAAAAATGCGTCGAAAAAGCGCCCGGACAAATCCGGGCGCATCCTTGCGAACTGTGTTGCAGAATCAATAACCCAGCTTTGCCGGGCGCACTTCATTGGTCCACTTCAGCGCGTCCTCAATGCCCTGCGTCACCGTGCGCTCGGCTTTCCAGCCCAGCAATGAAAGGGCCCGGTCGGCATTTGCAAAGGCGCCGGCCACGTCGCCGGGGCGGGGGGGAGCGGTCACCACGTTGATCTTCCTGCCATACACCGCCTCAAAGGCCGAGAGCAGCTCCCGCACCGTCACGCCCAGCCCGGTGCCCAGGTTGATGGGCATATAGCTGCCGCCGGCTTGCGCAAAGGCGCTGTCAAACCGCTCCACGGCCTTCACATGGGCCTGGGCCAGGTCCCAGATGTGGATGTAGTCGCGGATGCCCGTGCCGTCGCGGGTGGGCCAGTCGGTGCCGGTGAGCTGAAATTCCGGTAGCTGCCCCAACGCCGCGCTCACCATCTTGCCCAGCACATGGGTGGGGGCGGGGTCATAGGGGCCTGTGCGCATCCAGGGATCGGCGCCGATGGGGTTGAAATATCGTAAGGCAATGCCCTTCAGGCCGTAGGCGCGGCACATGTCTTCCAACACCATTTCAATCATATACTTGGTGCGGGCATAGGGGCTCGAGGGCTTGAGCGGGGAATCCTCCTTCACCATGAACCCCGGCACGGCGTCATAGGTCGAGGCCGAGGAGGAGAAAATGATCCGCTTGCAGCCCAGCTCGTTCAGCTGCTTGAACAGGCCCAGAGATTTGACCACATTCTCTGTGTAATAATCAAACGGCCGGGCCACTGAGTCCGGCACCACGATCAGCGCCGCAAAATGGATCGCTGCCTCGATGTCCGGGTGCTCGGCAAAGATCCGCTGCACCAGCGCCTTGTCGGCAATGTCGCCATGATAAAAGTTTCGCCCCTCTGTGAAAGCTCTGCGGCCATTCACCAGAGAGTCCAGGATCACCGGCGTGTGGCCCGCGTCCAGCAGGGCAGAGCAGGTGGTTGAGCCGATATATCCGGCTCCGCCAGTCACCAGGATCTTCATGTCAAACACTCCTATCGCATCAGCGTTTCATTCTGGAGCTTCCACCGCGGTAATTGTATTGACGATATTTGCGGTTGCGCTTCTGCATGTTGACCATCCGGATCGCGACCATCGCCAGCACCAGGACCAGCACCACCACGCCGATCCACACCAGGATCGAACCGCCGCCTCCGCTTGCCTGATCAAGGTCGGAGGGGCTGCCTGACGGGGTTGAGCCGGACTTTGTGCCGCCGGCTGTTGCGTTGCTGCCTGTCGCCGTGTTCTCGGGGGCGGTTGTGGGCATTTCCTTGACTTCGCGGCTGGCAAGCAGGTTGAATTCAAACACCATGGACTCGTTATAAGTGTATTTCACGGTGCCCACAACCTCATCCTGGGCAATCGGGGCGGTATCCTTTGTGATCTCCACAGTCGCCACAAACTGCGAGGGGTCGCTGCGCAAGCCTTCGATGATCTCTCTCTTGTCAGTGAGAAAGAAGTTGGTGGTCTTGGGCAGCAGTGTGAGCTGCAGCACACCCTGACCGGGGTCGGTGCCGGCGGCGTTTTTCACTTCCAGCGGTTCGAGCGGCAGCCCGCTCAGCAGCTTTTTCAGATCCAGTGTGTCATAAAATTTGAATCCATATTCAAACATCGTGACGGAGTCCACCCAGTTATCGGGCTTGCTGTCCTTGAGCACCACACCGATCAGGTTCATATCGTCTTTTTTTGCCGAAGAAACAAGCGTGTATCTTGCTGGATCGGTGTAGCCGGTTTTCACACCGGTTGCGTATAGATAACCATATGCTTCGCTTTTGTTGGGATTGATCAGTTTGTTGTGGTTTTCCCAGGTACGGCTCTCCTTCTTGTTTGTGGCTGGCGCCGTATACTTAAACGTGGAAACCAGTTTTGTAAATTCAGGGTATTTCCGTGCTTCTCTCGCTAGGATTGCCATGTCTCTGGCAGAGGTGTAGTGCTCGGCTTCATGCAGGCCATATGCATTGGTGTAGTGGGTGTTTGTCATCCCCAGTTCTTGGGCCTTTTCATTCATCATCTGCACAAAGGCTGCCACGCTGCCGCCCACATGAATGGCAATGGCGTTGGCCGCGTCGTTTGCCGATGGCAGCATCAGTGCATAAAGCAGAGTCTCCAGAGAAAGGGTTTCACCACTGACCAACCCGATGTTCACATATCCGGACGGCAGCTTCGGAAGGGTGCCTACGGTTACCAGCTCAGACATTTTGTGCCCGCTCTTCACATACTCGATCGCCAGCAGGCAGGTCATAATCTTTGTAATGCTTGCCGGATACAGCTGCTTATCGGCGTTTTTCTCAAACAAGACCTTACCGGTTTTTTCGTCGATCAGGATCGCTCCCTCGGCTTTGATTGCCGAATCCATAAGTACGCCGTCGGGTGCTCTCTTATCCCAGTCTCTGGGCGAAGCAGTGCCATAAGGCATGGCTGCGGCCGCGCCCTCGGCTTGCGCTGTGATAGGCGCAAACAGAACGGATAGTGCAAGCATCAACGCCAGAACCGGCGATAAGAATCGTTTCATCAAATAAACCTTTCCGACAATTTTCAAAAAAACAATATGATTATATCAAAATTCGCCCCCGTTGTGAAGGACGGATCGTTTTTGCAAGGCATTCCATCGGTTTGAAACGGCTGGGAAAACCGTGGTCCTGATGGCATGGAATCCCTGAAAACCTTGAATTTGCTGGCATGTTCCGGTGGTTATCAGTTTGACAGTATGTGTGCAATCAGATAGAATGTTTCTGTTGTCTGCCCATTGCCGTGGCAGGCATATCCGGGAGGTTATCAGGATGCGGATTCGCAGTATTGCGTTAATTATATGCACCGTATTGTTATGCTCTACTGTGTTATTCAGCGGGAGTGCGCTTGCGGTGGACACATTTTCATCCGACGGGGTGATACTGTCCAACATCCGGACAAATCCGTCGGGCCTGTCAGGAGCCGGCGATGTGAATGTCACCGCCAACATTTCGGTGGATACTTCCAGGGCTGAGGGAGGTCTTGCCAACGTGCGGGTCACCGGAAGCGCGGTCAAATCTTCCGACACGGTGGACAGCATCGCCATCGGGCAAAACTCCGATATAAGCTTCACGCTTTCCTTGAAGAGCAGTGACCTCAATCATCCGCTTACCCTTGCCGTGTCATGGGATGGTGCTGCGTCCGGGTTGCCTTTTCAGATCACAATCCCCTCAAAGGCTCCCGCGGAACCAGCAGTCTCATTCACAAGAACCATTGACAAAACATCGGTGGAAAAAGGCGAGTCGGTTGCAATCACCTATACGGTGAAAAACACGGGGTCTGCAGACATCACCGATCTTGTGATCACCGACGAGGGAATCGGCAGGGATTTCAAATTGACCGAGCCGTCTCTGCCGGTTGGCATCACAAAGACGAAGACGCTGAATTTCAAAGTGGAAGCAGACTTCACCTCGTCGCCGAAACTCACCTATCAAGCCAACGGCAATTCCTATAACACCCAATGCCCGGAGAAAACGGTGCAGCTGAAAGTGGTGCAATTGGAAGCGTCTCTCCAGGCTTTGCTGCCCGACTCCGTGGAACCCGGCGGCAAGGTGACTCTGGTGTGCGAGCTGAAGAATGCCGGCAGCGTCAGGATTTCCGGCATCACGATCGATGAACCGTCCTTGGGGAGCAGGCTCTTCACCGCCCAATCATTGAACAGGGGCGAATCGATGCAGTTTTCTAAGGTGGTTACGCTGATGCAGACCGCCACATTCCAGTATTCGATCACCGGCAAAGACGATTCCGGCAACCCTGTCACGGTGAAGACGAACCAGCTGCAGGTTGTCGTGAGCGCCGGGGGAGATCAATACGACATTGAAATCATGGCCATGCCAGACCTCATCCAGCTTGCGGAGCCGGGCATGGTCAACTTTGAGATCACAGTGACCAACAAGGGCGCTGCGCCGGTGGAGCATGCCACGATCACCAGCCAGGACGGCGAAAAGCTGGAGGAGGATTTCACAATCCCGGTTGGGGTTTCCAAGTGGACCTGGGTTTCCCGCATCATTGACAAGACCACTTCCTTCACCTTCACGCTGTCGGTGGCCGATAGCAAGGGCGGGTTTCAGCGCTCCACGCCTCCTTATGAGGTAAAAGTGGCCGCCCCTGCGCCCTCCGAGACCCCAATGGAAACCCCGGGCGAGTCGCCGGCTCCCACCGCAAGCGACTCGGTGGAGGCCATAACCAACCCCGCGGGCAGCCTTGGAGACATTTTCCGGGCAATGATTGTGGTGGGCGGGCTGATTGTTGTCACCATCATCGTGCTGATTGTGATGATCATTTCCGATAAAGTCAAAAAGAAATCAAGCCGGAGTTGATGCGCGGAAGAGGGGGCCCATGGAGCCCCCTTTTTCATTGCTGTTTCATTTTGTTCAGCGAGTAGCCAAACATATGCTGCACAAGAGCCTCCTGCACCTTTTCAGGGTCTTTTGCGTCCTTCCCGCTCAGGCCGATGCTTCCGGGCATCAGGCAGCCAAAGCCTGTCATGCCAAACCCCTTTTCAAAGGTACGCTCCTCCAGATAGGTGTCGTTATAGTAACCCGCCGCGTTTTCTGCTGTGTAGCGCACCTTGACCACACCTGCTGATTCATCATACTCTGTAATCTCTGCCCGCACGGTCACCGGCTTGTGGTTCAGTGTGGCCTGATGGCTCCAATGGCTGCCCTTCCGCAGCGGGAACATCAAAACCACAAGGTTATGGAGCCTGGAGTTCACTTCCTTTGCACCGCGTTCGTTTGATACAACTTCCTCCGTCACGGTGCCCCTGGCAGAGTCCACGTGGTAACGAACCACAAACCGATCATCTCTGCCGGTGCCGTCGCTATAAATGCCGCGATATTCCAGCACAGTCTCCTTGTCGCTTGCTTTCAGTTGTGTGAGCACGCCCTTATGCCCATATTCAGCCAATCCAAAGCAGGTATACTCGCGGCCAAGCTCCGGCAGCCATTGCTCCCATGCCGCAGCGTGAGCCTGCGCATCAGGGTGGAAGAGCCGGTATCCGAGCAACTCGCTGGTATCCTCAAATTGATACAGCCGGCCAAACGAAGTTACACCCGCTCCCTCGGTGATCTCCCGCTTTTCATAATATCCGCTGGCTTTGTCCTGATAAGTCACTGAATAGACCGTCCTGCCTTCCGTTTGGCCGACGCTGTCAATGGAGCAGAACAGCTCCGTATCCTGCCCGTTGGCACCTCTGACTGTTTGCAGCCAGCTGGCGCCTTTCACCAGCGGCTCGCGGATCAGCTCCAGATCGGGGAATACGTTGTCCAGCACCTTTTCACCCTGAAGATGCTGCGTGAGCACGCCTGGCTTTGCCTGATAGTCCACACGGACGGAGAAGTCACCGGTTGCCTCCCCGCCAGACACATCTTCCACTGCGCCGTTGCAGTGGTATGTCAGTATGCCGCCCGACTCATCCATGGCGGTGAGCCTCATTGCCATTGCATACTCGGCAAATCCATCATAATGCCAGGTATATCCTGCCTGACCGGGCATCAGTGCCTTGATGGCGTCGGAGGCTTGCGATGGCTGCGGTGCCGGAGTCTCCGGCGTTGTTGCTGCGGATGCTGCGGGGCTCGCGCTGGGCCAGGCAGACTCCCCGATGCGTGGCTGCGGTGCGGTTGCGCACCCTGCCGGAAGAAGGAGCATCGCGGCGGCCCAAACCCATTTGATCGTTTTAATCAAATTCCACCTCATGCCGATAGTGTCTCCTGTTTGTTTTTGTCGATTCCTACCGGCTTTTGGCTCCGCGCATACATCGGGAAATGCTGGCGAATCTATGATAGAACGCCGTTTTGGAGGCATAGGTTGGGCAATCACAACCAGGATTTTGAACAGGAAACACAGGGTGCTGAAGCCAGACGGCCGGCATGGCGCCGTGTTGTGCGGCTGCTGGCTGTGCTGCTGGCCGCAGAGCTTGGCCTGATGGGGTTTGCCGTTTTAAAGCTCAACTCACTTGGCTATTTTGAGAATTTACCCATTGTGAAAAAGGGGGAAGACACCGGCCAGATCGGGCAGCCGGAGGGTCTGGAGCCTGGCGGCCAAGGCGGTGAGGAGCTTGACAACCTGGATTTGGGCAGCAGCCAGGGCAAGACACCGGTCTATTCTGTCAAACCACTCGACAGCGACGTGATCAATATCCTTCTGCTTGGTATTGACACCTGGGAGTCGGGGGGCAGTGGCCGGGCGGATCTCAATATGATCGTGTCCATTGACCGGAAGAACAACACGATCAAGCTCGCCTCCATTCTGCGAGACACACTGGTGCCCATCGAGGGTCATGACTGGAACCGGCTGAACGCCGCGTTCGCCTTTGGCGGGGCCGGTCTGTCCATCAATACAGTCAACAAGGCGTTCGGTTTGGACATCCAACGTTATGTGCGGCTGGATTTTAGCGCCATTCGCGACATTATCGACGCCGTTGGCGGTGTGGACATTGAGCTGACCGAAAAGGAGATCACTTATCTGCGCTCCTATGGCTACAAGGTGACCCGGGGCGCAGGTGTGAAGCATCTAGACGGTGACACCGCGCTGGCTTACTCCCGCATCCGCAAGATTGACAGCGACTTTCGTCGCACGCAGCGGCAGCGGAATGTGATGACCGCAGCACTGAGCAAGGTGAGGGCAATGGGTGTGATGGATGCCATGGATCTGATGAACACGCTGCTGCCGAAAGTGAAGACCAACATCACCACCGGCAGCGCCATTCAGCTGGCACAGGAGGTGCTTGCGATGGGCGATGGCGCAATCAAGCAAATGGCTGTTCCTGTTGCGGGCAGCTTTTCTGACAAGAAGTATAAAGGGATGTCAATCATCTCCATTGATTTTGACAAGAACAAAAACGCCTTGAGGAGCTTCCTGTATGGGGGAGGGGAATGATCTGCTACAAGTCGGACAGACAGCCCCACACGCCGGAAATGTCTTGGCAAACGGCGGTCGCGCCCTCTTTTTTCAGAATTTCCGCATCAAAAGAGGTCGTCACCGCCACCGAGCGCATGCCGGCGGCATTGGCCGCCCGGATGCCACTGATGGCGTCTTCCACAACCACGCAGCCGGAGGGGGCCTGCCCAAGCCGGCTGGCCGCCAGCAGGTAAATGTCCGGCGCTGGCTTTTTATGAACCACGTCTTCGCCGCACACGATGGCGCAAAACAGCCCTTCGTTGATTCCTGCGGCATTGAGATTGGCCTTCACCTTGATCAGATCGGCGCTGCTGGCAAGTGCGGTTGGGATTCCCCGCTCTTTCAATTTTTCAAGCAGCGGCAGGGTGCCGGGATAAATCTCAATCATGCTGCCCACAATTTCCTGATAAATCTCATAAGCCCTGGCTTTCATCGCAATGTCATAGGCTTTTCCGTACAGCTCCGCCACACCGCCGATGAAGCGATCCTCACCCATGCCGGTAAATGGATGGAAATCGGCTTCGGTAGCCTGCACCCCAAACTCGCCGAGCGCCCGGATCGCCGCTTCGGTGATCACGGGTTCGCTGTTTACCAGCACACCGTCCATGTCAAATAACACAGCCTTGACTTCAGCCATACCGATCTCCCGGTTTTTTTCTAATAGTAACTGTTGCCAATCCCCATTTCAAGCATCATTTCGACAAAGCGTCTGGTATAGCGTTTGCCGCTGACAGGAAAAATGAATAGGAAACTTTGAACCCGCGCATACGGAGCGTTGCATGGATATTATCTCTGCAGTCCTGCTTTCCATATTCTTTCTTTCCATTATCCTGTCCGTGCTGGTAGCCGGCAGGCGATCGTTCGCCGGCGCGCAAAAAACCGCCGTGGAGCTGGATGACGAGAGCATCCGCGGCGTGGCCGGCAGTCTGGCAAGAACCCAGAAATCCTCAGAAGGGCGTGACCGCACTTCTCTGGCCATGCTCAACCGGGCGTCGGAAGAGATCCGCCGGGCCCGCAAGGCGCTGGCCGCCGTGCCGGAGGATGAGGATCTGGTGCCGGCTGGCCGCTGGATACTGGACAACTTCTATATGGTTGAGCAGGAGATCTACCGTGTGCAAAACATGCTCCGCTCAGGCCCATTGCGTCTGCCCATCATGAAGGGCGAAGGCGTGCCAAGGGTCTGCTCCATTTCAGACAACCTGCTGAGCTACACCAACGGCCGCATCTATACCGATACCCTTGTGATGTATCTGAATGAATACCAGAAGAAATCGCCGCTGATGCTGAAGGAGCTTTGGATCCTGCCGGCTTTTCTCAGGCTGTCGGTGCTCAAGCGTGTGGCCGAGGTGGCCTCCGCCTGCACCGACACGCACCGCCAATGGGATGGCGCGGAGGCCTTTGCCGAGTTTATGGCCGATACGCCGGATGCGGAGCAGGAGTGGTTCATCCGCAGCAAAAAGATACCTTGGCTGAAGAAAGACAACACCGGCGGGGCGTTTTTGGAGCGGTTGTCCATCCGGCTCATGGAGCAGGGTGAAAACTCCGGCGCGCAGCTGAAGTGGCTGGATCAATATCTCTCCGAGCGCGGCTACATCCTGGAGGACCAGATCGCCAGCTCCCATCACCGCCAGGGCGCCGACAAGCTGCTGATCAGCAATTGCATGGACAGCCTGCGGTATCTGGACGCCCTCAACTGGCTGGACCTTTTCCGCCTGGTGAGCGTGGTGGAGCGCACGCTGATGGACGACCCTGCAGGCGTCTACCGCAAAATGGACGAACTGAGCCGGGGCATGTATCGGCGCAGGGTGGAGGGTCTTGCCGAGCGGTGGGACGTTTCCGAGCTGCACCTTTCCAGGCTGGCGGTGCAGTGCGCCGCTGACCATTCCGGCAGCCAGAATGAGAAGGAGCGCCATATCGGCTGGTACCTTCTGGAAGACGGTGTGAACATGCTGGCCGAAAAGGTGAGAGGCCGGCCCTTCACGATGAAGCGCAAGACCAAGCTGCTGCTATACAGCATTTCCATCTGGGTGGTGAGCCTTGTGCTGGCCGCCGCCCTGGCCTGGCTTGCTCCCGGCGGCTTCGGGCTTCGGGCGCTGCTCTTTCTCACCGCCTTTGTGGCATTCACAAAAACCGGCGTGTTTGTGGTGGACGAAGTGGTAAAGCGCCTGGTTCGGTCCGAGGTGATCCCGGCGATCGACCTGAAAGACGGCGTGCCTGATGAAGGCCGCACGCTGGTGGCAATCCCCGCGCTGCTGGCCAGCGCCGACCGCCTGAAAAAACTGATGGAGCAGCTGGAGACACTCTACATCCGTCATGGCGGCGGCAACATCCGCTACTGCCTTCTGGTGGATCACAAGGATGAGAAAGAGCCTGATGAGGAGCGTGACCGAGCCCTGACCGGGCTCGGTGTGCAAACGGCGGAGGAACTGAACCGCAAATATGAGCCGGACACCTTTTTCTTTTTGGTGCGCAAGCGGGCTTTCAACGAAGCGGAGGGCGTCTTCATGGGCGCGGAGCGCAAGCGCGGCGCGATCATGGCGCTGAACCGCCTGTTGCTTCATGGAGATGCTTCCGAGTTTGATAATCTGGAGGCGCGGCCCGCCGGGATGGACGGCATGCATTTTGTTTTCACGTTGGATGCTGACACCGAGCTGCCCCATGACGCGGCGGCCCGTATGATTGGCATCATGCTGCACCCGCTGAACAGGCCGGAGGTGGTGGGCGGTGCGGTGCGCCGCGGCTATGGCATTTTGCAGCCCAGGGTGGAGATGGCAGCGGGGTCGTCCAGGCAGTCGCGGTTTGCGGCTGCCTATACGGGCCAATGCGGGCTGGATCACTACAGCGGTGCCATTGCCGATGCCTACCAGGACCTGTTCAAGGAAGGCATTTTCACCGGCAAGGGCCTGTATAACATTCAGGTGTTTATGGAGTGCTTGGAGGGTAAGCTGCCGGACAACCGCATCCTCTCCCACGATCTGCTGGAGGGCAGCTACACCCGCGTGGGGTTTGTGAGCGACGTGGCCGTGGTGGACGGCTTCCCGTCCAGTGCCTACGCTTACTTCAAGCGCATGCACCGCTGGCTTCGCGGCGATTGGCAAATCATGAACTGGCTGGGCAGAAAAACGCCGGAGGGCTTGCCCAATCCGATCAATCGGCTTTCCAAATACAAGATTGCCGACAACCTCAGGCGGGCGCTCGTTGCGCCGGCAGAGCTGGCGATGCTGTTTGTTTCCGCCGCCTGCGGCAGGTTCTGGCTGGGTTTGGCCGCGACTGTGCTCATTGAGTTTCTGCCGGTGCTGTACTCGATGCTGATGAAGATCCTGGCCAAGACCGGCGGTAGCATCGCAATGACGGTGAAGTCGTCGCGGACCGACCTGATCCGCCCGGCGCTCAACCTGCTGTTCCTGCCCTTTGAAGCGTGGGTGGCGCTGGACGCTGCCGCCCGCAGCCTGTATCGCATGGCTGTGAGCAAAAAGCGCCTGCTGGAATGGACCACCGCCGCTGACGCCGAGAAGGGCAAGCCAACCACTGCCGCCGGTTACTGGAAGTATATGGCGGCGGCACCGGCCCTAGCGGTGCTGCTGGCCCTGACAACGTTTCTGCTAAATAAATCATTTTTCGGAGGTTTCTGGGCCGTCGTGGCGCTTCTGTGGGCATTCGCGCCACAGGTGGCCCATATGATCAGCCGCCCGCTGCCCTGTGTGGTCTGCGCGATGCCGGAGGAAGACACACGGCAGGTTCGCCTGATTGCCCGCAAGACCTGGCATTATTTCGAGCGGTTTGTCTGCGCTGAGGAGCATTGGCTCGCGCCGGACAACTTCCAGGAATACCCCTTCAAGGGTGTGGCGTCGCGCACATCGCCCACCAACATCGGCCTATCCCTGGTGGCGGATATATCTGCCTGCGACCTGGGCTATCTCACGCCTCGGAGGATGCTGGAGCGCATGAGCGCCACTATGGAGGCCTATGACAGTCTGCAGAAATGGCAAGGGCACCTTTACAACTGGTATGACACCCGCACCACCGACCCGCTGCACCCGCTGTATGTGTCCGCTGTGGATAGCGGTAACCTGATGGCTTATCTGCTGCTGGCTTCAGAGGCAGTGAAGGAATCCGCAAATGGCCCGATCATATCGTTTGGGATTGTGTCAGGGCTGGCAGATACGCTCAGGGTGCTCTCGGAAAAGAAGACCGATGCCGGTCTGGAGGAGCTTGCCGGGGCTCTGGAACGGGCTGGTGGCCGGCGAGACATGAAGGCCGTGGCTGAGCTTGCCGACCGGGTGGCGGAGGCCGCTGAAAAGCTGGGCGGCAAGTGGGCCAGCCTGGCGATTAACCTGATTGACGACATGATTGAATACATGGAGGATCTGCTGGAAGCGCTGGAGATGCTGCCAAACGAATACCGCGTGATGCTCGAAGGCTCCTGGGAGGAGTATGCGTCCCCCGCAGCCTGGCGCCATGGCGGAAAGGCCCGCGAGGCGGTGGACGCCGCGCTGAAGGCTGGGGCGAACGCCCGGCTCACCGAGCTGGCAGAGCGGATTTCCGATGAGTTTGAAAGCCGCAGGGATGCAGGCGAGCAATTGGCGGCCAAGATGGAAAAGGCCGCGCTGGAAATGGACTTGGGCGCCCTTTACGACCGCACTAGGGATCTGTTTACCATTGGCGCGTCGCTGGAGCAGGGAAAGCACGGCAGCTCCTATTACGACCTGCTTGCCAGCGAGGCCCGCGTGACCAGCCTGCTTGCCATTGCCTACGGGCGTGTGCCGGCACGGCACTGGCGCAAGCTTGGGCGGGCGCTGGCTCTTGCCGGCGGCGGCATGCCGCTGCTGTCCTGGGGTGGCACGATGTTTGAGTATTTGATGCCCACGTTGGTGTTGCAGCATGAGCCGTGCACGCTGCTGGGTGAGACGGTGCGCTCGGTCATCCAGGCGCAGCAGGATTACGCAAAGGCGAAGGATGTGCCTTGGGGCATCTCCGAGTCGGGCTATCATGAATTTGACCTGAACCTCAACTACCAATACCGCTCCTTCGGCGTGCCAGACATGGGTATGCGTTCCGGACTGTCAAAAGACCTGGTGATTGCGCCCTACGCATCGTTGATGGCGCTGCCCTTCACGCCGGCGGAAGCGATGGAAAACATCCGCAGGCTTGTTTCCATGGGCATGCTGGGTGAGTATGGCATGTATGAGGCGATCGACTTCACACCGGGCAGGCGGCTGGATCGTGACTCTTATAAGATCGTGAAGAGCTATATGGTGCACCACCAGGGGATGGCGCTTGCTGCGATGACAAACCTGCTTTGCGGCAACACGCTGGTGAAGCGGTTCCACCGCATCCCGCAGGTGCGGGCGGTGGAGCTGCTGATGGAAGAGCGGGCTCCCACGCAGGGCGCAGTGCTGGAGAAATTCACCGGCGAGGAAGCTCCCCAGAGCAGCCGCAAGCCCCATGAGGTGCACATCGTGCGCACGGTGCGTGGCACCGACGGCCTTTGGCCGCCAGAGGTCCACATCCTCTCCAACGGCGCCTATATGCTGCACATCAACGCTGCCGGTGCCGGCCAGAGCCGGTGGGACGGGCTTGCGCTGAACCGTTGGCGCGACGACGCGGTGACGCAGGATTACGGGATTTTTTTCTACATCAAAGACGGGGCCACCGCCCGCGAGTGGAGCGCCACAATGCAGCCGGTCCTGGGCAGGGCGGAGGAGTATGAGGTGCAGTTTGAGCCCCATATGGCCTCCTTCAAGCGGGTGGACGGCGATGTGGCCACCACAATGGAAGTGGCCGTTGCCACCGAGAACCCGGCTGAGTTGCGCCGGCTCACGCTGACAAACCGGTCCTCGGAAGAAAAAAGGCTGGAGGTTACGGCTTACTTTGAGGCGGCACTCAACACCCAGGCCAACGACGAGGCCCATCCCGCCTTCCAGAACTTGTTTGTGCAGACCGAATACCTCTCAGACAGCGGCGTTGTGCTGGTGCGCCGAAGACCCCGCGACCCCAAGCAGAGCATGCCTCATATGGCCTGCCGCTTTTTGGGGCCTGACGGGCCTGTGAAGCCGGTGCAGTTTGACACCTCCCGCGAGGCCTGCCTGGGCAGGGGCCACAGCGTTCGCGCGCCGCTGCATCTGGCGGGCGGCAGGGCGCTGGGCAGCACCGAAGGAAACATACAGGACCCGGCTGTCTGCATGCGCACCATTGCCGTGC
>JAEYYW010000160.1 GCA_023428265.1 Bacillota bacterium | reverse complement strand
ACCTTATACTGAGCCAGCAGGGAGACCATCGCGTCATAACTTTCCTGGTCTGTGCTGTTGCGAATGGTGCTTTTCAAGTTTTCCAGGTCCTGATCCATTTGGGGAAAGTGCGTGTCGCTCAGCTGCTGCAACTGGCTCTTCTTCTCTTCCATGGTGCCGGTGCCGGTGTCCACCCTGTAGGAAGAAAGGCGCAGCAGCATGAACGTGTATTCAAAACTGCCCAGCGTGGAAATTGCCCTTGTGTTCTTTTGATACAGCTCGCTGTCTTTGGCGATGATGCGCTCAATGGACAAGATTGCCGAAACACTGATGGCAACCAGAACCAACACAGCAACGAGCACACACAGAATCAAGCGAACCCCGATCCTCATCTTGTTGAGAAATCTCATTGTTTCCCTCCCTGCCACTCCACGGAGACTTGGTGCCGTACTCCGATCGTTGGATATTTGATAGATGCCCATATGTTTAGCACCTATAACATTTCCAAAGTGTTCCGTGATGTACTACTGCGGAAGAAAGCTCATGGCAGTTATTCAAGCAGAGCGCGAGCCTTCTGCAAACAGCAAAAGAGCCGGGCGGCAATATGCCCCGGCTCATGAACAAGTCAGTTCTGTCAATTCCTCAGGCTATGCAGCGGCGCGGGGATTCTGCCCCCGCGGTCAATGAATGCCTTGCTGGAAAAGCGGCTCACAGGCATCACCGGCGCCCGGCCAAACAATCCGCCATATTCCACGATATCACCGGGCTTGCCGCCGGGGATCGGGATGATGCGCACGGCGGTGGTTTTCTGGTTGACCACACCAATGGCCGCCTCGTCGGCGATGATGGCAGCCACCGTCTCTGCCGGTGTGTCACCGGGGATGGCGATCATATCAAGACCCACCGAGCACACGCAGGTCATCGCTTCCAGCTTTTCCAGCGAAAGCGCACCGGCCAGCACGGCGTTCACCATGCCTTCGTCTTCACTGACCGGGATGAACGCTCCGGACAGGCCGCCCACATGGCTGGAAGCCATCACGCCGCCCTTTTTCACGGCGTCGTTGAGCATGGCCAGCGCGGCTGTGGTGCCCGGGGCGCCTGTGCACTCCAGGCCCATTTCCTCCAGGATTGCGGCAACGGAGTCGCCGATGGCCGGCGTGGGCGCCAGAGAAAGATCCACGATGCCAAACTCGACACCCAGCCGCCGGGATGCCTCGCCGGCAACCAGCTGGCCCATGCGGGTGATTTTGAAAGCTGTGCGCTTGATCGTCTCGGCCACCACGTCAAACTTCTCGCCGCGCACCTGCTCCAGGGCGTGCTTGACCACGCCGGGGCCGGACACACCCACATGGACGGCGCACTCCGGCTCACCCACACCGTGGAACGCGCCGGCCATAAAGGGGTTATCCTCCACGGCGTTGGCAAACACCACGAGCTTGGAGCAGGCCACCGCGCCACGATCGGCTGTGAGCTCGGCGCAGCGCTTCACCACACGGCCCATTTCGGCCACGGCATCCATATTGATGCCGGAGCGGACCGTCGCAACATTGACCGATGCGCAAACGCGCTCGGTTTGGGCCAGTGCCTCCGGAATGCTTTGCACCAGCGCCCGGTCGCCTATGGTATATCCCTTGTGCACCAGTGCGCTGAAACCGCCAATGAAGTTCACACCCACCTCGCGGGCTGCCCGATCCATCGCCTGCGCCCATGGCGTCAGATCGCTTTGGCCGGAGCTTTCCGCGACCAGGGCAATCGGCGTCACGCTGATGCGCTTGTTCACAATCGGGATGCCATACTCCCGCTCTATGGCCTCGCCCACGGCAACCAGGTCTTTTGCCATGCGGCAGATCTTGTTATACACCTTCCGCTGCGATGCGCCGGCAGAGGCGTCGGCACAATCCCGCAGGGAAATCCCCATCGTGATCGTGCGGATGTCCAGGTTTTCCTGCTCGATCATGCGGATCGTCTGAAATATTTCCGATTGGTTCAGCATAAATTCTCCCTGCCGCTGTGCGGCATCCCCCTCCAGGAGGGGGAATCGTTCAGCCAATACAGGCTCACCCTCGCCTCCCGCTTGAGGGAGGTGTCACCGAAAGCGACAGCGGCGTTATATCCGGTGCATTGCCTGGAAAACTTCCTCGTGCTGGATGCGCACTGTGAGGCCCATTACGTTGCCCTCAGCCTCCAGCCTGGCCTGCAGCTCGGCAAACGGCGCCTGGCACTTGCCAAGATCCACCAGCATCACCATTGCAAAAAACTCCTGCAGCACCGATTGGCTGATATCCAGAATGTTCACATTGTGGGCAGAAAGGATGGCCGACACATGGGCGATGATGCCCACCGTATCACGGCCCACCACTGTGATGATTGCTCTCAACGTTGTTCCCCCCGAAAAGATTTGGACAATGGTAACACCTGACGAATCAAAATACAATTAGAAAATGACATGCTCACTCATTCCACAGCGCCCGGCTGCTGGTGGATACCGCCAGCGCACCGGCTGCCAGAGCGTCGATCACCTCAGCCCGCTCCGTCACCATACCGCCGGCAATCACAGGCCGACCGGCCATTTTGAACTGGCCCACCGCTTTGGGAATCACACCGGGCATGACTTCCACAAAATCAGGGTTGCATTGGCTGATCAGCCCGATGCCGCTTTTGATCGAGCCCGAATCCAGCAGAAACACCCGCTGAATCGCCAGAAGCCCATGGTCGCGTGCCGCCTTCACAAGCGGCGTCCTTGTGGAGATGATGCCTGCAGGCCGCCAGTGGCGGGCTGCGTAAGTCAGGCCGGCTTCATCCCGGCCGACACCCTCTATGAGATCCATATGCAGAAACACCAGCTTGCCGGCGCCCAACAATTCCTCCATGATCTGATCCATCGTGAGGATGCTGCCGCCCAGCACAAATGCAGCCGCAACCAGCGACCGCGCGGCGGCACGGGCGCTCTCCTGCGATTTCACCGCAGCGACCACAGGGGCGCTTTCCAGCAACTCAATTGTCTGGCGGACTGTGATCATGAGCCCTCTTCTTCGGTGCTGAGATCAGTATCCTCCTCCACCGGGATTGCCGCGGCATCACCCTCCGGCATCGAAAGCAGCTCCAGTTTGGGCAGCTGATCCAGCGACTCCAGCGAAAAACAGCGCAGAAACTCATCGGTGGTGGCAAACTGCACGGGCCGGCCCAATCTGTCCGCATGGCCGGCTTCGCGGATCAAACCGCGCTTCAGAAGCACTTCCAGGCTATAGTCAGAGCTCACACCGCGGATCTCCTCAATGTCGCGGCGGGTCACCGGCTGGCGATATGCGATCACCGACAGTGTCTCCAGCGCCGACTGCGACAGAGGCCTGCTCTGCCGGGGGGCCAGCGCGGCCTGCACCTGCTCGCCATACAGCGCGTTGGTGCACATCTGCACACAGTCTTCCACACGCACAATCTGGATGCCCCGGCGGTCAAACCGCAGCCGGTCAATGAGCTCTTCCAGCGCCGGCCGGAGCTCGAGCTCGGTCAGGCCCAGCGCGTCCGTGAGCACAGACACAGGCATGGGGCCGCCGGATGCAAACAGGATGGCCTCGATTGCCGCTTGTATCTCAGTCCTGTCCATGTTCCGCCTCCTCGTCGTGCTTGAGCCTGGGCTCGATTGTGATGCCGCCATACAAACCGTCCTGCCGGATGCCGATGCGATTGAGCTTGAGCAGCTCCAGCAACGCAAAAAACGCTGTGATGACCTCTTCCCTGCCGGGCCGCTCGGAGATCAGCGCCCGGAATCCGACCGGGCCACGGCTTTCCGCCAGAATACTCTGGATGCGGAAGATCATCTGCTGCACCGTGAAGCTCTCACGCTCGATGTGCCGCGCCGGCTTGTCTTCCTCTTCTTCCATCACCTTGGCAAGAAGAGCGGCAAAGGCCCGCCCCAGCAGTGCCGCGTCGGCGTTGGTGATGTCAAAGTCGGTGCCCTTCACAATCTCCGCGGGCAGGCGGTAATACACATTGGCGGCCTGCTTTGCCTTCTCCTGCAAGGAGGCGCTGGCCGCCTTGAAAAGCTTGTATTCCTCCAACTGCCGGATCAAAAGCTGCTCCGGGTCTTCCTCGTCCTTCTCCGCTTCCGGCTCGCCGGGCAGCAAGCGCCGTGACTTGATCTCCAGGAGCCTGGCCGCCATCTCTAGAAATTCGCTGGCGCGGTCCATGTCAAGTTCGTCAAGTCCGGCCATGTAGTCCAAAAACTGGTCGGTAATCTCGGATACGAAGATATCGCGGATGTCCACCTGCGCCCTTGAGATCAGGTAGAGCAGCAGGTCCAGCGGGCCGTCAAACATGGCAAGCGATACATGATATGCCATGGCAGCTAAATCCCGACAACCAGCGCGAACAGCCGAACACCGAGGTTTACGAAGAAGCTTATCACAGTGGAAATGATGTAAGATGTCGGCCCGAGAAACATCAGCGCAATCAGGATGAGCGTGCCGTAGCGCTCAAAACTCCAGAGGGCCTGCGGTCTTCTCACAACCTTGATCAGCACGGTGTCTTTCAGGATGTTGTAACCGTCCAGCGGGGGGATCGGGAGCATATTGAATGTCATGAGCACGAAATTAATCTGGGCCGCGTAGCTGAGGATCATCATCGCAGGGCTGGTCTGGCTCACCGACCCAAAATAGCTCAGGCTCAGCACAATCATCAGGAAAAGAAAACCCATGACCATGTTTGTGAGCGGACCGGCCAGCGCGACAATGGCAGTTCCATACCGCTTGATCTTATAGCGGGAAGGGTTGGTCATCACTGGCTTTGCCCAGCCGAAACGGGCCACGATCAGCATCACAAACCCCAGCGGGTCGATATGGTTCAGCGGGTTCAGCGTGAGCCGCCCCATCATCCTGGGTGTTGGGTCGCCCAACCGGTCCGCCGCAAAAGCATGCGCGAACTCATGAAACACAAACCCGACCAGCATGCCGGGCAGCCAATACAGCAACTGGAGCAGCCAGTTGCCAAAATCGTTGAACATCCCACTGAACAAATCAAACATCGAATTACCCCAATCAAATTCACGAACACGCTCAACCGTTCGTGCCGTTGCTCCTCTGGTTGTTGATCACAACGCCGTTTACCACCAGATCAAACCGGCATTTCAAAAACTCAGCAGCCTTCTCGCACATCATCATGCGGCGCAAAAAGATCTGCATAAACTCCATCACCGATGAGGAGTCATCCATCGTCATGGCATAGGTGATCACATGCCTGACCGGGTCCACATCCACCCAGTTCTTCTTGATGGAGTAATTCACCCGGTCGTGAATGTCATACGGGTCATACTTCCCCTTGCGAACCCTGGTGCGGTGCGCGTCTGACTTATCGGCGATGATCAGCGCCGCGGAGATCTCGGAAACCGGCACGCCGTTTTCCTCCTCGTGGTTGCCCACAGCAGAAAGAATCTTCGCGATCTCCGCCACCTCCATGCCCATCTCGCGCAGCAGCGGAAACAGCAGCGTGGCGCCGTTCAGACCGTGATGCTTGCGGTTGATCACATTGCCCACATCATGCACCCAGCCGGCAATGGCAGCCAGCTCCACGGTGCGGTCGGAACAATCCAGCTTTTTCAGGATCGCCGCGGCGGTGTTGCTCACATAGCCCACATGCCGCTGGCCGTGCTCGGTGTAACCAATGGCCGCAAGCACATTGTTGGCCTCGCGGATCAGAGCCATGATTTCTTCGTTATTCTTAATATCTTCCAGCGTGACCAAAGCTCTCCCCCCATTCAAAGGATCACTGAACTATTATTTTACCCGCGCGGCACGCGGACTGCAACATGTTTAGGAAATGCTAAGGCTTAAGTGCATAAATGCCGATATAAGCCAACCCCCTCCCCCATGCTTCGGAAGCTGCCCGGGCATGCGCAGGCCAATGCCTGGCCGCTTGCCGATGGCGCTTCACCGAGAGCACAAAGGGAAGGGGGTTGATAATAGTTGATGGCGTGGCTAACCTTTCTTTTCAGGTGCAACCTGGCAGCCGGGGCACCAATAAATGGCGCCGCCCAGATAGGGCTCCTTTTTGATGGTGCTGCCGCATATGGTGCAGGGCGACCCCACGGTGTGGCGGCTGAGCTTCGTCTGATAGCCGCCGGGCAAGCCATAAAGGTCAGTCTCTGTGTCTCGCCCGCCCTTCTGGTCCATCTCCGCTAGCGTTTCCTTGAGACTGTGATACAGTCTGTCCAGATCCTCCGGCGAAAGTGTTGCCATCTTTCTGCGCGGGTGGATGCCGGCGTTATACAGAATGTCTTGCAGCACACCATTGCCCAAGCCGGGAATGCGTTGTTCGGTTGCCAGGAAGGCCTTGGCGCTGAGGTTGCCCGCGCCGGGCGCTGCCAGCAGGCTGTCAAAATAAGCCCTGTGGAATGCGTCAGTCAGCGGGTTGGGCTTGTCTCTGCCGCCCTGCAGATACACATTCTCCACATTGCCGTCGGGATATGCCGTCATGCCGCCATACATCTGGACGGAGGCCGTAACTGCACTGCCATCGTCCAGCGAGAGCAGCAACTGGTGCTTGACGGGCAGCTTTGCGCCGGGCTTGTGCAGGCGGAGCGACGGGCCGTCGTTGAAAAACAGCGTAAGCCCGCCGGAAAGCTTCAGTTCCAACACACCGCCGCTGGCTACGGCCTCAAGAATCTGACGGCCTGCGAGCATCACCCCATAGCCAGCCGGGTCTCCGGTGTACCAGGCGAACCGGTGCGGAGAGTGGTTTGCCTCCGCCGAAAGGATTGTCCGGCCCTTCACAGCACTGTTGAACTGCCTCGCCAATGCGGCAGCCTCTGGGATCTCGATCATTTCGCCTCATCCTTCCAGCGTTTGAGCGTGGGGAACAGCTTGTGCATTTCTGCCCGGGCGGTGTCGGCATCCGGCCACGGGTCACCGTTGGACACAAAGGGCACGCAGGTCTCAATGTGCTCCTCCATTGTCTGCTCGCCTGTGAATGCGCCATCCTTGTAACAATAGTGGCAATAATCCTGGTTTTTGCTGCCATCCCGCTCAGTGCCCAGCACCTCATCAGTCAATGGCATTGCGCAGCTCTGGCAGATCGCGGTTGATTCGTTCATCCATATCCCTCCTGTGTTTGATGGCAGTAGTATAGCGCGCCAAACACGACAGCAGTCTGTCATGATTTCCGGGGAACAAGTGTTTTTATATCAGGAAAGAATCATGGTGAACCGCGTTATGCGTGAGCCTCCGGTCTTTCTGCCTGAGACAGAAAAAGCATTTGTTACAATTCATTCATAGATTCATCGCCATATTTGTATTTCTTTTACTTCCGACTATATCACATTTTTAGAACATTTTATACCCAATGCATCATCATTCCGGCACATTTCAGATGCATTTTATCCATTCTGCACAATATTTGACAGTGCAGACAGCCCTATATTATAATTATCTATCATCCATACACAGGAGCGCAACGTGGATTTAACCAAAACCGGCAGGCAGAAGCGAGGCGGAAATGGCCGCAGGGTGGCTCACAAACGTTTGAGTGACCCTGGCATGCTCTTGCGCCGCCGCACCGGCATGGCGGAGCGCATGAAAGTGCGCACCCGTCTGGTGCGTCTGCCCGCCGGCAATCTGACACAGACCGCAAAAGTGATGGCAGCCAACCTGCCGATTGCAAAAATTGTACTGACGATGTCTTTGGTGCTGTTCGCATCGATCGGCATCCTGCTGGGCGTTGTGGTTTTCGCCAAATCCAAGGAAATGAGCGTCCGGATCGAAAACGGCCCCATCAAAATGGCCGTAAAGACCACTGCCCGCACCGTGGGTGACCTGCTGGAGGAAAACAATGTGCGGCTGGGCCCCAAAGACGAAGTGATGCCCGCCAAGAACACAAGGCTGACCGATGGCATGGTTGTGGCGGTGAACCGCGCGATGCTGGTTTATGTCCACAGCAACGGCGAGATCCTGCAGCCGCTATACATTGTGGGCGGCACTGTGGAAGATGCGCTGGGGCAAGCCAAGATCAGCTTTGATCAGGACGACGAAATCAGCCCCAAGCTGGGGACGCAGCTGACCGCAGGCATGCGAATCAAGCATGTGAAGGTGGAGACCGTCATCGAGTCGGAGCTGCAAAACATCAAATATAACACAGTTTATCAGAACACCAGCTCGCTGCTGAAGGGAAAAACGCAAGTCAAGCAAAACGGCAAGCAGGGCGTCAAGCAGAAACTGGTGGAAGTGATCTATAAAAACGGCATGGAGGTTAGCCGCACCGTCATCAAGACGATCACCAAAGAAGCCTCTATGGACAGAATCATCCTCAAGGGCACCGGCGTTGCCCAAAGGCCATCCAGCGGAAGCTCCGGGTCTTCCGGCGGCAGTTCATCCGGAGGCGGCAACTCGGGGGGCAAACCAAGCACCCCAGGCAACTCCGGCGGGTCCAGCGGGTCCGGCGGGTCGGGTGGTGACAGCAGCAATCCATACACCGGAATCTATGCCCATGTGAAGCCAGAAGACCTGGTCATCCCGGCAAAGCCCAATACCTTTGAGGAAATGCGGTATATGACGATCACGGCCTATACCCACACTGGGCGCAAAACAGCTAGCGGCAACTGGCCCCAATTCACCCGCACACTGCAAAAGCCGGGCAGCATCGCCGTGAACTTCAAATCAATCCCCAGGGGCACACTGCTCTATGTCACGGGTTACGGCTACTGTGTTGCAGAAGACACAGGCTCAAATGAAGGAGACAGCTCCATGATGGGCGACGTTTTCATGAACACCAGGGACGAGTGCTACAAGTGGGGCCGCCGCAGAAATGTGGAAGTATTTATTGTGAAATACAACTTCAAAAGGTAAGCAGAATTTCCGTGAAACCAAACGGGCCTGGCATCGCCGCCAGGCCTGTTTTCTTTTCCTTTATTCCATTTTTCTTGTTTCCAAATAAAAATGTCTGGAATTTTGTATGAAAAGCGTTACTTCGTAATCAAAATCGGGTAGAATAGATAGACTATCTGTCGAATTTTGTCATAAAATGAAAACATTGAGGTCTGTATGAGAAAAAACCGGCTCACGTCTTTGCTGTTTGCCTTTCTGTTTGTTTTCACCTCATCCTTCAGCGGCTTCCCTATCGCGCGGGCGGAGGGCGAGATCACGTTGGCCATTGCCAAGTCGGTGGACAAGACCGATGTAGCGCCCGGTGAAACATTCACCTATACGCTGGACTATGCCATCTCCGGCACCGGCGAGGTCACAGGCGCCCAGATCGTGGACTTGCTGCCGGAAGGGCTGGAGTATGTGAGCTCTGTGAAGACGGTGCATATCACCACGGTGGATACGGCCAGCGTGGGCGGTAGGGATCAGGTGACGTTCAGGTTCACCACCCCCTGTGCCACCGGCGTGTCCGGCAAGCTCAGAATCTCCGCACGGTTTCGGAACGGTTCCACGAAGGATGGCGCCACCGCCATCAACAACGCCACCTTCAGCGCCGAGGCGATGAGCGATGTGGTGAGCAACAACGTGACCGTGACGGCCCACGTTGTGGCGCCGAACTGGTCGGTCTCCAAGGTGCAGACTGTGCCGTCCGGGCAGGCGGTGGGCGGCAGCCCGGTAACTTATCGGGTGCGTGTGGCCGGCAATGCCTCCGGCTCCCTCAATCTCTCAGACGTGCGTGTGTCTGACTTGCTGCCGGCTGCCGCCACATTCATCTCCGCAACCGGCGGCGGCACCTATGACAGCGAAAGCCACAAAGTGAACTGGACCATCGCCAGCGTCGGCGTGGGCGCCACCGCAGACCGTTATGTTACCGTAACCTATCCCGAGGGCCAGACGGAGAGCGCAACGAACAGCGTGACCGTCAGCGCCAAATTCTATGGCGACGATGCGGACCAACCGGAGAAAACTGCGGCCTGCACCACCACATTCGGCGTGGCCGCGCCCGGCATGGGGAGCTTTACAAAGAGCAACCGGCAGGTGCAGGAGGAATACCACCCCGGCCAGACTTCCCGTTACGGCCTGAACGGCGCCGCAAACACCGGCAACGTGCCGCTGGACGATTTTATGATGGAAGACGGCATGCCCGATGAAATCAATCTGACCAGCATCACGACCGGGGCATTCAATCAGGACCTGCCCATGTCCGTATACTATACGCTGGACACCGCCGCGCCTTACAACTGGGTGAAGTGGGCGGACACCACCACTGTGGCGAACCAGACATTGAATGTGTCAGGTTTGGGGCTGCCGGACGGAGCGCGTGTCACCCGCGTGCAGTGGCGCATGGGCACAGTGCCGGCGGGCTTTGCCCAGAGCTCAATAATCAATGTGTATGGCGTCATCCGCAATGACGCGGCGGGCGTGGTCACCAACAACGCGTGGCTCACCTCCTCTTATCGCGGCGAAGCGCTGCCGGCCAAACACTCCAGCGTCTCGTTTGACATTGTGGGAGCATATCCGTGGCTGGTGCCGGCAAAAGCCATTGTGGGCGGCAGCACCCGCGACTTCGGTGAGGCCGTGGCGTGGACGCTCACCGTGAAAAACCATGATTACGCCACCGGCCGGTTGGTGGACCCGGTGGCAATCGATGTGCTGCCTCCCAACCTGGAATACGTTTCCTACACAGTGAACAGCGCGCCCTCCGGCGTTACCGTGGGCACACCGGTCATCACCGGCAAGACCATTGGCGGGCAGGCCTGCACGGTGGTCCGCTGGCCCATCACCGGCTTTCTGGAGCCCGGCGAGGCCGTGCTGATCACACTGAACACCGCCATTGCCGACCAGACGCCGGTGGGCTGGCTCACCAACAAGCTTTATCTCACCACCAACGGCGCCGGTGCCTCCGCAATGAAGGGCACAACCGCCGTTGACACCGACGACCTGGATGGAGACGGAGCCACCGACGACCGGCTGGCGGCGGCTCAAGCCCAGGTGTTTGTGAAGTTCCAGGGCGCTTTGACGACCACGGCGTGGGTCAAAGGCGAGCTGGACGCCGGCTGGAAGCAGTATTCGGGCACAAGCAGCTATGGCCAGACACTCCCCGGCGGCCTGGCAAATTATCGCTTCACCATCAAGAACGACGGCTCCAACGGCCCGATCTCCAACATTGTGGCCATCGACACGCTCCCGAGGATCGGCGACAAGCTGATCATCGGCAGCGCATCCCGCGGGACGGTCTGGCAGCCCTATCTGGTGGACAGAATCACTGGCACAAACGGTTCGGCGCTGCCATCGGAGCTGAAGATCTATTACACAACAAATCCCACGCCGTCTCTGGCGGAGCTGTATGACCCGGTGAACGGCGGGAACTCCGGCGACGGCTGGTCGCTGACGCCGCCTGCGGACATCACCACCGTGACAGCGCTGAAGTTTGAATTCAACAACTACACGCTCAACCCGGGCGACGCACTCTCCTTTGAGTGGCCGATGCGGGCTCCGCTGGGAGCACCTGCCGGCCAGCTGGCATGGGACAGCATGGCCGTGGGCGCAACCTGCGAGGGTGAGAGCGGAACGGAAGCCTTCCTGCCCACCGAGTCCAGCAAAGTGGGGTTCATTATCAACGATCACATCCCCTATTTCGGCGTGGGCGATCATGTGTGGCTGGACACCAACGGCAATGGCCTGCAGGATAACGGCGAACCGGGCGTGAATGACATCCTGGTGAACCTCTACAACAGCAGCGCGCCGAACACGGTGATTCAGTACACCAGAACCGGCAACGACCAGAACGGCAACGCCGGCTACTGGGCTTTCCCCTCCCTCATCGCCGACGGTGCCCACGAATATATCATTGAGTATGTGTTCCCGGGCAATTATCGGGCCACGGCCTATAACGCCGACGGACTTGCAGGCGACAGCGACACCAACACCGACAGCGATGTGCCCTCCGCCACGCTCAACAGCGGTGTGCGCACGGGCCGGATCACATTCATCTCGCCAAACACACCCGCCGACCGGCTGAATTATGACCTGGGTATCTGGCTGCCCGCCTCCCTTTCCGGGCTGGTGTGGAATGACCTGGACCATGACGGCGTGCAGGACACCGGCGAGGGCAAGCTGGCCGGCGTCACCGTAGCGCTCACCGATGCGACCGGCAACCCGGTGACAGACGCTGACGGCAACGCGGTGGGTAGCGCCACAACCGCCGCCGACGGCTCCTATGGCTTCACCAACCTGAAGCCCGGCAGCTACAAGGTTGCCGTGACCAACCCGGACGGCGCCAACTATGTCTTCACGCTGGCCAACACCGGCGGCAATGATTCTGCGGACAGCGACACCGACGCCTCCGGCGAGGTGCTTCTGAGCCTGACCTCCGGCCAAAACATGACCCATGTGGACAGCGGCCTGCACAAGGCCATCCTGGGTGACAAGGTGTGGCTGGACGCCGACGCCGACGGCATACAGGATGCCGGGGAAACAACCGGTGTGAACAACGTAACGGTCACACTGAAGTCCGGCGGCAGCACCGTGGCCACCACCAAAACCAACGCCAGCGGCGCTTACCTTTTCCAGGACTTGAACGCCGGCAACTACACGGTGGAGATCACCGTGCCCAGCGGATACTATCTGACCACCATGGATTCGGGCGGCGCCACAGACGCCACCGACAGTGACTTCGACCCCGCCACCGCCTCGGCCGCCGTCACCCTCTCGGCCGGCCAGCGGAACAACACCGTGGACGGCGGCCTGTTTCAGCCGGCGCAGGTGGGCAACCTCGTCTGGAATGACAAGAACCACGACGGCTTGCAGACCGGCGAGACCGGCATCGACGGTGTGACGGTCAGGCTCACCGACCAGTCCGGCAATCCGGTCAGCAATGTGGTGGGTGTCCCGGTGGCGGACACGATCACAAACGCCTCAGGCAACTATACCTTCACCAACCTGAGGCCGGGCAGCTACCGCATCACGGTTGTGAACCCCGATGCGCTCAATTATGTGTTTTCCATTTCCAACGTGGGCGCAAACGACAGCATAGACAGCGATGTGAACTCGTCGGGCATCATGGATTTCACCGTGGCCTCCGGCGCAAACAACCAGACGCTGGACGCCGGCCTCCACAAGGCCAGCCTTGGCGGCAAAGTGTGGCATGACACCGACGCCGACGGCGTGCAGGACGGCGGGGAGCAGGGCATCGGCAGCGTGACGGTCACACTGAAGTCCGGCGGCAGCACCGTGGCAACCACCACAACCAACGCTTCCGGCGTTTATACCTTCCAGGACCTGAACGCCGGAGATTATACGGTTGTGGTCACCCTGCCCAGCATCCGCTATGTGACCAGCAAGGATGCCTCCGGCAACGACAGCACCGACAGCGACTTCAACCAGCCGGTTGCCGGTGAGACCTCCACCGACACGGTCACACTGGCAGTGGCCGCGAATAACCAGACCGTGGACTGCGGCCTGTTTATGCCTGCCACAATCGGCGACTTCGTGTGGAATGACCAGAACCGCAACGGCATCCAGGACACCGGCGAGCCGGGGCTGGACGGTGTAACGGTTTCGCTGCTGACCACAGCCGGAGCCGCCGTAACCGATGTGAACGGCGACACGTTGAACCCCGTCACAACATCCGGTGGTGGCATGTATAGCTTCACAAACATCCGGCCGGGCACCTACAAGCTTCACTTCACACTGCTGCCGGAATATATCTTCACCAGCGCGATGCAAGGAGCAAACGCCGCCAAAGACAGCAACGTGGTGCCGGCCAGCGGCGACGTGGGCAACTTCGTGCTTGTGAGCAACGTCACCATCAACAGCTATGACGCCGGCATGTACAAAGCCGCTCTGGGCGACCTGGTCTGGGAGGACCTGGATGCCGACGGCGTGCAGGACAACGGTGAACCGGGCATCGCCGGCGTGACGGTGGAGCTGGTCAAAGACAACGGAAACGGCATAATCGGCGCGGAAGACACGGTTACGGAGACCAAGATCACGGACTCAACAGGCCGTTATGCCTTCACGGAGCTGGATAGCGGCAGCTATTTCATCCGCATGAAGATCCCCGAGGGCTACTATGCCACAGCCCGCAACATCGGCGATGACGCCGCCGACAGCGACATTGACACATCCGGCGTCACCGCGATCATCAACCTGACCAAAGGCCAGGCGGATTCCAGCTATGACGCGGGGCTCTTCCGCACCGCGTCGGTGGGTGACTTCACCTGGGAAGACATGGACGCCAACGGTGTGCAGGATGACAGCGAGTTTGGCATCCCCGGTGTGACGGTGCGCATCCGCGATGGCGCCGGCAACCCTGTCAGCAACGTGACCGGTGATGCAATTGATGCGTTCACAACCGACATTTCCGGGCTGTATCAGATCACAGGCTTGCGCCCCGGCTCCTACAAACTGCAATTTGAGTTGCCGGATGGGTATGAATACACCCTCGCAACGGGCCCGGCTGCCACCGGCAGCGACGCCACCGCGCCGGCAGGCTGGACGGCAAACTTCACACTGGCAAGCAACCAGGCCAACACCGAAATAGACGGCGGCTTCTACCGCCTGGCGTCGCTTTCCGGCGTGGTGTGGAAAGACGGCAACAACAACGGCATCCGCGACGGCGAAGAAACCGGCATTTCCGGCCTTACCGTGGAGTTGCGCAATGCGCTGAATGTTTTGAAAGCCACCGCCACCACCGGTGAGGACGGCAGCTATTCCTTCCCCGGCCTGGTGCCGGGCGAATATCATGTTGTCGTGCTGCAGACAAACCCCAAGCTGTTCTTCTCCCCGCGTGATCAGGGCGGTGACGACAGCATCGACAGCGATGTGAATGCATCCACCGGAGCCGGCCCGAGCATCACATTGGTCTCCGGGCAGGATGAAACGAACATGGACGCCGGCATCCAGACCTGCGCCGACATCGCCGTGTCCAAAACAAGCAACAAGGCCCTGTATAAGCTTGGTGAAACCATTGAGTTCACAATCACCGCCACAAACCTGGGCGCTGACGGCGCCACCGGCCTCGCGCTCACCGACGTGTTGCCCACCGGCATCGACTATGTGTCTGACGACGGCAGCGGCAGCTATTCGCAGGCAACCGGCATCTGGACCGTCGGCAGCCTGGCCGTGGGCGACTCGGCCACACTGCGCATCACGGCAACCTCATCCAAAACGGGCAGCTTCACCAACACAGCAGTCATGAGCGCCCTGAACGAGCATGACGGTTTCCCCGCCAACAACAGCGGCAGCGCCGCTTTCTCCGTGGGTGTCTCCGCAGACCTGCAGGTCGCAAAGACGGTGAACAATACAACACCCTGGCTCAACGAGAACGTGGTGTTCACAGTGACCGTGACCAACAACGGCCCCGACAGCGCCACAAACGCCGAGATGAGAGATCTGTTGCCCGCAGGCCTCACCTATGTGTCTGACGATGCCGGCGGCAGCTACAACAATGGCACCGGCGTGTGGGCCATCGGCACACTGGCCAATGGTGCTTCGGCAACAATCCAAATCACAGCCAAGGCCACAGCGCTTGGCACAATCACCAACACCGCCACAGTCTCCGCAGAGGAATACGACCGCAACCCCGGCAACAACGCCGACAATTGCAGCATTTTCCCGAAAGCCCGGGCAGACCTGGCCATCACCAAAACAGCGGATGTGGCCACCTATTCCACCGGAGACACCATTGCCTTCACGCTGACGGTGGAGAACCTGGGGCCTGACGACGCCACCGGTGTGGCAGCCAGCGACCTGCTGCCGGATAATGCAGCCTTTGTCTCCACCGCTGGAGGCGGAGGTTATGACAGCGAGACCGGCGACTGGGCAATCGGCGACCTTGCCGTGGGGGAAACGGCCACGCTAGTGATCCGCGCGACAGCCGGCACCCATGGCAATATCCTCAACACCGCAACCGTGGAAGGCAACGAGCCCGACCCCGATGAAACCAACAACAGCGCCACTGCCACCGTGGAGCCGGCCACCAGCGCGCTGGGCGACCTGGTGTGGCTGGACTGCAACGGCAACGGCATCCAGGACGAAGGCGAAGCCGGCATCCCCGGCGTCACGCTGGAGGTGCTTTCCGCCAGCGGCACGGCGGGCAGCACGGTGACCGATGAGAACGGCAACTGGCAGTTCACAGGCCTTGCCCCCGGCTATTATCAGGTGCGCGTCACACCCCCGGCGAGCTACATTCTCACAGCCACCGAGTCCGGAGACGACCGCGCCATTGACAGCAACGGCGACCAAAGCGGCACCACCGCGGCGTTCCTGCTGCAGGCCGATACCACCGACACCACAATCGATTTTGGCCTTTACCTGCCCAACCGCATCAGCTGCCGCGTGTGGCATGACACCAACCGCAACGGCTTGTATGATGGCGATGAGGCTCCCCTGCCCGGTGTAACCGTGGAGCTTTATCGCAGGAGTGTTTTCTGGGGCATGACGGTGACCGACAGCACAGGCCGCTATTCCTTTGACGGGCTGCCGGCCGGTGCCTACACGCTGAAGTTCACACCGCCGGCCGGTTATGACTTCTCCGGCGGCGAAGGTGTGGATACCGACGGCGCCACCGGCACCATCACGCTGGGGGCCGGTGAGGCGGCCTCGGTGGAGTCAGGCTATGTGACCCTGCGCGGGCCGGACACCGCCACCGACGACCACACGGTCCTGCTGGCAGGCGCGCTGGCGCTGCTGTTGGGCCTGTCACTGCTGGCGGCGGGGCGTAAGCGCCGCACCGGCAGTAAAGCCTAAAACAACGGACTGACAAAAAGCCGGGGGATCCCCCGGCTTTTTTTTCGGCCTGTACTTAGTAAGCAAAAGCCGGGAGCTTGTGGCTCCCGGCTTCTTTGGTGGCATTTGTCAGAGCACGTCGTCCGGAATGTCCGCATTGTGATAGACATTCTGCACGTCGTCATTGTCTTCCAGGTTGTCAATGAGCTTGACGAGCTTTTGGGCTGTATCTCCCTCCACCTCCGTGGTGTTCTGCGGCACCATCATCACCTCGGAAGAAGAAATCACAATGCCTGCTTTCTCCAGCGCATCCTGCACCACGGTGATATCGGATGGAGCGGTTGTGATCTCATAGACGCCTTCTTCGCCGGCGATATCTTCCGCGCCGGCTTCCAGCGCCGTCATCATCAGGTCGTCTTCGGAGAGCTTGCCCAACTCCTCCACCACAATCACGCCCTTGCGGTCAAACATCCAGCCCACGCAGCCGGTCGCGCCCAGCGACCCGCCGGAACGGTCAAACATGTGCCGGATCTCCGGGGCGGTGCGGTTGCGGTTGTCGGTCATCACCTGCACGATCACGGCGATGCCGCCGGGGCCGTAGCCTTCATAGCTGATTTCCTCAAAGCCTGCCCCATCGGCAGCACCGGCGGCCTTTTCGATCAGGCGTTTGATGTTGTCGTTGGGCATGTTGGCGGCCTTGGCCTTGTTGATGCATTCTTTCAGGCGCATGTTGGCATCGGGATTGGGCCCGCCGCCTTCGCGCACCGCCACCATGATCTCGCGACCGAGCTTGGTGAAGATTTTGCCCCTGGCGGCGTCAATTTTTTCTTTCTTACGGCGTATGGTAGCCCATTTCGAATGGCCGGACATCGAATCCCTCCGCTTTACATGATTTAATTTACGATTTACTATTTTATCTTATTTTCCGGGTTTTCGCAATCAAAAGGTGATAAAACGCCTGATTGCAAGCCAAATATCCGTCCTTTTGCAAGAAGAACCTATTGCTTTGGCACAATGCGCCCACAACCGGGCATCGTTGCTGTATGATATATCCAGCAGCGTAACTCCGGTCACATATCATGAGTTGACAAATCATTAACATACTATCCGTAAAGAAATGCACTGTTGGGGGTTCTGCCATGAAAACAATCATCATCGGCGGCGTGGCCGGTGGCGCATCTGCGGCGGCAAGGCTGCGGCGTCTGGACGAGCACGCCCAAATCATACTCATTGAACGCGGCAATTTCATATCGTTTGCCAACTGCGGCCTGCCCTATCACATCGGCGGTGTGATCAAGGAAGAAGACGATCTGCTGCTGCAAACGCCGGAAAGCCTCAACAACCGCTTCAACATCGATGTGCGCGTAAACACCGAGGCCACGGCGGTGGATGCCGCCGCAAAAACCGTGAAGCTCACCGACCTGCAAAGCGGCAGGCAGTATGAAGAGGGATATGACTATCTGGTGCTGGCCCCCGGTGCGGAGCCCATCCGCCCGCCGCTGCCCGGCCTGGACAGCAAGCGGATCTATACGCTGCGCAACATCCCGGATATGCGGAGGATCATTGAGGCAACCAATGGCGCCAAGCGGGCCGTGATCATCGGCGCGGGCTATATCGGCATCGAGGTGGCAGAAAACCTGGCTCATTTGGGCATGCAGGTGGATGTGGTGGAACTGGCGGACCACATCATCGGGCCGCTGGATCGCGAAATGGCGGCGCTTTTGAACCCGGTGCTCCACGCCAACGGCGTGGCGGTGCACCTCTCTGACGGCATTGCCGGTGCGGAAGATGTGGACTGCGGCGTAGCAATCAGGCTTGGAAGCGGTCTGGTCCTCGAGGCGGATTTCGCGGTGCTGGGCATCGGCGTGAAGCCGGAGACGAAGCTGGCCGTGTCCGCCGGTCTCAAGCTTGGAGCCACCGGCGGCATCGCCGTGGACAGCCATATGCGCACCAGTGACGAGCACATTTTCGCCGTGGGCGACGCGGTGGAAGTGAATGATTTTGTGTCCGGCGACGTTGCCCGCATCCCGCTTGCCGGCCCGGCAAACCGCCAGGGCCGCATCGCGGCGGACAACATCGCAGGCCGCGCCAGCGAGTATCGCGACACATTGGGCGCTTCGGTGATCAAGGTGTTTGAATGGTCCGCCGCGATGGTGGGCAACAATGAGCGCCAGCTCAAGGCCCGCAATGTGGATTATGAAAAGATCTACACCCACAGCGGCTCCCATGCCAATTATTACCCCGGCGCGACGCCGCTCTCGCTGAAACTGCTGTTTGAAAAGCCCACCGGCAAGCTGTTGGGCGCGCAAGCCGTGGGCATTGAGGGTGTGGACAAGCGCATCGACGTGATTGCCACCGCCATCCGCGCCGGCATGACCGTGTTTGACCTGGAGCACCTGGAGCTCAGTTACGCGCCGCCCTTCTCCTCGGCCAAGGACCCGGTGAATGTGGCAGGCTTTGTGGCCGGCAACTACCTGCGGGGCGACATGCCGATGGTGCATTGGCACGACTTTGAGGCCCGTGACACGAAAGCCACATTCCTTCTGGATGTGCGCACAGCGGCTGAATATGCAGCCGGCACCATAGAAGACGCAATCAACATTCCGGTGGACAGCCTGCGCGGCCAGCTTGACCGCCTGCCGAAGGACAAAGAAATCTGGGTGATCTGCCAGGTGGGTCTGAGAGGCCATGTGGCCACGCGAATGCTGCTGCAGCACGGCTTCAAAGCCCGCAACCTGATCGGCGGCTACAAGACCTGGCGCACAGCCACCGCCCCGGCTCCGGCCGCACCCAAGCGGGCTCCCCTGCCCTGCGGAGCGGAAAAGGAGCAGGTGCAGGAAGACTCCGCAGAAGGTGACCACATAGTGGAGATTGACGCAAGGGGGCTGCAATGCCCCGGCCCCATCATGTCCACCTTCCAGGCGCTGGAAGCAGCCAAGCCCGGCGATCTGGTCAAGGTGCTGGCAACCGATCCGGGGTTTTCCTCCGACATCGGTCCCTGGTGCTCCCGCACGGGCAACACTCTGGTGAGCAACACGTATGAAAACGGCTGCTACACCGCCGTGATCCGCAAGGAAGCGGCCAAGGGCGGCAGCGAGCCTGTGGCGGCTACCGGCAACGACAAGACGATCATCGTGTTTTCCCAGGACCTGGACAAAGTGCTTGCCGCCTTCGTAATCGCCAATGGCGCGGCTGCGATGGGCCGCAAGGTCACAATGTTCTTTACGTTTTGGGGTTTGAACGCGCTGCGCAAGCCCAAGCGTGTGAAGGTGGCCAAGGATGTGTTCGGCAAAATGTTTGGCATGATGATGCCGCGGGGTTCCGGGCGTTTGGGCATTTCAAAGATGAACATGGCCGGCATCGGCCCAAAAATGATCCGCTTCATGATGGGCAAAAAGAACGTGTCCACGCTGGAGGATTTCATCCAGCAGGCCCTGCGAAACGGCGTGCGCATCATAGCCTGCACGATGAGCATGGATGTGATGGGCCTGAAAAAAGAGGAGTTCATCGATGGTGTGGAGGTGGCGGGCGTAGCCAGCTATCTGGCAGCCGCCGAGACAGCCGACACAAACCTGTTTATCTGAGCGCCAACCAAGCCGCGCCGGGCCTCCGGCGCGGCTTTTCCTATTTTGGTGCGTTTTCGACGATTGTCGCGCAATTCCACCGGCGTGCTCTCACTTTGCATTTCCTAAAAATAGCATTATAATATTGATGCTAGTATTCATACCGTCATAAAAGCATACACAAATCCCGATTTCCGTTATATGATTAGTTTGGATAATAAAGACACAAGCGTCATACCTTAATCCGTGTGCCCGAAATCGGACCATCAGGAAGGGGAACCGCAATGCATTTTGCGATGTTCAATGAATCATATCCGCCGCAGACCGACGGCGTGGCCCAGACCACACGCAATTATGCCGTGTGGCTCAACCGAAAGCATGGCGGCTGCTGCGTGGTCGCCCCGCAGCACGCGCTTGCCGCAGGGCACCAATACGATGAGGAATTCCCGGTGATCCGGTTCGCCTCAATGCCCCTGTTTCTTGTCAAGGAGTATAGCCTGGGCCTTCCCCAGATCGCGTTTCGCACCTCGCAGAAACTGAGCGAGATGCCCATAGACCTTGTGCATGCCCACTGCCCCTTCGCCTCCGGCACGCTGGCGATGAAGACGGCGGTGAAAAAGGATGTGCCGCTGGTGGCCACCTTCCACTCCAAGTTTGCCGACGACTTCGCCCAAAGGCTCAAAATGGAAAATGCCGGCAAGATTGCCGCCCGCTACACAGCCAAGTTTTTTTCCATGGCCGACGAAGCCTGGGCTGTGAACAACAGCACCGCCCAAACGCTGCGGGACTATGGCTATCGCGGCCCGATCACCGTGATGCCCAACGGCTGCGATTTCGAACCGATGGCCCGCACCGACGGAAACCGCGCAGCGGTGCTCCGGCAGTTTGGTTTGACCGACAAACCCCTGCTGCTGTTTGTCGGCCGTGTGGTGGAGCAGAAAAACATCCCCTTCCTGCTGCAGGCGCTTGGGCAGATCAAAGCCGGCTCCGAGTTCAACCTTCTGGTCATCGGAGACGGAGAAGGGGTTGGGCCTTATCAGAAGCTGGCGCAAGAGCTGGGGCTGGCGGATCGGGTGAAATTCGCCGGAGCCATCCGCGAACGGGAACCGCTGCGGGGCATTTATGCGGCGGCAGACCTGTTTGTGCTGCCCTCGGTGTATGACAACGCGCCGCTGGTGGTGCGCGAGGCCGCCGCCTGCGGCTGCCCCTCGGCGCTGATCACAGGCACCAACGCCGCGGAAGGCATCACCAATGGCGTCAACGGATTCACATCGGAGCTGGACCCCGCCGCCTATGGCCAGATGATCAGGGGCCTGCTGGCCCACCCGGAGGCTATCCGCGAAGCCGGAGACAACGCCCGCGAGACTGTATATGTGTCCTGGGAGAGAATTGTGGACCGCGTGGCAGTGGAATACCGACGCATCATCGCGGAGTATCAGGACAAGAAAGCTTCGGAGAAGGGCCTCCGGAAGCGCTATTCCATCCCGGCTGCGCTGGCGCAGGAGATCTTCAACAAGCAGGTTGTGCGCATCAAGTTCACCACCAAAAGCCTGGACAGGCTGGCACACCGCCGCACCGCCGCCCTGAAGGCAGTGAACCAGCAGCGACTGGAGATGATCCGGGGCAAGCTGCTGAAAAGCGTGAAACGGCAGAGCCGCTGACGCAGCTGGCACACCAAGGAGGCAACCCTTATGCATTTGGCGCAATTCAACGATTCCTACCCGCCGGTCACCGACGGTGTGGCGGTAACGATGCACAACTACGCGCTGTGGCTCAACCGCAAGCACGGCAGCTGCTGCGTGGTCACCCCAAAGCACCCGTTGGCTGACGATCACGAGGAATTTCCGATCTTCAGGTTTGCGTCCATGCCAATGTCGGTGGAAAAGGATTACATGCTGGGCCTGCCGGAAATCGCCTTCAAGACATTTCACACGCTGGACACTATGCCGCTGGATCTGGTGCACACCCACTGCCCCTTCGCCTCCGGCACGCTGGCGCTGATGACGGCCCGCAAGAAGGATATCCCGCTGATCGCGACGTTCCACTCCAAATATGCCGATGACTTTGCCCAGCGCCTCAACTCTGAAAACGCCGGCAAGCTTGCCGCCTGGTATACGGCGAAGTTTTTTTCCCAGGCAGACGCTGTGTGGGCTGTGAGCAACGGCACCGCCCAGACCTTGCGGGATTATGGCTACCGCGGGCCGATCACCGTGATGCCCAACGGCTGCGATTTTGGCCCGACAGAGCGCACCGCGGACAACCGGGCCGCGATCTTGCGGCAGTTCGGCCTGCCGGATAAGCCGCTGCTGCTGTTTGTGGGCCGGTTGGTGGAGCAGAAAAACGTGAACCTGCTGCTGCGGGCTGTGGCAAAGATGGAATCGGATTTCTCACTGCTTGTGGTGGGAGACGGCGAGCACGCGGAGATGTATCACAAGACCACGGCCGAGCTCCGCCTGCAAGACCGGGTGCGGTTTGCGGGCACCGTGCGTGACAGGGAGCTTCTGCGAAAAATCTATGCGGCGTCCGACCTGTATGTGCTTCCCTCGGTGTATGACAACGCGCCGCTCACGGTGCGCGAAGCGGCCTCCTGCGGATGCGCCTCGGCGCTGATTACCGGCTCCAACTCCGCCGAGGGGATCGAGCACAATGTAAATGGCTTCACCTCCGCGCTCAGCGTGGAGGCATACGCGGCGCTTCTCGACCATGCGCTCCTCAACCCCGAGCGCCTGCGGGCCGCCGGCGAGTGCGCCCGCAAAACGGTCTATCTGCCCTGGGAAACGGTTGTGGACCGGGCCGCTGAAGAATACAAGCGCGTGATTGACGAATACCGTTTCAAGAGCTTTGCCAGGAAGACACGGCCCCGCTACTACTCCGTGCCGGTGGCTGTGGCGCAGGAGGCCTTAAACAAGCAGGCCGTGCAGATCAAGTTCATGGCGAGGAACCTGGACCGCCAAGCCCGCCACCGGACAGCGCTGGCAAAACTGCGGGCGGAGAAGGTGCGCAACGAGCGGCTCTTAAGACGCAAGGAGTTTCGAGACAGGCTGCTGGAGGCCAACAGAAGAAGAGGGTTATAAACAACAAACCCCCGCCGCGAACGCGGCGGGGGTTTGCTTTATGGTCGCTCAGTCAAACAGCTTCTCTCTCACAATGGTCTGCTCGCGGTTGGCACCCACACCGACCAGCGCCACCGGCACGCCGGTGAGCTCCTCGATCCGGTGCAGATAGGCCTTTGCCTCCGCCGGCAACAGGTTGAAGTCGCGGATGTGGGAGATGTTGTCGGTCCAGCCGGGCAGCTCCTCATACACCGGCTCGCAGCCCTCCAGGTCTTGCAGGCGCGCCGGGAAATCAGTGATGATGCTGCCGTTCTTTTTGTATCCGGTGCATATCTTGACCGGCCCCACGCCGCCCAGCGTGTCCATGCGGGTGACAGCCAGATGCGTCACGCCGTTTACGCGCACGGCGTATTTCAAAATCACAGCGTCCAGCCAGCCGCAGCGGCGGGGCCGCCCGGTGGTTGCGCCATACTCATTACCCTTTTCGCGGATTGCGTTGCCGGTTTCGTCCATCAGCTCGGTCACGAAGGGGCCCTTGCCCACACGTGTGGTGTATGCCTTCACCACGCCCAGACCGCCCTGTATGGCCGTGGGGCCCACACCGGCGCCGCCGCACACACCGCCGGTGGTGGGGTGAGAGCTGGTCACATAGGGATAGGTGCCCAGGTCAATGTCCAGCAGCGTGCCCTGCGCGCCCTCAAAGAGCACCTTGTCGCCGGCCTGGATGTGCTTGTGCAGCAGCGCAATTGTGTCGGTGACATAGGGGGCAAGCCGGGCGGCTGCCTTTTGGAGCACCGCCAGCGTTTGCTCATAATCCACACCGGCGCTTTGATAAACCGATTCAAACAGCTTGTTTTTGCGCTCCACGTTGCGGCGGAGAAGCGCCGGGAAGGTTTCGGGATCCATCATGTCGCACACGCGGATGCCGCTGCGCTCAGCCTTGTCGGTATAAGCCGGGCCGATGCCGCGCCTGGTGGTGCCGATGTCACCTTCGCCACGGGCTGCTTCGCCCAAGCCGTCTTCCACGATGTGGTATGGCATCACAACATGGGCGCGGTCGCTGATGCGCAAGCCGGAAAGGTCAATCCCCCGGCTCTCCAGCTCGTCCATTTCCTCCACCAACGCCAGAGGATTGATCACCACGCCGTTGCCGATGATGTTAGTCTTGGCCTTGTAAAAGATGCCGGCCGGCACCAGGTGCAGCTTGAATTGCTCAGTGCCGATTTCCACGGTGTGGCCGGCGTTGTTGCCGCCCTGGTAACGCACGACCACATCGGCCTGCGCCGCCAGATAGTCCACAAACCGCCCTTTGCCTTCGTCACCCCACTGCATGCCAGACAACACAACTGTTTTCATCTCGTTATCCTCTCTGCCGTTTCCGGCCACAAAACTGACAATTGACAATGGACAATTGGCAATTCAGGATTAAATCTCCATCCCCAGCAAATCGCGGGCCACCACAATGCCGGTGACCGACGCCTGCATCAGGCCCCTGGTGATGCCCGCGCCATCACCGATGGCATACAGCCCCTTAATGCCCGTCATGAAGCGATTGTTCACCGTGACCTTGCTGGAGTAGAATTTCACTTCCACGCCATACAGCAGCGTGTTGCGGGAGTAAAGGCCCGGCGCAAGCTTGTCAAAGGCCTTTAAAGCCTCCAGAATGCTGGTCAGGTGCCTGTGGGGAAGCACGAAAGACAGGTCACCGGGCACAGCTGTTTCCAGTGTGGCGCGGGTGGTCGCCTTGCGAAGCCTCGAGTCGGTGGTGCGGCGCCCCATTTCCAGGTCGCCCAATCTCTGCACCATCACGCCGCCGCCGGTGAGCATGTTGCCCAGGCGCGCGATGTAGCGGCCATACTCGATGGGCTCATTGAACGGTTCGGTGAAATGGGTGGACACCAGCATCGCGAAGTTGGTGTTCTCGGTGCGCAGCGCCCCGTCGCCATAGCTGTGGCCATTGACCACAGCCAGACCCCCCTCATAATATTCGCTGGACACCACGCCGCCGGGGTTCATGCAGAACGTGCGTACGCGGTTTTCAAACGTGTCGGAATAATATACCAGCTTGGCCTCGTACAGGTGTTTGGTGAGGTGATCCATGATGCTGTTGGGAACCTCCACGCGCACACCGATGTCAATCTCATTGTTGACGGTGCGGATGCCTTCCTTCTCACAGGTGTCCGCCAGCCACTGGGCGCCGCCGCGTCCGGGCGCCGCCACCACTGCCGGCGCGCGCACCTCCAATGTTTCCTCTCCGCGGGCCAGTATGGCTCCCTTCACCTCGCCGCCCTCAATGATCAAATCACGGGCAGTGGTGTGGGAAATAAACTCAAACCCCTTCATTTCCTTCAGATGGTCATACATCGCCTTCAGCACGTCAAAGGCGTGATCGGTGCCCAGATGGCGCACCGGGCAGGAGATGAGCTGGATGTTGTGGCGGCTCGCCTCATAGGCGATTTCCTCCACCTTGCGGTCATTCAAGCCGTGCACCTCATCGGGCGCGCCAAACTGCATATACACCGAGTCCGCATATTTGATCAGTTCCTCGGCCTTGGCCCGGCCCAGATAGTCGGCTGCCTGGCCGCCCACTTCGCTGCAAAGCGACAGCTTGCCGTCGGAAAACGCGCCGGCGCCGCTCCACCCGTGCAGGATGTTGCAGGGCTGGCAATTGATGCAGCGGCCCAGCTTCCTGGCCGGGCATGCCCGCTTGGCAATTTCAGAGCCGCTGTCCACCACAATGACGGACATTTCCGGCCGGTGTTTCTTTAATTCAAGCGCCGTGAAAATGCCGGCCGGGCCAGCGCCGATCACAAGGCAATCGCACTTGATCTGCATATCATGCTCCTCTTTGGGGAAAATATTCGGCTAAATTCGGAATTCGGCAGAGAAATCCAGATGAACCCCAAATAATTATATGCACGGTTGCTGTGCCAGTCAATGAAAAGTTGAAAAATCCGAACTATTTAAGGCGCGGAACCTTCAATGTTCGGATTCTGACAATATGCAATAAGTTGCCCGCTCCGGAGCAGTTACTCTGACAGCGGTGTGCCTACCCCAAGCGCCGCCAGCGCCTGCAGCATCTCCTTTTTCACGTCAGGATTCTCCTCGCCGGGAGCCGCTTCCGCCAGAGCCCTTTCGGCCGCCTCGCCGCCCAGCCTGCCCAGCGCCCACGCGGCGTGGGTGCGCAGCACCGGGTCGTCATTTCCCAGTAACGCGATGAGATCCGGCACATAGCTTTGGTTGCCGCTGTTGCCGGCGCAGATGGCTGCTTGCTGGCGGATGCGGCGGGGGTGTGCAAAGTTCTTGCCGATAAAAGCCCCAAGCTTTTCAATCTGCTCCTTGTCACCCCGGAGCAGACCTCCGATCTCTGTGGCTTCCGCCAGTGCCTGCGGCACTGGCTCGATGTGCTTGTTGGCATTGGGGCAGGCGTGCTGGCAATCGGTGCAGCCAATCAGGCGCATGCCCATGGCCTCCCTGGCCCAGTCGGGCACCACAGACCCCCCTGCCATGTGGAACCGCAGGCACTTCTGGTGGTCAAACCCGCTTGCGCTCACCGCACCCGTGGGGCAGGCCGCTTCACAGCTGCCGCACATCTCGCAGATGGCGTAAGGGCTGTCTGCCTCAGCCAGAGGCGCGTCGGTCAGTATCAAGTGCAGGCTCACCAGCAAGCCGAACTCGCGGTGGCAAAACTGCGTGTTCATCCCCTGCACGCCCAGGCCGGCGCGCACGGCAGCCTGCTTGGCCGGCAGGCTGGGGCTCACCATTGCCTGCCAACCGGCGTCGGTCAAAACCGCGCCAAGCTTCTTAATCTCCGCAAACCCGGTGTTCGAATTGAGGTAATAGTTGGCCACTTCCGCCGAACCCTCCGGCCAGGGGCCGAACACCTGGTACTTTTTCACCGCCACAACAATTGTTCTGGCGTCTGACATCAGCATCCTCGGGTCGTGGGCCACACGCTTGGCGATGGGGTTGTAGGCATGCTCGAGCCATTGCTCAAAGGGCTCCACCGAGCAGTAACCAATGTCGTCAAACCCCAGCAGCCTGGCTTGGCTGGCCATTTGCTCCCGCAGCAAGTGTTGTGTGACTGTTTTCACACACGTCATCCTTCCGGCATAAATTGTGACTAGATATAGGCCTTATGGCATGAAGGAGGGTTCCACATGGGCAATCCATGCATTGAACATGAACGCGAAAATGGCTCCAGCCTCCTGTTTTTCTTCCTGCTGTTGGTTGTACTGTTCTGCAACTGCGAGCTGTTTGCTGAAATCGACGGAGACACCCTGCTGTTCTTCTTCCTGCTGCTCGTGATCATATTCTGCAACTTCTGCGATTTCTGACAGAAGAGCACAAACATATCAGATCAGCAGCATCCGAAGGGCGGGCCGGCAAGCCCGCCTATTTTTTCTCACCGCGCACCGCAAACGCCAGCAACAGGCCACCGCCCAGGATCAAGCCCACAGGCAGCAGATACCTGGAAATATTCACATGCAGGAGCTCCTTGATCAGGATGGCTGCGCCCCAGTAAATCAGCAGGATCGCCAGCACAATGAATCCGTTGCGGCCTGCAAACCCGCTGCGGAAATCAAAGCGTTTGCCCTCCGGTGTGCCGTCGGGCGGCGGCATCACAAACATCAGCACCACATAAGCTGCCACTGCCAGGCCGCCCAGCCAGCTGGTGAGCGCCAGGATCGCCCAAGCCGCCCTTACCAAAACGGTGGGTGCACCGATGTATTGGGCTATGCCCGCACACACGCCAAACAGAAAGGTATCGCTTGACCTGACAAACCGCCTTGTCTCCATTTCTGCCACCTCTATCCAGCGGTCAATTGACCGCGGTCATACCATCTCCCAGCGCACCCCACAGGGCCTCGGAGCCAAACTCCATGCGCCACACTGCCGCACCGGCCAACCGTTCAAAGGCCAGCAGCCTGCCTTTTGCTTCCAGCGACTGTTCCTCCTCACAGAAGATGAGGTGCAGCTTTCCGTCGCTGTCTACAAACGCATACTGCATCACAGCCTTGTCTTTGAGCCATGTGCCCCGGTCCACCCAGTAGTCCAGCTTCACTTCCTTGCCGCCACTGGTGTAGGCACCCTTCTGCAGCAGCGCCGCAACGCCGGAAGGCGTCATCGTCTTGCGCACCGTCGCTCCCGCCATCGCAGGCAGTTCGGTGACTTTGCCGGACCCCTCCGGCAGCGCATAAATGAAATCAACCCCATAAAACGGCACGCCCATCAGCAGTTTGCCAGCAGGCACCATGTCCAGCATGTCGGTAATCTTCGCTTCCACCCAGTTGATGGCTGCCACCGGCTGAAGGTCCGGGTTGTCATAGGTCATAACAGCCACATAATCGGCCACGCGGCCCAGCCCCTCGCGGTCATAACACTGCCACAGGTTACCCACGGGGTTTTTCAATGGCACCGTGACCGACACGGAAACCACCTTGCCAGGCGGCAGCGCCTGCTTGCACTGCTCCACCAGGTTGGTGAACTCCTTCTCGTCTTCCTGATACATCTTCTCGAAGTCGAAATTGATGCCATCCAGGCCATACTCCTGCACCCAGCCGGTGATCCGGCTGATGAAGCGGGC
>JAEYYW010000116.1 GCA_023428265.1 Bacillota bacterium | reverse complement strand
AGTTTAGGCGGTGCGTATGGTGCGGTGTCGCTTGCCGGATGGGACGATCTGGACAACGAGTTTGTTTTGGGAGACCTGGATGCGGGTTCAAGCTACAACCTAAGCATCAGAGCCAGCAATATTTCGCCGCTGACCGGTGGGAAGGGAAAAACTGGAGCCGCGTTCACGCTGACAATCCTGCCTTATCTGCCGGCATTTTATGCTTTTTTTGACGACCATGCAGTCGACCCTCAGGCTGTGTTTGGGGCATATGCTCAAGCATTGGCTGTCGGCAATGATCCTGATGTGCCAGTCAATAAGGGCTGCGTCACAGTGCAGCATGATCTCGATGTTGGCGGTAAAGTCCGTCGCGGTGGAGCTGATTTGTGGGGAGACGACAATTGCGTGGTATCCGGGACACCAACCGACAGGGTATACAAGTTCAACAACGGGCTTATGATCATAACGAAGATTCTACGAGTTGCTTCTATACCGATCACAAACACCTGGGGGAACATCTTCAACCTGGCTACCGTGCTCAATCCGGGCAATTTCGCGGTGCCGTTTGTCGAAGATCCCATCGTGGATTTTACCTACAAGACTTGCGACGGAAACTACTCCGCTTGGGTGGTGGGTCAAGGCGGAGCAACCCTAACAGGGTGGGGGACGTTCAATCTCGCACGCGGCACTGCCATCACGATAGCAAACGCGGTTATCCACTGCAAAGCAATCGGACGATGGAAGTAGCCAAAGCGCTCGCATGAGTAAATTCTAGAAAGTATTTGGTAGGGAAAGAAGGTATCCTCATATGACCAGATGGTTTTGGGCCGGAGTTCCGCCCTAGTTAAGCAGCTATAATAAACCCTTTAAGCACCTTTTATATTGGAGGCCGCCGATTGTTGGCGGCCTTCTTCCATGCGACGCCAAAGGAGGCAAATCCATGAAGAAGACCATGAAGTTTCTGTTGATCTCTTTCCTGATCGTGATCAGTGTGCTGCTGGTGGCTGCACCAGCCATGGCCGCGCCGATGGACGGTGAGAGCGAGGTGATTGCTCCTGCGGTCAACGAGTTTTTCACGCTTGGCTGGCTGGGCAGCATCTCCGGTGTAGTGGCCGCCGTGTCGATCATGGTACAGATAACCAAATACATGCTGCCACTCAACTTGAACCCCAAATATTACTGTTTGATCTGGTCTGCGGTATTTACGATGGCCAGGCTTCTGTGGGTGGTTCCACCCTCATCTCCTGCTGACTGGTTTGCCGGGCTCATCAATCTTTTCTTGATCGCAGTCGCCGCGACCGGCACCTATGAATACGCGATAAAGCCACTCCAGGGATCGCTCCTGAAGGTGCCCGGCACCAACACCAACTCCGGCTCCAGCGGCGACGCGCAGTAAGGGGGCCGACATGGAACAGATCAAGCGGGGAGCTTCAGGGCTCCCTGTTCGCATATTGCAATACCTTCTGGGTTTGAAGGTGACTGGCCTGTTTGACGCCGTGCTGGATACCGCTGTGCGGAAGTTCCAAGAGGCTGAAGAAATCAAGGTTGACGGTATCGTCGGCGACATCACCTGGGGCACGCTTGCTGCATCCCAGCCCAAAGAGCAGCGTCGGAAGATGCTGATCGGTACTGCCAGAGTCAAAGCGATTCAGGAGTTGCTGGGCTTCACAGGGAAACTGCTCGATGGCAAGTTCGGCCCGATAACCGAAGAGGAAGTGATGCGGCGACAGAAGTTGGCCGGGCTGAAGGTTGATGGCATTGTCGGCACAATCACCTGGACATATCTGTTGACCGGCGAAGCGATCATCAAAGCAGCTGTGGTTCAGCCAATTGACTACAAGCAGTATGCTGCCCCATGGGCCAAGAACCCGTATTCCAACCCAAACCCGCCGAAATACCCGAAGGGAAATCCTGCGATCACCATCAAGAACAACGGCTGTGGCCCTACAGCCATGGCCGACGTCGTTTACACGCGCTGGGACAAATCGCAAGATCCTGCCGACGTGGCCGCACATGCAGTGCTTAAAGGATACTGCGCTGAGGAGAATGGCACAAAGCGCACGTTCTTCGCCTACATGGCCACGCGGTATAAGTGCAAGTTCCTGCGCACCGGCAGTATAGCGGAGGTACGGAAGGCGCTGATGGGCAAGGGCTTCTGGACCGGTGGCGGCCACTACATCTGCTGCTGGAAGTATGATCCGGCCACTGACTTGATATATGCCAATGACCCCGCGTCCACCGTTCGCAAGTATGCCACCTCCAAGTCCTTCGACAAGGAAAAAAAAGAATTTTTCATCTTCTACAGGCAGGCGGCGTGAGCCGCATGACGCTCAAGCCCCCGGCGCAAGCCGGGGGTTATCTCATTTTTCAAGGAGGATCTATGAACAGCTTTTTGGCCTGGATCGGCGGCAAGCGGCTGCTGAGAAAGGAGATTATTCGACGATTCCCAGAGGGGTTTGGCCGATACATTGAGGTCTTTGGAGGTGCTGGCTGGGTACTGTTTGGCAAGGAGCGACACGCGCCGATGGAGGTCTACAACGATGCCGACAGCGGTCTGGTGAACCTGTTCCGGTGTGTAAAATACCATTGTGATGAACTCCAACGTGAGCTGACTGGTTACTTGAATAGCCGGGAGTTATTCGAGGATGTGAGGGCGCAGCGCGATCTACGAGGGCTCACCGACATCCAGCGTGCTGCACGGTTCTTTCTGCTGATCAAGCTGAGCTATGGCAGCGACGCCCATTCCTTCGGTTGCGCGGTGCGAAACCTTGAATCTTCAATCCAATACATGGGCGAGATACAGCAGCGCCTGGCCAGGGTCGTGATTGAGAACAAAGACTTCGAATCACTCATCAAGGTGTACGACCGACCTGGTGCCCTTTTCTACTGTGATCCTCCATACTTTGGGGCAGAAGAGTACTACAAGGCCAGTTTCACGATGCTGGATCACCAGCGGCTGAGGGATGTGTTGGGACGAATCAAGGGGCGGTTTGTGTTGTCATACAACGACTGTGAGGCCATCAGATCGCTTTATGCTGGCTTCCAGATCGATGGAGTGAGCAGGCAGCACAGCCTGAAACAGCGTGACGATGAAGGTGTCAAATATGATGAGGTGATCATAAGGAGCTATTGATTTTTGGGGGATTTACAAAATATCGTTATGCGTTATTATTTATCGGTATGCAGAGGTTATATAACCCACCGTGATAGTATTTCCTCAAAAAGAGGAAAAGAACATGGTCAGAATCCATTTATCCAGGCTGTTGGGTGAACACAAAATGACTCAACTTGATCTCGCTAGAAAGACTGGAATCCGCCCAAATGCCATAAATGAGATGTATCACGAGCTATGCGAAAGGGTCAACCTCGACTACGTTGACTTGATCTGTGAAGCGCTCGGATGTGACATAGCAGACTTACTTGAGTATGTTCCTAATAGTGTCAAAAGAGTGGGAACTGAACTGATTTATGAGCGTAGAAATTCTTATAAAAAGGCAAGGGCTAAAAGGGTTAATATACAGGGTTTAAATGAGCCTATAAATGCCAGCAAAGAAGATGAAAATGATTGAAACAATTCATAGTGTTTTCTCAGTTAGTGCGCAAAGATTTCTCAGATAGCGTGCAAAAATTTTTCATTTAGTGAGCAAAGCTACAATGGGCTGCAACTGAACTTAGAAAAACTAAAATTATGAAACCAGCAGAAGTTAGCCCCAAAGGTATTTGGGAGCTGGCATAATCATATAACTAAAAGGTGGTTGTGAATGCATCCATCTGTATGGATGCATATTTACCTATGCTATAGTAAGGCACACATCTAGTAGAAAACACCCGTATAGCTCCTGCCAATCTCCGCGAACACTTTCACCCGCTCATGGATGTCCGGGTATTTCGCTGCGGTCTCTTCCGAAAACATGCCCTTTTCGGGGCTTTCATCGCTCAGCCGTTCATGGGCGATCAGCGCCCAGGTGGAGTCAATCAGGTTGGAAAAGGCCGGATCTTTGAGCGCCTCGCAGAGGAAGCTCTGGCGGGGGGAGTTGATGTCCTCACCGCTCACCTGAAAGAAGTTGTGCTTCGCGCAGAGCGCCCGCAGCCGGTCCAGCTGCGCCCGTGTGTTGCGGGTGGGCATATAGGTGATGGCCTGAAACCCCAGATCTTTGAGATACGCCATTAAGTCATCGAGGAAATCATCTTCAAACTTCTGGGCGCGTTTGTCGCCGGTCACGCTGTCGCCGATGTCGCCCAGATAGGGATAGGTGGAGACTGCACCGGCCCGGCGGGAGAGCGCGAGCACCTCACGCACCGGCGGGCATTCGTCGGTGGCGTCCACATAAAACCGCTGCACAAAGTGGCCCTTCAGCACACCCAGCAGGTCATAATCATAGTAGGGGTTTTGGCTGTCGGAGAGCTGCTGGCGGGTCTTCTCCGGCACCTCCAGCCCCAGCATCCTTTCCATAAACTCCAAAAGCGCCGGCCCACGGCCATAGACCTGGGCCAATGCACGGCACAGTGCCATCACCAAATGCCGCTCGGTCACGGCCCCGCCGTCGTGCCACATTGATAGCGGCAGCACGTCGCGGTCAAAATCAATTGATATGCCGAAACGCTCCATCAGCCCGTTGATGTTATCCGCCATACGGCGGTTCCTGCGGTTGCGGGCTTCGCGGTATGGCGCAAAGAACTGCTGCACCAGCCCGAAGGACCGCTTGGGCACGCCGTGCAGCGACATGTAGATGATGCCGTTCTGATCGGGGTTGTTGATGCGGCAACCGGCCCAGGGCGAATCCTTGAGATCCACCCGGCACTCAATGCCGCAGGTCACCGCCATGCCGAGGATCTCGCCTGCTTCCAGAAACTCCGGGGCGCCGGCGATGCTGTCGTGATCCATGATGCCGGCGGTGACCAGGCCGCTCTGCCTGGCCCGCCACAGCGCCATGGCCGGCGAATAAGGCGAGAAGGAATAGTTGGTGTGGATGTGGTTATTTACATTTCCCGGCAATTGCTCGCCGGGCGGCTTCGCCGCCAGGGCGCGTAACGCGGCCAGGCGGGCTGCTTTTTCAGGGGCGTTCAGTTGGGATTCGTAGTGCATGGATTATCTCCTGTGTTAGGTGGAAACTTCCCTGCTCCGCAGAGCCAGGGGGGGATTTCTCGCCCGCAGGCGATAGAGTTGCGGGCGGCTCGTGAGCCGCCCCTACAAAAACTGCTATTTGCGAATCCGGGCTGGTATGGGCTGGCTGTCTGCTGACTGCCGGTTACTGCCCCTGCATCATCTTGGCCAGCTCGGTGACCGCCCGCATAAACTGGTTGTCTTCCGCTGTTGGCGGGTTGTGGGAGAAAATCATCGGGTTCTTCTTGGCGTTTTCATCCAGCTCCACCACCACGTCCGGTGTGAAGCCCGTGTCCTGCGGGCAGCGGCCGCCGCCGGTCAGATATTTGCTGGCTGTGTATTTGAGCCATGTGCCGTCCTTCAGCTGGTGGAAGCTCTGCGCCACACCCTTGCCGTAGGTGGTCACACCGATCAGTTTGCCAACCTTATAGTCCTGTATGCCGCCGGAGAGAAGCTCCGAGGCGCTGGCGCTGTTTTCGTTCACCAGCACCACCATCGGCAGATTCAGATAGCTTCCGTCTGACATGATGCGGCTGCGGGGCACCTCTTTGCCGTTGCGGTCCACCATCGTGATGATGGGCCCCGCCGGGAAAAGCTCGTCGGCGATGGGGGCCACCACATCCAGGCTTCCGCCGGGGTTGTTGCGCAGATCCAGGATCAGGCCCTTCATGCCCTGCGCCTTCAGCTCCTTGACCGCCTTGTCAAACAGCGTGGCGGCGTTGCCGTTGAACTCGAGGATGCGGATATAGCCCATGTTGTTATCCAGCATCGCCCACTCGGTGCGGTTCATGATCACTTCGGCGCGGGTCATCTTCAGCTCAACGCGGTCAGAGCCCCGCAGCACCATGATCGTCACTTCGGTGCCGGCGGCGCCGCGCACCAGCTTCACCGTCTGCTCCAGGCTCAGGCCCGCCACATCTTCGCCGTCCACCATGATGATCTTGTCGCCGGTCAGCATGCCGCCCTTTTCGGCCGGCGAGCCCTTATACACGGTCACGGCGGTGATCAGCTTGTCGTCGGGATCCACGTTCACCGCCACACCGATGCCCACATAGGAGCCCTCTTCCTGCTGCTGGAATTCCTTGAACTCCTCCGCGGTGAAAAACTCGCTGTAAACGTCTCCGGTGCCCCAGGCCATGCCTTTGGCGGCACCATCCAGCAGCTTTTCGTCGGTCACGTCGGTAAGCGCGTCGTTGTGGTAGACGCTGCTGATCTCATCCAGACGGCTGTACTTCCCGGCCGCGGCAGAGGCCTGCGGCTCCTGCTGCGGGCTTTGCAGGCGGCCGGTGTTCACCATAAACAGGTGGTATCCGGCAATTGTAAGAATGCACACTGTGGCCGCCGTAAACACAAACACGACGGCGCAGGCGATGAATGCCGATCTTCTCTTGACCATTGTTATGCTCCAATCCATTGCCAATGCCCAATATTATACAACAAATCGCCGGCGCCGAACATCTTTCGAATGGCTGAATTCAGTGCCTTTCTTCGTCGCTCTGCTCCGCTGCCTCCCCGGTGGGGGCGGGGCAGGCGCACATCGCGCCTTCCTTGGGCGCGCGCTTCAGCAGCCACCAGCCGATGAGCACGCACGCGACGGCAAGGGCTCCGTCGATGGCGGCAACGGCCGGCCAGGCCATGGCAAAATTCTCCGTGAGCGACTGCCACACGCCCACCAGGCCAAACACGACGAACGCCCCGGCGGAAACCAGCTTGATCACCCGCTCCGGCACCCATTTGCACAGCGCGCAGCCGGCAAACACACCGATGCCGTCGGCAATGAGCATGCCGCCGGTGGTGCCCATCAGGATGAACAGGGGCGACTGGGGATACTTTGCTGCCAGCGAGATCGTGGCAAGCTGCGTCTTGTCGCCAAGCTCTGCAATGAAGAACGCGATGGCCACCGTCATCACCGGGCCAAAGCGCGTTTTCTTCTTGTCTTCACCCTCCAGAGTGTCACCTCGGATAGACCACAGCCCGAAGAACAGGAAGGAGAGCCCCGCCACGAGCTGGATCCAGTTCTGGATCATTTCGTAGCCGGCCAGCAGCGCGCCGAGCGCCACGGCCAGCGCGTGGTTCAGCAGCGTGGCGATCAGCACGCCAAGCAGCACCTTGAAGGGCTTGTAGCGGGTTGCGAAGGCCATTGCCAGCAGCTGGGTCTTGTCGCCCATTTCTGCCAGCGTCACCATCAGAAGCGACGTGAGGGCAGCGTTCATTTTGGTTCCTCCATGCGGTATCATGTGTAATAAAAAAGACTTTTAGCACAGCAAAGCCATGCCAAAAGTCTCGCCAACCAATTTCGCGCGGAATCCGCTTCCTTGGCAAACAGGGCCAGGCGCAGCGCCAGCATGTTGACCCTGTTTTGATAACTACTCCCTTTTAACAGGCTGAACTATAGCACAGGTTGAGAAAAGATGTCAATAAGGGGCCTGCGGCTGGTGCTTTTTTGTATTGTTCATTGCGGGGAATGGGGATATAATTGGAAGGCGGCTCATTGGCCGGAGGTGTCTGATCTGGCATCCTGCCGGTTCGCCGGCCTCAGCCGGTAGCGGTCTGGCGGAAAGAATCATACCACGGGTTGTATTACCTGTTAAGTTTGGCAAAGGATCGCCGTTATATAATAGGAGGGATCACCCATGCAGTTTATCGACAACGGGCAGAAGGCCGGCCAGTTCTTCACCGCTCTTCTCACCGAATATTCCATCCGGCTGGAGACTCTGGACAAAAGCCGTGCCCGCGCCACCGGCATGCTGCCACTGTTTGGCCTGGCGGCGCTGGCTTTCAGCATGTGGGTGTATTATTATGTGACTGCCGCCGGCCATGTCACAGCGTCGGCCATCCTGGCCTTTGTGGCAATGGCGGTGTTTTTTGCCGGCGCGGCATTTTTGATCATCGCGGCCTCCCACAAGGGGTTGGTGCGGGCCGATGTGAACAAGCTTCTGAAAGCGGCGGAGCTCAGCGACCCTGCGGCGGCCACCGCCACTGCCGACATCTATATTGACCGCATCAACGACCTGGACCGCATGGTGGAGCGCCAGGAGGGCAATGCCCGGTCCGGCTCATGGCTGATGTATTCCTTCATGCTGCTGGCCACGATCTCCGTGATCCTGATGATCGCCGGCACCTGAAGGGCCGGCGGGCGATTCCCCAAATCCGCAAAAACATCTCCATAAATCAGCATTATTTTCCATCTATACATGATATTGTATTAATAGTATAATAGCACCACAACACCTTGTATGACAGTGCTGGGTGTTTTCTTTCCCGACACATTCGCGCCCAGGCGCAGCACGACGGAAGAACCCCTGAGAATGGGCAAGGAGGCCGCACATGATCATCAGCATCCGCAAGCGCAATGGAACCACGGAGCCGTTTCAGAAGGAGAAAATCACCTGGGCAATCTTCAAGGCGGCCACCGCCGTGGGCGGCAATGACCTGGGCCGCGCCGAGGAGCTGGCCACCCAGGTGTTGGATCTCGCCGCGTTTAAGTATCCCGACGGCGTGGCAGAGGTGGAAGGCATCCAGGACATTGTGGAAAAGGTGCTGATTGAAAACGGCCACGCCCGCACGGCGAAGGCCTTCATCCTTTATCGCGAGAAGCGCAAGGGCGCCCGCGAGATGAACGCGCTCATTGGCGCGACGATCAACATGTTCACCGATTATCTGCAGGATAAAGACTGGCACATCCAGGAAAACGCAAACACCCAGCGCAGCATCAACGGCCTCAACAACTACATCCGCGAGGCGTTTACCAAGCAGTATTGGCTGCATGAGATCTATCCGGAAGACATCCGCGACGCCCACACAAGCGGCGATTGCCACCTGCATGACCTGGGCTTCTTCGGCCCCTATTGCGCCGGCTGGGATTTGCGGCAGCTGCTGCGCGACGGCTTCGGCGGCGTGTCCGGCAAGGTGGAGAGCAGCCCGGCCAAGCACCTGAGGAGCTTTCTGGGCCAGATTGTCAATTCCACGTTCACCACCCAGGGCGAGACAGCCGGCGCCCAAGCCTGGAGCAGCATTGACACCTACTGCGCTCCCTTCATCCGCTATGACAACATGAGCTACTGGCAGGTCAAGCAGGCCATCCAGGAGTTTGTGTTCAACATCAACGTGCCCACCCGCGTGGGCTTCCAGTGCCCCTTCTCCAACCTGACCTTTGACATCGTGGTGCCCAAGATGCTGCAAGACGAAGCCGTGATCATTGGCGGGGAATACAAAGACGCCGTCTACGGCGACTTCCAGGCCGAGATGGACATCTTCAACAAGGCCTTCTGCGACGTGATGCTGGAAGGCGACAGCAAGGGCCGCGTGTTCACGTTCCCGATCCCCACGATCAACGTGACGAGGGATTTTGACTGGGACAGCGAGGTGGTCAACCGCTTCATGGAGATCACCTGCAAATATGGCATCCCCTATTTCTCCAACTACATCACCTCCGATCTGTCGCCGGAAGACGCCGTCTCCATGTGCTGCCGCCTGAGGCTCGACACCACCGAGCTTCGCAAGCGCGGCGGCGGCCTGTTTGGCAGCAACCCGATGACCGGCAGCATCGGCGTGTTCACGATCAACCTGCCCCGCATCGGTTATCTTTCCAAGACCGAGAGCGAGTTCAAGGCGCGGCTGTGGCGCATGATCCATCTGGGCAAGGCTTCTCTGGAGATCAAGCGCAAGATCATTGAGGACCAGACTGAAAAAGGCCTTTATCCATACTCCGCCTACTATCTGCGGGATGTGAAAGGGAGGACGGGCCGCTACTGGTTCAACCACTTCAACACAATCGGCATTGTGGGCATGAATGAGGCGCTCCTCAACTTCATGGGCAAAGACATCACCACCCCCGAGGGGCAGGACTTTGCCAACCGCATGATGGAGTATATGCGTGGCGTCCTGATGGAGATCCAGGAGGAGACAGGCAACTTCTACAACCTGGAGGCCACGCCGGCGGAGGGCACCAGCTACCGCCTGGCGCTGCTGGACAGGCAGAAGTACCCCGATATCATCGCCGCCGGCACCGCCGACGCGCCTTACTATACCAACTCCACCCAATTGCCGGTGGGCTATACCGAGGACATCTTTGAGACGTTGGATCTGCAGGACAGCCTGCAGAGCGGCTACACCGGCGGCACGGTGCTGCATCTTTATCTGGGCGAGCGGCTTTATGACACCGAGGTGTGCAAGAGCCTGATCAAGAAGATCTTCACCAACTACAAGCTGCCCTATATCTCCATCACGCCCACGTTCTCGATCTGCAACACCCACGGCTATGTCGCCGGAGAGCACTTCTCCTGCCCGGAGTGCGGCGCCGAAACGGAAGTGTGGTCCCGCGTGACCGGTTATCTCAGGCCCGTGCAGAACTACAACCGGGGTAAGCGGCAGGAGTACGCCGACCGGCGCAAGTATGAAATCCAAGCCGACGCGCTGGTATAGACGATGAAACTCGCCGGGTTCACTCGAAATTCCTTTGTGGACTATCCCGGCAGGATCGCCGCGGTGGCTTTCCTGGCCGGTTGCAACTACGACTGCTTTTTCTGCCACAATCGAAGCATCATCTCCGCAGGCTCCCCGGAAATCCCGGAGGAGCCTGTTTGGGATTTTCTGGAGAAACGCCGGGGCTTGCTGGACGCCGTGGTGATCACCGGCGGCGAGCCCACGCTTCAGCCGGACCTGCTTGCTTTCATCGGGCGGATCAAGGCCATGGGCTATCTGTGCAAGCTGGACACCAACGGCTCCCGGCCCGACGTGGTCCGCGCCCTGCTGCAGCAGCGCCTGCTCGACTATGTGGCCATGGATGTGAAAGCCCCCTGGGGCCGTTATCGTGAATACTGCGGTGACGGTGCCGACCCCGCCGCCGTGTTTGAAACTCTTGCGCTGCTGCGGGCGGCCAGCCTGCCCTGGGAGTGCCGCACCACCTTTTTGCCCCAGCTCACCGTGGCCGACATTGAGCAGATCGCGCTTTCCATCCAGCCCGTCCGCCGCTATGCGCTGCAGGCCTACCGCGTGCCGCCCAGCTACAAGCCCACCGACCGCTTCCGCGTGTTGGCCGCCGGCCACAGCACCGAGGAGATCCGCGCGGCGGTAGAGGCGGCGAAGGTGTGCGGGGGAGAGGTTTTGCTGAGGGCGTGATTGTTTGCTGCTGCGGCAGCCCCCCTGGTCCTAGAAATCCCCCCTCATCGCATTGCTTCGCAATGTCCCTGCGTTTGCTTCGCAAGCCGCTTCACGGCCGCCGCCCGAACACATGCGTGCATGTGTCCTACACGTCGGCCTGGGATAATACTCGGCTTTGCTCTCATATCAGCTAGCGCCGACATTGCGTAAAGCCGGAGGCTAAGGCCTGTCGCCTGCAGGTGACATCCCCCCTTGAATCGATGCCTGATGGCATCGACAAGGGTGGGTACAGAGCAGGTTTTCAAGCAATTGTATGCTTCTCAAGTCTGGGAGGTCATATGAAGCTTCCGTTGCATCAGCCATATCAAAGCAAAGTGATCGGTAATGCCAAGAGGCTCAGACGCAGCATGACGGAAGAAGAGCAAAAGCTTTGGTATCAATATCTGCGAAGCTATCCGGTTCGGTTTCTACGGCAGAAGGTTATTGAGTGCTACATTCTCGACTTCTACTGTTCCAAATGTAGGCTAGGGATTGAACTAGATGGAAACCAGCACTTCACTGAACAGGGTATCGGGCACGATGAGGCCAGAACAAAGATTCTGAATGCGTATGGTGTTACCGTGATCCGATTTTCAAATGATCGGATCCGTAATGATTTTTCTGCCGTCTGCCTTGAAATAGATGAGAGTGTACAGCAGCTTTTATCCCAATGCTGAGCTTGTGAAAGCGCTCCTCACCCGCCCTTGCGCCCGCAGGGCGTTCAAGGGGGGATGGCTCCGCAGAGCCAGGGGGGATTTCCTGCCGCAGCAACGCTTGTGTTTCAGTGCAAGGAGTTCCATGGGTTCTCAGGAGTTGACACATTCCACCCGCCCTTGCGCCCGTTAATGCGTTCCTGCGCATGCCTCGCCTGCATCCTTGCAGGCTGGCAATGCCTTCGGCATAACCCGGCATGCTTGGCTTGCGCCATCCAGGCGCTGGGCAAGGGGGGATGCCCCCGCAAGGGGTATTTCCATGGGGACTCCCTTATGCCATAGGAACGGATACACAGGAGGCCGCCATGCCCAATCCTTATCAATCCGACATCGACCACATCCTTGCCCTTCGCCACACCAACGGCGGCGACTTCTGGGCCACAGCCGATGGCCGCGTGTATGCCGGCAACCCCTTCAGTACGGTCAACGCCGCCTTCCTGCTGAGCGAGCTTGGCGTCGGGCTTGACGACCCTGCCATGCGGGGCGCTGTGGAGTTGGTCCTGTCCAAATGGCGGGCGGATGGGCGGTTTGCCATTGCCCCCGGATCAGTATACCCCTGCCAGACGGCGCAGGCTGTCCGGCTGCTGTGCCGGCTAGGGCTTTCGGAAGATGAGCGGGTGCAAACATCGTTCCAGCACCTGCTGGCCACCCAGCATGGGGATGGCGGCTGGCGCTGCAATAAGTTTTTCTTCGGGCATGGGCCGGAAACGGAGTTCTCCAATCCTGGCCCCACGCTGGAAATCCTGGATACCTTCCGCTACACCGCCATGATTAACCGGGAGGAACGGCTTGACCGGGCGGTGGAGTTCCTGCTGCGGCACTGGGAGACCCGTCTGCCCCTGGGCCCCTGCCACTATGGCATCGGCAAACAGTTCCTGCGTGTGGAATTCCCCTTTTTGAAATACAACATTTTTTATTATGTCTATGTGTTGTCCTTTTACGATTGCGCCAGGGGCGACCGCCGCTTTCAGGAAGCCCTTTCACACCTGCAATCCAGGCTTGTGGATGGGCAGGTGGTCGTGGAAGAAACCAACCCCAAGCTTCGGCAGTTTGCGTTTTGCCGCAAGGGAGCGGCAAGTGCCGCCGCGACGGCGCGCTATGCGGAGTTGATGAACAACATCAAATAAAACATCTGGTTGTTTGACGAATCCCAAGTTGACATCTTTTTTGAAAGAGCATATAATACAATCAAACGATTGAACAACTGCTCATATGAACATATGAGATAATGAGAGGACGTGCCACCATGCCCGATGAAATCCGTGAGACAGACCGCTGCGACTGCAATGTGATCCATTCCGACCTGATCGGACGCGTGAATGGCAGCATGCCGGCGGAGGAAAGCCTTTACGACCTGGCGGAGCTCTTCAAGGTGTTTGGCGACACCACCAGGGTCAAGATCCTCTGCGCGCTGGACGCCGCCGAGCTGTGCGTGTGCGACATCGCGACGCTGCTCAATATGACGCAATCGGCGATCTCACACCAGTTGCGGGTGCTGAAGCAGGCCCGGTTGGTCAAATACCGCCGGGAGGGCAAAGTGGTTTATTATTCGCTGGACGATGACCATGTCGGAATCATGTTCCGCCAGGGCCTTGCCCATGTGGGGGAGGGGAGGAAACCATGAACGACAAGAAACGCCTTGTGCTGGACGGCCTTGCCTGCGCCAGCTGTGCGGCCAAGATCGAAGACCGGGTGCGCCGCATTGACGGCGTGCAGGATGCCGCGGTGGATTTTGCCTCCTGCCGGCTCACCATCACCGGCGAGCAGGGCTGCGACATGGCCGCAATCGCCGGCCAGGCCGCGACGATCGCCACGGATGTGGAGGAAGGCATCACGGTGCGCGAGGAAGACGCCTCCGCACCGCGGGAAAAGGACCGGTTCCCGGTGCCGGTTTGGAAGATCATCCGATTTGTATTGGCCGGCGCGGTGCTGGCGGCGGGCTTTCTGTGGAAGCCTGTCGGTGCCGTGGCGCTGGCGGTTTATCTGGCCGGCTGGCTGCTGGCCGGCGGCGACGTGCTGTGGAAGGCTGTCAAAAACATCCTCCGCGGCCGTGTCTTTGACGAGAACTTCTTGATGACCGTGGCATCCGCCGGTGCGTTTGCCATCGGGGAGTATCCGGAAGCCGTGGCGGTGATGCTGTTTTACCAGGTGGGCGAGCTATTCCAGGACATGGCGGTGCACCGCTCCCGCCGCTCCATCGGCAAGCTGATGGACATCCGGCCGGACTATGCCAACCTGCTCGATAGTCATGGCGAAGTCCGCCGTGTGGATCCGAAGGATGTGAAGCCCGGCGACCGCATTTTGGTGCGGCCCGGAGATAAAGTGCCGCTGGACGGTGTGGTGCTGAGCGGCGCCACCGCGCTGGACACCTCGGCGCTCACCGGCGAGTCGCTGCCTCGCGACGCGGCTGCCGGCGACGCTGTGATTTCCGGCTCGATCAACATCACCGGCCTGATCACTGTGGAAGTCACCCGCTCGTTTGGGGAGTCCACCGTGTCCAGAATCCTTGACCTGGTGCAAAACGCCGCCGGCCGCAAGGCCCCGGCGGAAAGCTTCATCACCAAGTTTGCCCGCTACTACACGCCGGCGGTGGTGTTCGCCGCCGTGGTCCTGGCGGTGCTGCCGCCGCTGCTGGGCGCCGGATCCTTCACCGTGTGGCTCAACCGGGCGCTCATCTTCCTTGTGGTGTCCTGCCCCTGCGCGCTGGTGATCTCGATCCCGCTGGGCTTTTTCGGTGGCATCGGCGGCGCGTCCCGCCGGGGCATCCTGGTGAAAGGCGGCAACTATCTGGATGCGCTCACCCGTGTGGACACCGTCGTGTTCGACAAAACGGGCACGCTCACCGGGGGCGTGTTTCGGGTTTCGGAGATCCTGCCCGCAAGCGGGTTTTCGCGGGGGGAGGTGCTGGAGGCGGCGGCGCTGGCCGAAAGCCAGTCCAACCACCCGATCGCCCGGTCCATCCTGTGGGAATATGGCCGCGAGCCGGATCGCGCGGCGATCACCGGTTATGAGGAGCTGGCCGGCTTTGGAGTCCGCGCTGTGATCCATGGCCGCGACGTGCTTGCCGGCAGCCTGAAGCTCATGGAGCGGGAGTCCGTTTCGGGAGCAGCTGCCGGTGCCGGCACAGCGGTGCATGTGGCAATCGGCGGGCAATATGCCGGCGCGATCCTGATCCGTGACGAAGTGAAGCCAGACGCTGCGCAGGCCGTGCAGTCGCTCCGCAGGCTTGGGGTGCGCCGCGTCGCGATGCTCACCGGCGACGCTGCCGGTGTGGCGGCTGAAGTGGGAAACGCCCTGGGGCTTGACGAGGTGCATGCTGGCCTGCTGCCCGAGGGTAAGGTGGAGGCTTTAGAGAAGCTTGCCCAAGGGGCCAAGGGCAAAGTGCTCTTTGCCGGCGACGGCGTCAATGACGCTCCGGTGCTGGCCAGAGCCGACATCGGCGTGGCCATGGGCGCTTTGGGCTCCGACGCGGCCATTGAGGCTGCCGACGTGGTGCTGATGACCGACGAGCCTTCGCGGCTGGCTGACGCCATCACCGTGGCCCGGCGCACCCGCGCCATCGTGTGGCAAAACATCGTGTTTGCGCTCGCGGTGAAGGGGCTGTTCCTGCTGCTGGCTGCGCTGGGCGTGGCCACCATGTGGGAGGCTGTGTTTGCCGATGTGGGCGTGGCGCTGCTGGCGGTGCTGAACGCCACGCGGGTGCTTCGCGCCGGAGGGCAGCCTGCCCGGCTGACGACGCGCGCCTGATCGCCATATTGCGTGATAAGAGAGAGTATGGAGAGGGGTGTTTTGATGAAAAGTTTTGTTACGTTCTTAAAGTCACCGGTGGGCCGGTTTCACACGACCTTCGCGGTGTTTATCCTTTCGAATTTGCTGACCGGCCTCATTGGGCGGACCGGCTACTACCCTGTGCTTTCCACGGTGCATTTTTTCACCGGGCTGCTGATCCTCGCGGCCCCGGCGGTTTTCCTGATCGCCAGCAAGAACCGCGCGATGATCCTGAAGGCATTCGGCAGGATGGTTCTGCCCAACAAAGCGGATTTCACGAAGCGCAGGGTCATGGCCTTGCTGTTGAAAGCCACGGCGCTGGTTGTCGCTGTGGGCACACTGGTCAATGCCGTCACCGGCGTGCTGTATCGGTCCGGCGTGGCCGGCCCGGTTGTGTTCCCCATCCATCTGGCCGCTTTCTATGGCATGCTGGCAGCCGTGCCACTGCACGCATTGCTGGGCTTGCTGCAGCGGCGCGGCAGGAAACACTGAGAGAATCCACTTGCATGCGGTTGCCAATCCATGCTTTTGTGATATAATTATGCACTGTCGAATTCCGACCCGGCCGCAGGGCCTGGCAGCGGATGCAAAGGAGAATGAGGATGGACCTGATAAAAGTCGCGGACATGAAAAAGGGTATGACGATCCTGGGCTTTTACCTGGTGAAGACTGCCGCCATCAAAAACTCCTCCAACGGCAACTCCCAATATGGCGACTATACGATCGCCGATGAAACCGGTGAGATCAACGGCAAGATCTGGGACGTGGCGGAGCCGGAGAGCTGCCCGGCCGCCGGCTCCATCGTGAAGGTGCAAGGCCTGGTGAATGAATACCAGGGCAAGCTGCAGCTGCGCATTGACAAATTCCGCTATGCCACCGCCGAGGACCCGGTTACTCCGGAAGACCTGGTGCCCAGCGCCCCGGTGAGCGGAGATGAAATGTTTCTCGCGGTGGACGCTTATGCTGACCGCATCGGCCACAAGGAGTTGCGGGCGCTGGTGAAGCTGGCCATGGAGGAAAACATGGACCGGCTCCTGATCTGGCCGGCCGCTGTGAAAAACCATCACTCGGTGCGTTCGGGCCTGCTGTATCACACGCTGTCCATGCTCCGGGTGGCCGAGGGCATCGTGAAGGTGTATCCATTTTTGCGCGCCGATCTGATCTATGCCGGCGCAATCCTGCACGACATGGCCAAGCTCTTTGAACTGGATGCCACCAACACCGGCATCGCCACCGACTACACCCGCGACGGCATGCTGCTGGGCCACATTGTGCAGGGCATTTTGTGGGTGAACAAAGCTGCCGAGCGCGTGGGCCTGGATCCGAAGATCGCCACGCTTGTGGAGCACATGCTGCTGGCTCATCATTATGAGCCCGAATATGGCAGCCCCCGCAGGCCCATGTTTCCGGAGGCGGAGATCCTGCATTATCTGGACATCATTGACGCCAGAATGTATGACATGCACAAGACGCTGGATGACACGCCGCCAGGGCGGTTCTCCGAGCGGCTCTGGACGCTGCACAACCGCCAGCTGTACAGCCTGAGCGAAGAGGAAACAAACCAGTTTTAATTTCACCTGTCGGTCAACCTGCGCGATTCGGGCGGTGTGGATTTATGAAGAACCCCGTCTGAATATGTTGCTCTGTTTATAAAAATATAAGAAACGATTCGTGATTTCTACAAAATGTAGCAATAAAAGACATTGCATCAGGCATTTGATTATTGTATGCTATAGATGTGCTAGATATTGTATATTTTGCATGTGAACTATACTATAAGGAGTATAAAATGATTCTTTCTGGCAGAATGAGGCAGTCGGGCAGGCTTATTGCGCCGAAGAGGACTTCCCTCCGAATGGGTGAAGTCGCCGCTGCCGAACAGATCAGAGAGTTGAGAAGAGTGGAGCAGGAGATCGAAGACACAAGCGCCAGAGTGAAGCGCCTTTCCGATGAGTTGGGCGTGCGCTATGCCGTTTTTCGCTGCGATATGTGCCATTATGACAATGGCCGTGAGGATCGCGGCACTGAGATCATGCGCCTGAGCCGCCAGACTGATGACTGCATCCAGTCCATCTATCACCTGGAGCGGCGCCGCAGGGAGCTGCTGCGCAAGCTTGGAAAATAATCCCTGGCAATCCCCATGAAGAAAGCGCGGGTGCGCCGCGCTTTTGCTGTTTTATGAGGTACACTTTCAATTACTACAGCCAGCGATCTACTCTCAACTTCTATCTACTGACTACTGACTACTGACTACTGCCTACTCGTAATACCGCACCCCTGCCTCAAAGATGCCGCTGTCATACCTGCCCGGCACGTTGCGGAAGCAATGCTCCGCCGCCCGCTCGTTGTGGCCCATCTTGCCCAGCACCCGTCCGTCGGGGCTGGTGATGGCCTCCACGGCGTGGAAAGAGCCGTTGGGGTTGTGGAGCGTGTCATAGGTGGGCTTGCCGCTCTCGTCCACATATTGCATCGCGATCTGGCCGTTGGCCAGCAGCCGGTCAAACTCTTCCTGGCTGCACACGAAACGGCCTTCGCCATGGCTAATGGCTGTTGTGATCACATCGCCGCAGCGGAGGCCCGCCATCCAGGGTGACTTCACCGACACCGCCATCGCGCGGAACAGCCGCGACTGGTGCCTGCCGATGGCGTTGAAGGTGAGCGTGGGGCTTTCCGCACTCATGGGGCGTATCTCGCCATAGGGCACCAGGCCCAGCTTGATCAGCGCCTGAAAGCCGTTGCAGATGCCCAGCATCAGCCCGTCGCGGCGGCCCAACAGATCGGCGATCGCTTCAGACACGCCGGGCTCCCGCAGCAGCGCGGCGATGAACTTGCCGGAGCCGTCGGGCTCGTCGCCGGCTGAAAAGCCGCCGGGCAGGCAGATGATCTGGCTCTGGCCGATCTTTTTGGCCAGCAACGCCATGCTCTCGGTGATGGCCGCGCTTGAGAGGTTGCGCACCACGAATACATCAGCCACGGCGCCGGCTTTCTCAAAGGCCTTGGCCGTGTCAATCTCACAGTTGGTGCCGGGGAAAACAGGGATCAGCACCCTGGGCCGGGCGACGGAAACCCTGGGCTTTCTGGTGCTGCGGGTGGTGTAATGGGCGCTCTGGATCGCACCGCTGCCGCCCTCGGCCACGGTGGGGAAGATGGGCTCCAGCGGGGCCTCCCATGCGCTCTGGATCTCCACGAGCGAGACCGTTTCACCGCCCAACGTGAGTGCTTCCTCTGCCGTTGTGGTGCCAATAACGTCATATGCCAACCCTGCGAAGAGTTTTGATAAGTCGGCTCCCTGTGCCACTTCCAGCACGAAGCTGCCCAGCTCCGGTGCAAAGAGCCCGTCGGGGCTTGCCAAAAGCGTCGCGCCGATGCCGTTGCCCAATGCCATCTTGGCGATAACGGTGGCGGCGCCGCCTTCGCCCACGGTGTGGGCGGCCAGCACAGACCCATTTGCAATGGCGTTGGTCACGGCGGCGCAGTTGGCTCGGAACGCTGCGAAATCCGGCAGGCCGAATGGATCGCGGGGCTGCCTCAGCAGCACAACGGCGGAGCCGGGCTGTTTGAACTCGGCGGAGATCGTGTGCTCCGCTTTGGAGACGCACACGGCGAAGCTCACCAGCGTGGGCGGCACGTCCATGTCACGGAAGCTGCCGGACATGCTGTCTTTGCCGCCGATGGCCGCCACATCAAGATTCACCTGGGCCCAATAAGCGCCCAGCAGCGCCGCCAGCGGCTTGCCCCAGCGGGCCCGGTCGCCGCCCAGCCGTTCGAAGTATTCCTGCAGCGTCAGCCAGCTTTTGGCGGCGTCGCCGCCGGCGGCCGCCACCCGGGCCAGCGATTCCAGCACCGCGTAGACGGCGCCGTGGAAGGGGCTCAGGCTGGAAAGGTTCGGATAGAAGCCATGGGCCATCACGGTGCAGGTGTCAGTCCTGCCGCCTTCCACCGGCACCAGCGCCGCCATGGCCTGCGCCGGCGTTAGTTGGCGCTTGCCGCCAAAGGGCATCAACACCGAGCCCGCGCCGATGGTGCTGTCAAACATTTCAATAAGGCCCCGCTGACTGCATTCGTTGAGGTCTGCAAGGCGGGTTAACAATGAGTTGACGAATCCACCACCATTGGGGCCGGTACAGAGCCCGGCCCCTACACGAGTGGGCTTATTTTCTTTTTTGAACAGATGAAATGGGCTAACGTTCGCTGCGTACGCCACATTGGCAATCTCGCAGGATTGTCCATTGCCAAAATATGACGAAACATCCGGCGCAGCAACAGATGCCGCGGCGCTCTGCGGTGCGCCGTTGGTGTTGAGAAATTCCCGGGAAATATCAATGATGCGCTGCCCGCGCCAGGTCATGCGCAGGCGGCCGGTGTCTGTAACAATTGCCACCGGGGTTGCTTCCAGGTTTTCTCCGTCGGCCAGCTCTGCAAAGGCCTGCGCGTCTTCGGCGCTCACGACCACGGCCATGCGCTCCTGCGACTCGCTGATGGCAAGCTCGGTGCCGTCCAGCCCCTCATACTTTTTGGGCACGGCGTCCAGGTCAATGTCCAGGCCGTCGGCCAGCTCGCCGATGGCCACGCACACGCCGCCGGCCCCGAAGTCATTGCAGCGCTTGATGAGCCGCTGGGCGGCGGGGTTGCGGAAAAGCCGCTGCAGCTTGCGCTCGGTGGGGGGGTTGCCCTTCTGCACCTCGGCGCCGCATTTGGCAATGCTCTCCTCGTTGTGGGCCTTGCTGGAGCCTGTGGCGCCGCCGCAGCCATCGCGGCCGGTGCGGCCGCCCACCAGCAGCACCACATCGCCGGGGGTGGGTTCCTCGCGGCGCACATTGGCCTTCGGGGCCGCGCCGATCACCGCACCCAGCTCCATGCGCTTGGCGGCATAACCGGGGTGGTAGAACTCCGTCACCTGCCCGGTGGCCAGGCCGATCTGGTTGCCGTAACTGGAATAGCCGTGGGCGGCTTCTCTGGTGATCTTCCGTTGCGGCAGCTTGCCGGGGATTGTGTCTTTCAAAGGCGTGCGCGGGTCGGCAGCGCCGGTCACGCGCATGGCCTGATACACATAGGCCCGCATGGAGAGCGGATCGCGGATCGCCCCGCCCAAGCAGGTGGCCGCGCCGCCGAAGGGCTCGATTTCTGTGGGGTGGTTGTGGGTCTCGTTCTTAAACTCAATGAGCCAGCGCTGCGGCTTGCCGTCCACATCCACGTCGGCCTCAATGCTGCAGGCGTTGATCTCGTCGGACTCATCCAGGTCTTTGAGCTTTCCCTGCTGTTTCAGCAGCTTCATGCCCATCGTGGCCACGTCCATCAGGCACACCGGCTTCGCTTTCCGCCCGGCATACACCTCCGCCCGCCCGGTCTGATAGGCCTGCCAGGCCCGGCGGATCGGGTCCGCGGCGGTGCCGTCGGCAAACTGCACGTCATTGAGCTCGGTCAAAAAGGTGGTGTGGCGGCAGTGGTCGGACCAATAGGTGTCCATCACCCGGATCTCGCTGATCGTGGGGTCGCGCCGCTCTTCGTTACTGTAATACTGCTGCACAAATTGGAGGTCTGTCACGCTCATCGCCATGCCCATTTCCTTGTGCATGGCCGCGATGCCTTCGATGCTCAGGTCCCGGAAGCCTGTGAGCAACTCCACATCGGCGGGGGTTTCCAGGTCCAGCCCCAGATGGTCCGGCAGCGCAAGGTCGGCCTCGCGGCTGTCCACCGGGTTGATCAGATAGCCCTTGATTCGGGCCACATCCTCTTGGGAAAGGCTGCCGCTGAGCAAATAGACTGTGGCGCAGCGCACCTCCGGCGGTTCACCCTGGGTCAACAGCTGCACACACTGTGCCGCCGAATCGGCCCGCTGGTCAAACTGCCCCGGCAGGTATTCCACGGCGAACACGACGGCATCTCCGGTGTTCAGCACGCCTTCGGTGAGCTCATCCACCGCCGCCTCGGAAAACACGGCGCTTTTGGCCTTCTCCCAGTCGGCGTCGGAAAGGCCGGCCACGTCGTAGCGCAGCACCACGCGCACATGCTCCAGCGATAGGATCCCCAGCGTGTGCCGGAGGTCGTGCCGCAGGGCTTTCGCCGCGCCGTCGAACCCCGGTTTTTTCTCCACAAACAGCCTTCTCACAGCCGGCATGCCGAACCCTCCGCGTAAAAACTTAATAAATGTTCGGGATTTCTCCCGACCACACTATTATAACCTGTTTTTTTGATCTGTAAATGAAAGATTTTCGTGAGGATTTGCAAACATTCAAGCAAAACGCACAATAAAGGGTAAACATTGCGAGAGTCCGTGCAACTCCACCTGCCGCCACTGGCGGCATCCCCCTCAATGAGGGGGACAAGTTGCACCCGATTATACTGACATTGACGCACTTGCCTCCCTCCATATCACCCTTTTAGGGGTGACACCGCCGCAGGCGGTGGGGGTAAATGAGGGAGGTGGCGGCGAAGCCGCCGGAGGGAGTAATCACATCACCAAATCCATCAACGCCATGATCAACGGCATCGCCACAACCGACGCCACCGTGGTCAGCATGAAGCCGGTGGCGGCATAATCGGCATCGGCGCGGTAGAGGCCGGCGATGATTGTGGTTTGCGACATCACTGGCATGGAGGCCTGCGCGATCAGCACGCGGGTCATCATATCGCCGGCGCCCACCGCGGTGAGCACCAGATAGGTGATCACGGGGGAGGCCGCAAACCGGAAAAACATCACGGCAAACTGGCTTGTTTTGATTTTGAGGTTCTTCAAACCCATGCGGCTCAGCAGGATACCGCAGAAAATGAGCGCCACCGGCGACACCATGCCGCTCACTGTGCGCACGCCCTGCAGCAGCAGCGTGGGGGGCTTGATGCCCAGCAGCACCAGCGCGAGCCCCAGCAGCGTGGCGGCCAGCGCCGGGTTCAGCAACCGTTTGTACCAGCCCTTGGAGAAGAACGACGCGCCCGGCTCTCCGTCACGGCGGATCGCGAACACGCCCACCGTCCAAAACAGCAGCGTGTTGGGCAAAAAGGCCATAAAGGCATATTTGACCGCGCCGTCGCCAAACAGCATGGCCGTCATCGGCAGGCCGATGAACACGGTGTTGGAAAAGGCCGCCATTGCTGCAAACGTGCCCCGGCGGTTTTTGTCCATCTTGAAAACAGCCGCGCCGCCCAGCGCCAGCAGCCAGATCACCAGCATCATCACGCCATAGGCCAGCATGCCCAGGCCCGCTTCGGCCAGCGATTGCCTGGTGAACCCGTCGGTGGGGCTGGCAATATAGTAGAAGGCCGAGCAGGGCATGGCGATGTTGACCACCAGATTGCCCAATCCCCGCCAGCTTTCACCGGGGAACCAGTTCTTCTTATCCACGAAAACGCCCAGGCCCACCAGGACCAGGATGACCGCCACGCTGCCCAGCGAGCGCAGCACGGTCAGGATGTCCATAAACGATCTCCTTAAAATCCCCCCTGCCCCTGCGGGGGCATCCCCCCTTGAATTTTTGCCTTCGGCAAAAACAAAGGGGGTGGGGAGTCGGTTGTTCAAGCATTAATAAATCGTCGTTCCGGCTCTTAAGGGGGTTCTAGCATCGCCAGGTCATGCCATATGGCATGACCAGCTTGCTGGACGCAAGCAAGGCGATGCGCATGGTACTTTTGCCACACAAAAGTACTAGACTTCAATAAACTCCCGATAAATCGCCGCGATGGCCGCCTCAAAGTCGCCTTCCTCCACGCCCACGATGATGTTGAGCTCGCTGGAGCCCTGGTCGATCATGCGGATGTTGATGCCGGCAGCGGCCAGCGCGCCAAACAGGCGGGCGGCGGTGCCCTTGCTGCTGACCATGCCCCGGCCCACCGTGGCGATCAGCGCCATGCCGTCGATGCAGTTGATGTCGTCGGGCTGCACCGCGTCGCGGATGTTGTTGAGGATCCCGTCGCGGTTGCCGTTCAGATACTGGCTCTCCACCACCACCGAGAGTGTGTCGATGCCGGTGGGCAGGTGTTCAAAGGAGATGCCGCACTCATCCAGCACCTGCAGCACCCTTCGGCCAAAGCCCAGCTCGCTGTTCATCATCGCCTTTTCAATTCCGATGACCGAGAAGCCGCGGCGGCCCGCGATGCCGGTCACGATCGTGGCCGCGCCTTCGGCGGAGTCGGCGGTGATCAGCGTGCCGGGCTCTTCCGGAGCATTGGTGTTTAAAATGCGGATCGGGATGCCGGCCCGGCGCACGGGGAAGATTGCGTCCTCATGCAGCACCGTGGCGCCCATATAGGACATTTCCCGGAGCTCCCTGTAGGTGATGGCCTTGATTGTGCGGGCGTTTTTGATGATGCGCGGATCCGCCGCCAGCACTCCGGACACGTCGGTCCAGTTTTCATACACCTCGGCGCAGGCGGCTCTGGCGGCCAACGCCCCGGTGATGTCGCTGCCGCCCCGCGAAAAGGTGCGGATGCTCCCGTCGGGCATGCTGCCATAGAAGCCGGGCAGCACGGCCTGTGGGTGCTTTTTCAGCGCTTCGCCCAGCGTGGCATAGGTGCGCTCCTCATCCAGCTGGCCGTTTTCGCGGAAGAACACCGCTTCTGCGGCGTCCAGAAAGGCAAAACCCAGCGCCGCCGCGATCACGATGCCGTTCAGATATTCCCCGCGGCTGGCGGCATAATCGGCGGAAGCCCCCGCTGCCAGCTTTCGGGCGATTTCTTCAAACTCCGCCGCAAGATCAAGGGCAAGGCCTAGCCCCGCGATGATTTCATCGTAACGGGCCTTGATCGCTCCAAGCTCTGCCGCCGTGTCACCGCCGCATTGCGCCGTTTTGTGCACGGTATAGAGCATGTCGGTGACCTTCTGGTCGTCGCTGAAGCGTTTGCCCGGCGCGCTTGGCACCACCACGGTGCGGGCTGGGTCGGCGCGGATGATCGAGATGACCTTTTGAAACTGCTCGGCGCTGGCCAATGACGACCCGCCGAATTTCACTGCCTTGACACCCATATGAAAACCCCTTCGGAAATAGATTAACGGATTTTGCGGCACTCCAGATAGAAGCGCTTTTCATCGGCCTCGCCCATGGAAAAGGCCTTGCGCGGCAGCACGCCCAGCCGCTCCACGGCGGGGAAAAGCTCCGCTTTGTCCATCGCTTGCAGCAGCAGCGCGATGTTGCCCTCCTGGTGGCCCAGCGCCACTGCCGACCCGTCGCCGTGCACATAATCCAGCGCGGCGCCGGCAAACGTGGGCAGCACAGCGTCCAGCGCCTGCTGCAGCGTGCCGCAGGCCAGCGGGCTTTCGGGCCTGGCCACGTTGATCCAGCCGTGGTCCTGCGCGCAGGAGTATTCAATGGACTGGGCTCCGGCGGGCTCCTCGCCCATCGAGGCGGCCCAGCCCCGCTTGTTCATTTCCCAGAGCAGCATCGCCACCAGTTCCACCGGGTCTGCGCGGAACACCACGCGGTGGATCGGGTGAAACTGCAAGCCCTCGTCATGGATGTTCACCAGCTCCGCCAGCGCCCAGCGGGCCGGATGGGTTTCCCGCTCCGCCTCGGTGAGCGTGGGCTTCAGCTCGTCCCAGCAGGCCTTGGCCGTGGCCAGAGAGTGGTTGCCGTCGCCCACGGCAAAGAGCATGCCGCCCTTCTCCGCCAGAGCCTCCAGAGCCGCAGCGATGGGTACGAAGCGCTCCGCGCCGCTCACCCGCCAGCCGGCCACGCTGCCGGCCCCCGCCATCAGTTCTGTGGCATACAGCGGCTGCAGATCGCCCTTCCGCCCGGCCAGCGGCTCGATCACGGTGCGGCCGGGGTCGTCAATCAGAATCATCACATGGGGGCACTCCAGCGCCGCTTGCTTGCGCACAGCCATCCTCGGCGGGAGGCGCGAGAGGATCGTGCCCTCGGTGGCTCGGATGGGCATTTGGTTGCCCGGTGCAAACTCATACTTCTCCAGGTCAAAGGCGGCCACGAGCCCCCGGCGGCATTCGGCATGAGGCGTCTTGCGCTCCACATACACGAAGCTTTCGGTGATCTCCCGCAGCACGCCGCCGTCCAGATAGGCCTGCATTTCCGCAATGGTGCTGCGCTGCAGCGCCTCAGCCCGCGGCGTTTCCAGATAGGCCTCGGGGATGATCAGCTTCAGCGTGGAGGGGCTGCCGCCCACAAACGCATAGGCCTTCTCCCAATACTCCGGTTCGGAGGAATACTGGTCGCAGGCGATGGCGGCCCAACGCTCCATGTCGGTGCCCTCGCGGGGCAGCAGAATGTTGGCCGGGGATATTCCAAGGGCTTGCAGGCGCTTGATTTCGTTCATTGAGTCCCTCGCTAAAACGGTATAAGGCCCGATGCATAATTATTTATTATACATGATATTTAAGGATGTGCCAACTGAGCAATTTGACCGAAAGTGTGTAAAGACCATGCTTCGAACCAGCGATTTGACCTCCTTGAAGGCACTCCAGAGGCCGAAAATGGCGAATATTTACAATCTTCAATGAAATAAGTTATACTATTGCCATCAACACACCGGGAGGCGACCATGCAGTACTGCCCGCAATGCGGCACCAACAACTCCAACAGCAACAAGACCTGCCAGACCTGCGGCGCGCCGCTGGGCGAGCAGCCCTACATGCCCTCGCCGGCAAAGGATCGCGTGGTCTATGTGCCGGTAAAAGACGATTCCACCCTCTGGCTGGTGCTGAACATCATTTGTGCGCTGTGCTGCTGCCAGGTGCTGGGCATCATTGGGGCCGTCTTTGCGGGCTTGGCCAAAACCAGTTACCGCAACGGTGATCTTGGCGATGCGGAGCACAAGATTCAAACAGCCAAGACGCTGTTTATGGTGGGCGTTATCGTTGGCGGCATCCTGTCTTTCATTCTCCTCATTATCCGGCCGTTTCCGAACTGGTCTTTCCGTTGATTTGAGCACTTCACATGCTGCCCTGCAAATAGCAATATCCCATGCTTGCCCTCAGGCGGAAACCGCCGCCTGAGGCGCCTTGGGCTGCCTGTGCTTCCCAAAGGACATCACACCGAAGAAGAAGCCGGATGCCAGCAGATAAAACACGGTTTGCACAGCATTGATCGCAGCAAGGGTGGTGGAAAATTGCTTCGGGTCAGACCGTTCAATCAGGAAGTCGTAGAGATACTGGGCTGTCAGGCTGTATACAATTGACAAAAGGAAATGCAGAGCAAGAACGCCGGCGGCCACCCGCAGCAATGCCCCTGACCATTTGCTGAACACAACAACGGCAAGGCAGGCCACCCACGCCAACAGATTGATGATGTTCAATGCCGAGGCAACACCCAGCAGAAAGAAGAACTCATTGCCATTGCCGCCCTGCCCGGTCTGCACACGCATGATGTACAAGCTGGAGAGGAACCCTCCGGCGGCAGAGGGGATCTGCATCGCAGCCAGCACAATGAAAATGACCTTGTATGTTTTTACGTTGCATGACAGCGCGTATAGGAGCAGTATTGCAAACCAGCTGCCAGACTGCAGCAGTGTCTTGGCCACCGCCAACACCACAGGCAGCGCCGCTGAATCAGCCGAGCGGCTGATCAACTGCAGCAATGGCTCCTGGAAATTATTCAACGCGGTCGAACACAGCAGGAATGCCAGCACCGCCCAAAGCAAGTGCTTGCTCCTGCCTTTCATGATCTGCTGCTCATCCATGATCTGCTGGTCCATCTTTCGTCCCCTTTCGGATCTCGGCACCAGTATACCCCAACGGGGTGGCTGTAACAAACAAACTCGGTCCTGATCAACGACCCGCTCTCTGTGACTTCTTTCTGGCCTTGTCCTGATACATATTGGTGTCCGCCTGGTTTAGCAGATCCCGCAGTGTGCAGGGTTTCGTGCCGGAGATGCCATAGCCCACGGCGTAGTCAATGGCTATGCCGTTCTTTTTTCCGTTGAACGCCGCAACCTGCGCATCGATTTCGCGCAGCAGGGCTTGCACCTGCTCTTTGTTGGTGCCGCGCAATACGGCAATGAACTCATCGCCCCCGTAGCGCCCCACGAACACACTGTCCGGCGTGGTACCCCTCAGGATTCGCGCGAAGCTCAGGATCAGCTCGTCTCCCGCCTTGTGGCCGAGCGAGTCGTTCACGGCCTTCAGGTTGTTCAGGTCAAACATGATGCAGGCGTGCCGTGTGCCGCCGCGCAGCTCGCCGGTTTCGGCCAGCAGCCTGTCGCACCGGCCCTTGTTGGGCAGGCCCGTGTTTTCGTCCACTTCGGCCATGTCTTTCAGCAAAACGTTTTTCCGCCGGAGGGCGAGTGCCGCCGCGGTCTTATATGCCAGGAAGGAAAGGATCAGCAGCGCGTCGGCTGCCAGCGCCACCTGGATGCCGTGCAGCGACGCCGCCATCCGCTCGGAGTAGCGCTCGGCGATTTGCGCCGTGTTGTTTGCCAGGTCAAAGTATTGCTCGCTGAGATCCACCAGCCCGGGAAACAGGGCGTGATCAGACCGGGCTGCCATAATCTGCTGCTTTAAATGCTCCCACATCACCGTTTGGCGGGCAAGGCTGTCCTGATAGTCTTTGTCTTCCAGCCGGTTCAACTGAAAGGCGCCTTCCCCTGTTTTCAGGTTGGCGATGATGGCGTCCAGCCTGGTGATCAAAGGGTCGTTTGGGCGGTTTGCAATCTCCAGCTTTACCAGCCGCTGCGTGGCGCCGCGGACCATCCCGGCATAGTTGACTACCCTTGCGTTGCCCTGAATGCCGTTGGCCAGATGCAGCACAACCGACACCAGTGCGATCAGTGCCAGAATGGACATTGTCTGCGCGATGTTGAGGAATTGGTTGGCCCTGCCCGTTTTTGACATATGGTCAGCCTCATATTTCGACAATAATTGACAATAATGTAAGATCTTAACACAATGGAGGAAGAGGCACAACCAAGCAGGCCCCCGTTGGCAATGATTGTAATATTCCGATGCCTGTACTATACTTTTTTTAACTTTACCGGGAGGGGGAGGCATTTCATTGGAATTCAATGTAAACAGCGGATTCCTGTTCATCGCGGCTGCCATCATCGTGTTGTTTGTGCTTGCCCAATCATTGTTTTTTCTCATCAAGTCCTGGCGGCGCGCCAAGCAGCTGGGCATGAAGACTTCGGTGCTGCGCGACACGGTGATTTCCAGCGCGCTGTTTTCCATCGCGCCGGGCATCGCCATCCTGCTGGGCGTGATCACGATGAGCAAGTTCCTGGGCCTGCCCCTGCCGTGGATCCGGGAAAACATCATCGGCGCGCTCACCTATGAGCTGGCCGCCGCCACCGCCGGGGCCACCGCCACCGGCGTGAGCGTGGCCGAGCCCATCACCAACCCGCAGGCCTTTGCCACGATCGTGTGGGTGATGACGCTGGGCATCATCCCCGGCATGATCCTGGTGCCCCTGTTTACCAAGAAGATACAGGGCGGCGTGATGAGTTTGGGCGCCAAAGACAAGAAGTGAGGCGAGATCTTCGTGGCCTCGCTGCTGGTGGGCATGGTGTCAGCCTTTCAGGGCATGGTGTTCAAAGACATCCGCACCGGCATTGCCGGATGGGTGCCGGTGCTGGTGATGCTTGTCTCGGTGCTGGTGATGCTGATCCTGGGAGTGCTGATTCGGTTTGCGAAATTGAAATGGCTGGAAGAATACGCGCTGCCGCTGAGCATGCTGCTGTCAATGGCCTCGGCCATACCGCTCACCGGCTGGCTGTCTTGAGGTTGGGGAGGAACGCACCATGAGCAAGAAACGGGATTATATGGAGTCGATTCACTTTGCCGGGCGCATCTGGGTGATCTCCGCGTTGCTGCTGATGATCGCGCTGCCCACGGCGATCTGCATTGCCTACAACGCCTGGCCCCAGCCGCTGCAGCTGTTTAAGGGCTTCATCGCCGTGGCCCCCATTTTCTGGACCGTCGGCATCATTGAGGTGTTCACCTTTGTGCCCATGCTGGGGGCCAGCGGCAGTTATCTGGGGTTTGTGACCGGCAACCTGAGCACGCAGAAGGTGCCCTGTGCCATCAACGCCATGTCTGCCGCCAAGGTGACGCCGGGCACGGAGGAGGCGGAGGTCATTTCCTCCATCGCCATCGCCGCCAGCACCATTGTCACGTCGATGATCCTGGCGCTGGGCATCCTGATGCTGGCGCCGCTCACGCCCGTGCTGCAGTCGCCGGTGCTGGCGCCAGCCTTCGCCAACATCCTGCCGGCGCTGTTTGGCGCGCTGGGCGTGGTGCTGATCTCGCAGAGATGGAAGATCGCCGTGGCGCCGATGGCGGTGATGCTGCTGCTTTTCATCCTGATGCCCTCGCTGGGCGACAAGGTGAGTGTGCTGGTGCCGGTGGGCGCGCTGGTGGCGCTGGGTGTGGCCAGGCTGCTGTATGTGAAGGGGCTGCTGTGACAGCAGCGGCAGGGCAGGAGGAGCCTGATGATCAAACTCAGTGAAACCACGCTCGACAGCCTGCTGTCACCCTATGACCTGAGCCACTCCACAGTGGAATACCTGGGCGGCGGCCGGGAGGATTCGGACGGCATCTGCTTCAGCTTTCGTCAGGACGGCAAGCCCATGGTCGTCAAGCTGCTGGCCTGGAAGGAACCGGAGGAGGCCTTTGCCTTCACGAGGAAGCGGGTGGAGGAGCGGGTCGCCTTCGCGTTTTATCTGGGCTGCCGCGGTGCGGATGTTGTGAACCCGGTGAAGGACGGCGGCGGCCGGCTCTACCGCCACAGCCACGACGGGCAGTATGGTTATCTGAGCTATCTCATGGACCGCGCGGAGGGCGAGCCCCCGGCCCCGGAGCTGTGGGATGATGCGCTGCTGGGCCAGTGGGGCGCGGCAGTGGGCCGCATGCACCGGCTGGCCGGCCAATATGAGCACTGGCGGCAGTCGCCCCACCAGGGCGCCGACGGCCAGCCGCTGCTGGGCTGGCGCAATGAGGTGCGCGGCTTCCGCGACTGGTGCCGCGACAGCGAGGTGAAGGAGCGCTGGGTGGAAATGGAACGGCGGCTGGAGCAATTGCCCATGGAGCGGGATTGTTTCGGCTTCATCCACAACGACCCCCACGGCCACAACATCCTCTTTGACGGCAGCGCGGTGAAGGTGATCGACTTCGACGTGGCAAACTACCACTGGTTCATGACCGACATGGCCATCGCGCTGCAGTCGGCGCTGTTCACCTGGGGCGGCATGGAGCGCCCTGTGACTGATGCCGCGGCGGTGCAACGGTTCTTTCACGGCTTCCTGGCCGGCTATGAGCGGGAGCACCACCTGAGCGGGCAATGGCTCGGGCGGCTCGGTCTGTTCGTAAACTACCGCAGGATGCTGCTGTTCACCGTGATGCAGGACTGGCTGGACAGCAATGCCGAATTGAAGGAAAGCTGGAAGCGGATGATCCTGGAGGAACCGGATGTTTCATAAACTAAATGAGGCGGCATAGGCCGCCTCGGGATAGCAGAAACAACAATATCGACATATGGAAATCCCTGTTGTGGAATTTGGACTTTACCGATTGCGTCCGGCGCCCAGTGCAATAAGATGATACCATTGAATCATTATGGGGGAACCGCCATGCACATCGGCATCGTCGTCTATTCCCAGACCGGCAACACACTTGCTGTTGCCCAGCAGCTGCGTGACAAGCTGAAGGCGCGGGGGCACACCGTGGCCATCGAGCGCGTCACATTGGCCAGCGATCCTAAGGACACGGGAAACATCCGCCTCAACACCTTGCCCAGCCTGCGGGAGTATGACACATTGGTGTTTGCCGCACCGGTGCAGGGCTTTCAGCTCTGCACGCCGATGAAGGCGTATCTTATGATGATGCCGCCCTTGCTGGGCCGCAAGGCAGCCGTGCTGGTGACCAAACACTGGGCCAGTGGCTGGACCGGCGGAAACAGAGCCGTCAAGGAGATTGGAAAAGCAATCGAGGCCAACGGCGGCAGGCTGGCCGGCGGGGGCTTTATCGGCTGGAAGAGCAAGCGCCGGGAGTGGGACATTGAGGAGCTGACGGAGAGCATCGCGGCGCAGTTTTAGCAAAGTCTGCGTTCAAAAGCCCCGGTCACCCGGGGCTTTTGCTTCGGATACTTATGAGGGAGTCCTCCTTGCCTCCCTCTTTGAGGGAGGTGCCCCCGCAGGGGGCGGAGGGAGTTTCTTACAGCTTGCTCGCCTGATCGGTAACCTTCTTCACGGCAGCCAGCGCCTCGTCGGGCAGCATGTCTTTAGCGGCAGAGGCACTCTTAAAGTGCTTGCACTTGAATTGAAGCTTTCGGCTGCGTTGGCTTGGAAAAGGCCAGCACAGCAAAGTAGGAAAGATACGACAGCTCTAAGAACACGTAAAATATGTAGCCAACGTTAAGCGCCTTATCCATATCCAGATGTAGGACACTTGCGATTAGCGCACTGATTATTATCAATGGAATGATGGTTGCAGTAAATACGATCGAGACGACTGCTGATGAATCAAGCAATGAATTTGACCATTTGCTCGCCAATGATGCGACCATCAGAACAAACCAAGTGACGAAAGCCAGGAACCCGATAACGGAAACAATATTGGACAGTGTGCTGCCACTGGCATTGGGTATGGAAAAAATGATGTGAACTATAAACAATGCTGCCGGAAGGAAGTTCAAAACGGAAATCATGGAAAGAAGATATTTATGCCTTTTTCTGTGGCATTGATATGCGAACATAGAAAGCAAGGAGCTATCGAATATCACCAGGACAAAATTTGCCCATCCGACTGAACCTTGTGATGAAAAGGAAAGATCGTATGCATCGTTGTTTCCGGTAACCAGATATAGGATCTCGCTCAGGATGTATACCATTCGAATTGTTGCAAACGACCAGAACAACAACCTGCTCTTCCGCTTCAGATAGCTCTGCGGCCATGATATCTCCATCAGCGATCTCCCACAGAAATATACTGTGATAATAATAACCAATTAAGATAAAAGAATCAACAAACAAAACCCCCTTCCCGATCCGGGAAGGGGGTTGGTTTATGGTTTGGATCTGGCTCGCCTTACAGCTTGCTCGCCTGATCAGCAACCTTCTTCATGGCAGCCAGCGCCTCGTCGGGCAGCTTGTCGATGCCGCCGCGGTTGGTGATCTGCTTTTCAATGAAGGCCACGCGGTCGGCGATGCGGGCGACGAAGGTCTTCTTGTATTCGGCGTCCTTGAAGTTGGGCTCGAAGCCTTCCACCACCTGGTAGGAGATGCCGTCGATGCCGGTTTCCTTGAAGGTGGAGGTGCCTTCCACAATGCCCTCGATCACGCCCAGCGTGATTTCCTTCTTGATCTTCTTGCCCATGAAGTCACCGGTGTTGATGATGTAGCACGCCACACCGCGGTCGGTGAAGAGCTTCTTGAACTCGGTGTAGTCAATGGACAGCGGGTAGGTGCGGAAGGGGTTGGCGTAGGGCTCGATGACCAGGGCGTTCGGGTCCACACCGGCGGCCAGACGCTCGGCGCTGGTGCGCTTGGTGGCCAGGGTGGCGCCCATGGTGCTGGCAAGCGTGGGGTCGGTGATCTTCAGGATCGGCGGCAGCGTGGGATCCTTCATGATCCACATGATGGCGTCCACCGGCTCCTGGAAGCGGTTCTGGCGGTTGGGGCTCCACAGGATGGACTTCACGGCGCGGCCGTTGCCGTTGCGCACGTCTTCAGTCACCAGCACCACTTTGCCGTCTTCATCCAGCGTGGCGCCGCAGTTCTGCACGGTGACCAGATACTTGTTGTTCGGGTCGTCCATCGTGTAGTCCTGCGTCTTGTCGAAGTAGGCGGGCTCCAGCGCGATGGAGGAACCGTCTTCGGTGGAAATCAGGAACGCGTCGTCATGCAGCACGGTGATGTCATACTTGCCGTCATGCTGGGCGTGGGTGATCGTGGACTTGCCGGAGCCGGACAGGCCGAACACGCCGAGCACATACTTCTTGCCGTTCTTCAGGTTGTAGCGCTTCTGGCCGCCGTGGCAGCTGGCGTAGCCGTGACGGCTGGCGCAGCCCCAGGCCAGTGTGAGCGTGCCCTTCTTGTGCTCGCCGAAGTAACGCATGCCCAGCAGCGCCGCGCAGTTGTGCTTGGGGTCGAAGAAGGTCAGGCCCATCGGGTATTCGGCCGAAGGGGTCCACTGCGGGTCGGAGAAGATGTAGATGTCGCCTTCGCCCTCGATGACGCGGCTTTCCTTATACATCTTGGAATAGGCCTCGTTCATATACTGGAAGTTCAGCATCCAGGAATACATCACGTTCTCTTCGCTCTCGGGGATCAGCAGGTGGGCCTTCACCATGAACTCGGGGTCCAGACCCACAAGCACCTGGGCGTGATACATCGTGCGGTTGCGGGTGTTATAGATGGCTTCGCGCACGATGCCGCAGAAATCCTCTTCGTTCACGTTGGGCTCGCCCAGGATGCGGCGGGCGGCGGCGGCGCGGCCATAGACGATGCCGTCGTTGAACAGCAGCACCTTTGCGTCGTCGGGCAGGCCGATTTCCTGCGCCTTATAGACAGGCAGATCGGTGATCACCGTGCCGGGCGAACCGGCGGCCAGGCGATAAGCTTCTGCCAGAGAGTCCACACGGACGACGTTGTTGCCGTAGAAAGCCGTCTCAATGGTCGTACGGGCCATGGAAAGCGTGGGAGCGCCCATGCGGATCTCGCTCCATTTGTAGGTTTGCTTGGTTGCCATGACTGTCCTCCTCTGATTTGTTTATACTTTCCCTTATTTCGTGAAAAATAAAGGTTAAAACAGGCAAATTTATCTACAATTTACCCCAGTATGGATTATAGCACAATTCAAGACAGTTTGGAATGATTTTTTCAAATATTGCAATTATACACAAGTTGAATATTCGTTTTGGGTTTATTTTACCAGATTGCCAGCATTTCCAGAAGAAAAAATGCAGGAATCGGACACATCATCTTGCAGACAGAAAAGGACTGCCGCCACCTGCCAGCCGGCCTGCCGGAGCCTCCGCGACTGCCGGGCCGGCGCCCTGCGCGATGCGGGGGAGGGGGTTTGGGCAAAATTCCTGCACATACCATATTAAGTGGTCGGCGGCTCATGCCGATCAATATATTGTGCCGGTGGGCCCAGACTCCCGTTGCCGGGCGAGGCGAAGAAATTCGCGGGAAATGTGGCCGCAGGCATTTACAAGCAGCCTGTTGTGCTGTAAAATAGGCATCCCATACCACATGTGGTGGCTATATATCAAATTCATACAACATGCAGTATTTATTCGGAGGAGCCATGGAGATCAACAAGAATGCCCGCACCGTGCTGGAAGCCCGCTATCTCGCCAAAGGGGAAGACGGCAAACCCATGGAGACCGTGGAGGGCCTGTTTGAGCGGGTCGCCGCAGCCATTGCCGAAAGCGAACGGCCCTGGGGCGGCCAGGCTGCCGTGGACGAAGCCAGGGGAAAGTTTTATGAGATGATGACCGCGATGGACTTTCTGCCCAACTCACCCACGCTGATGAACGCCGGCCGGCCGCTGGGGCAGCTTTCTGCTTGCTTTGTGCTGCCGGTGGAAGACACGATGGAGGGCATTTTTGACTCGGTGAAAAACGCCGCTCTGATCCACAAAAGCGGCGGCGGCACCGGCTTCTCCTTCTCGCGCCTGCGGGCAAAGGGCAGCGCGGTGAATTCCACCGGCGGCGTGGCCTCCGGCCCGGTGAGCTTCATGAAGGTGTTCAACGCCGCCACCGAGGCCGTCAAGCAGGGCGGCACCCGCCGTGGCGCCAACATGGGCATTCTCCGGGTGGATCACCCCGATATCCTTGAGTTTATTGACTGCAAGCAGGACACCAAGGAGATCACCAACTTCAACATCTCCGTGGGCATCACCGAGGCCTTCATGCAGGCCGTGGAAGCAGGCGAGAGCTATGACCTGATCGACCCGCGCTCCAAGGTGCCGGTGGGCAAGCTGCCTGCCGGAGAGGTGTTTGACCGCATTGTGGACGCCGCCTGGCGCAACGGCGAGCCGGGCATTGTGTTTTTGGACCGCCTGAACCGCGACAACCCGGTGCCCCAACTGGGCCAGGTGGAGTCCACCAACCCCTGTGGCGAGCAGCCGCTGCTGCCCTATGAATCCTGCAACATGGGCAGCGTGAACCTCACCCGCATGGTCAAAGACGGCCAGGTGGACTGGGCCCGGCTGGGCGACACCGTGGCGCTGGCTGTGCGCTTTCTGGATGATGTGATTGACGCGAACAAATATCCGTTGCAGGAAATTGACGAGACCACGAAGAAGACCCGCAAGGTAGGCCTGGGTGTGATGGGCTGGGCAGACCTGCTGCTGGAGCTGGGCGTGCCCTACAATTCGCAGCGGGCGGTGGACCTCGCCAGCCAGCTGATGGCCTTTATCGATGAGAAGGCCAAGCAGGCCAGCGTGGAGCTCGCGCAGGCCCGCGGGCCGTTCCCCGAATATGCCGGCAGCGCCTGGGCAGGCCGCATGGAGCTGCGCAACGCCACGCTGACCACGATCGCCCCCACCGGCACGCTCTCCATCATCGCCGGTGTGTCCAGCGGTGTGGAGCCGGTGTTCGGCTATGTCTATATCCGCAACGTGATGGACGGCACCGAGATGATTGAGGTCAATCCGGTGTTGAAATCGGAGCTGGAGAAGCGCGGCCTTTATTCCGAGGAGCTGATGAAGCGCATCGCGCAGGGCGAGCACATCGCTGACATCACCGAGCTGCCGGAAGACATCCGCCGCATCTTCGTGTCTGCCCACGACGTGTCGCCGGAGTGGCACATCAAGATGCAGGCCGCCTTCCAGGCCCACACCGACAACGCCGTTTCCAAGACCATCAACTTCCCCAACAGCGCCACCCGCATCGATGTGGCCCAATCCTACCAGCTGGCGTGGAAGCTGGGCTGCAAGGGCCTGACGATTTATCGCGACGGCAGCAGGAGCTTCCAGGTGCTGAACATCGGCAAGGTAAACAAAGAGGGCGAGGCCGCCGAAGGCACAAAAGCAGCGGAAGGCTGCGAGTCCTGCGAGTATCTGGGGCCGCAGGGCAACGTGCCGCTGCCCCCCAAGCCCATCCAGCCCCGGCCCCGGCCCGACGTGACCAGCGGCCTCACCGAGCGGATGAAGATTGGCTGCGGCAACCTTTATGTAACGGTGAACTATGACGAGCAGGGCATCTGCGAGGTCTTCACCAACACCGGCAAGGCCGGCGGCTGCCCCTCGCAGAGCGAGGCCACGGCGCGGCTGGTTTCCATCGCGCTCCGGAGCGGCATGGACGCAAAGCGCATCATCAACGAGCTTAAAGGCATCCGCTGCCCCAGCACAATCCGCCAGAACGGCATGAAGTGCACCTCCTGCCCCGACGGCATTGCCCGCGTGATCGAAAAGGTGCTTGCAATGCAAAACAGTGATGGGGCGGAGGCCCAGCCGGTCTATGCCGCACCCATAGCCCCGGCCCCGCAAAAGGCGGAGGAGCAGCCTTATGAGCCGGTGGCGGCCCGCATCCGCTTCTGCCCGGAGTGCGGCGCCAAGGTGGAGCATGAGGGCGGCTGTGTGTCCTGCCGGCAGTGCGGCTTTTCGCGTTGCGGGTGAGGGACAGTAGTCAGTAGTCAGTAGTCAGTAGCCAGTGGAGAGCAATCAGGAGATGGGAAGCAAAAGGGAACGCCGCAAGGGCGTTCCCTTTCCTTGTTTTATGCCTGATATCAATTTTACCAGGCCGGGATGCCATCCTTTGGGATTTGTTGCCCGGCAGCCACTTGTGATATACTTGATTTCAAAGACAATGAATTGGTGTGCAAAGGTTTAGGATCATGAAACGGTTCCATTCATCTCTTAAAATCTGTTCGGCGGCCGTGCTGGTCGCCGCCCTTTTGCTGGGCCTTGCGGGAACGGCTTCTGCCGAGGCTGCCGATATCACCAAAAAATGCAAATTCTCGCCCTCCTCCAACGCTTCGAGCTGGAAGCGGGCCACTGACGGCAACCTCTCCACGGTGTGGAAGAGCGACGCCTCCGCCGGCCAGTCGGTGGAAGTTGACCTGAAGGGTGCCGAGGCCGGCGGGCTCTACCTGCTTTGGAACGCAGCCCCCGCCGGTTGGGTGCTCACCGGCTATGACGCTTCGGGTGCGGAGCAGGCCACGCTGCAGGGCGGCAATCAGGGCTGGCTCGGCGAGTATGTTGCGCTGCCGGCTTCCTTTGCCGGATGCGCGACGCTGCAGCTTTCCTCGCCGGGCAGCGGCGGCATGGCCATCGTGGAGCTCTCCGTGTATGGCCCCGGCGACGCGCCTGCATATGCGCCGCAGTGGCAGGCCTTTCCCGGCAGGGTGGACATCATGCTCATATCCGCCCACCCTGACGACGACGTGCTCTATTTCGGCGGCGTGGCTCCCACCTATGCCCAGCAGGGCCGCAGCGCCGTCACGGTGTTTATGACCACCGGCAAGCCGCTCAGGCGCTACGAGGCGCTGGAAGGCGCGTGGGTCACCGGCTCCCGCGTTCACCCGGTGCTCGGGCCCTTCCCCGATTCCCACAACCCCAGCGACAACACCGACATCGGGCCGTTGCAGCGCAACTGGCCCAAGGAAAAGGTGCTCTCCTTCCTTGTGGAGCAGATCCGCAAATATAAGCCCTCCGTGATCGTGACCCATGATCCCAAGGGAGAATACGGCCACGGCGCCCACAAGTGGACCAGCGAGATGGTGTCGCAGGCCTTTGAACTGTCCGGCGATGCCGCGCAATATCCGGAGTCGGCGGAGGAATATGGCGTGTGGGCAGCCGCCAAGCTTTACAAGCATCTCTACAAGGAAAACCGGATGCTGCTGGAAACCGACACGCCGCTGCCCCTGTTTGGCGGCAGGACCGCCTTTGAGGTGGCCAAGCTGGGCTACACCCGCCACAAGTCCCAGATGGCTTCTACCACCTTCATCGTACGCAACGCCGGCAAAAACAACATCCGCGAGTTTGGGCTTGCCGCCACCCATGTGGGGGAAGACAGCGCCCATCAGGACATGTTTGAAAACGTGACCGACGAGGCGCTGCAGGGGCTGAATCCCTCATTTAGCTGGCAGGTGGCCGATCGGGCGGCGCTTTCCGGGGCCATCGGGCGCGCTGAGGCCATTGACACCGCGCTCTATACTGACGAAAGCGTGGCCGAGGCCGGTTTGCCCGGCACCATCACCGCGGCCAGGGCGGTGCTTGACAACCGCGCCGCGACTCAGGCCGATGTGGACGCCGCCGCGGCCAGCCTGGAAGCAGCCCTCTCAAAGCTTGTCGGGAAGCGCAGCATCACCGCCATTGCCGTGACCGCAGCACCGGCCCGGCAGGCCTTTCTGGTGGGCGAGCCGCTGGACCTCACCGGCCTTGTGGTCACCGCCACCTACAGCGACGGCGCAACAGAGCCGGTCGCCGTCTCGGCGGACAATGTGACCGGCTTTGACAGCTCAAAACCCAGCGAAGCCCAGACCCTCACCGTGACCATGGAGGGGCACACAGCCGGCTTTGCCGTCCGCATTGTGGACACGGAGGGCCTGGTCAGGATGCTGCTGGCGTGGCTGGGGGTGCTGAGTTAGTCTACCGGATGGATCTGCAGCACCTATACAGAATCTACGGTATCACTTATAATCTCAATGACAAATTTGGTAAGGCGGGCATTCTTGAGCTACAAACTGATTGTTTCCGACCTGGATGACACGTTGCTGCGCGACGACCAGACCATCTCCGGCCGCACCCGGCAAGCCATCGCGCTGGCGCGGGGCAGGGGCATCCGTTTTATGATCGCCACCGGCCGCATGTTTCCGTCGGCACTGCCCTTTGCAAAGGACCTGGGCCTGACCGGCCCCATCATTTGCTGCCAGGGCGCCCAGATCGCCGACATAGAGACGGGCTGCCCGATCCGGGAGACCGCCGTGCCCCTTGAGGCGGCGCGGGCGGTGCTGCGCTTTCTGGAGGAGGAAGGGCTGTATGCGCAATTCTACTCCACGGAAGACTATTTTTTTGAGCGGGAGTGCGAGGAGAGCGCGCTGTATTACCGCCTGTCCGGTGTGAAGGGCCGGGCGCTGGGCCGCAAGCCCGTCGGGGCGCTGGAGTTTGAGCCCATCAAGCTGCTCGCCATTGCTGATCCTGCGGTGATCCGGCAAACCTATGAAAAGGCCGCCGCGCGCTTCGGCAGCAGCCTGGCCGTGACGATCTCCAAGAGCAACTATCTGGAGTTTTCCCACCCGGAGGCCCACAAGGGCGCTGCGGTGGCGGCCATTGCCGCCGAGTTGGGCCTGCAGCCCCGCGACGTGCTGGCCTTCGGTGACGCGATGAACGATCTTTCGATGCTCCGCTATGCCGGCTTGGGCGTGGCGGTGGCAAACGGCAATGTAGATGTGAAGGCCCAGGCCGACGCCGTGACCGCCTCCAACAACGAAGACGGTGTGGCAAAGGCCATTGAGCAATATGCGCTGACGGAGTGATGGAAATGAAGATCCCTGTCAAGCAACTGGCACAGGCTCTGAAGCTGGAAACGATCTATGCCGGCGAAAGCCGCGAGATTGATTTCACCACGCCGGAGCTCAACCGCCCGGGCCTTGCCCTGGCCGGGTTCTTTGACTACTTTGCCAGTGACCGCATGCAGATTTTGGGCAAGCACGAGCTCACCTATCTGATGACCGCGCTGGACGAGGAGTGCCGCTACCACGCCATGGACGCGCTGATGGCCAACCCGCTGCCCTGTGTGGTGGTGAGCCGGGGCATGGACCTGCCCGTGGGCCTGAAGCAGCTGGCCGTGAAATACAAGCGGCCCCTTTTCCGCACGCAGCTGCACACAAACCAGTTTATCACGCAGGCCGCCAACTACCTAAACCTCACGCTTGCACCCCGCGAGTCGCTGCATGGCGTGCTGGTGGATGTGTATGGCGTGGGCGTGCTGATCACCGGCGAATCGGGCATCGGCAAGAGTGAGACCGCGCTGGAGCTGCTGCGCCGGGGCCACCGGCTCGTGGCAGACGACCTGGTGGAGGTGCGCAAGGTCGGCGACACGATTTCCGGCACCTCTCCGGAAAACATCCGCCATTTCATGGAGATCCGCGGCATCGGCATCATCAACATCCGCCAGCTCTATGGCATCGGCTCGGTGCTGCTCCGCAAGGACATTGAGCTGATCTGCCGCCTGGAGCCGTGGGATCCTTCCAAGCAATATGAGCGCCTGGGGCTGGAGGAGGGCAACACCGATGTGCTTGGTGTAACGATGCCGCTGCTCACGGTGCCGGTGGTGCCAGGCCGCAACATTGCCATCGTGATCGAGGTGGCAGCCCGCAACCGCCGCCTGCGCCTGCTGGGCTACAACGCCGCCGAGGAGCTCACCACCTCCATCAGCACCACCAACGGCTCCGATGACAACTGATTGCCTAATGGATCGGAAATTGCCTAAAGTGCGTCTTGATTATTGCGTTTGCCGTATATAAAATAAGAATCATCCAGCAAGACCCTGTTGAGGAGGCGATCCCATGGCAAATCGGGATATCAAGAAGGAGAAAAAGAAGCCCAAGGGCGGCGCGCCGGCTGTATCCACTGTGTTGAAGCCGCCAATACCCCAGCCGGAAGTGATCAAGAAGGCGAAGAAGGAAAAGTAACCTTCGCGCGATTTGCCGCATCCGGCTACATCGGGAAAACTGTGCATGGCAGCCGGGCAGCATTTGCAGCCCGGCTGTGTGTTTGGAGGGAGACGGGCTTACCCCACCCGATACGCCACCCTGGCCGCCACCTTTGCCGCCAATGCCTGCGCCGCCAGCAGCAGCACCCCGCCGATTATGATGATGCCCCAGATCATGCCCTGCGTTAAATGGAAGCCCAGGCCGAGCATGCCCTCCAGGTTGGCTGCTGTGGTGCTGTCACGCAGCGCCAGCCAGGCCGCCGCGACGCAGAAGGCCGCCAGCACCGCTGTGGAAAACACCACCGCCCGGCGCAGCAGCGTTTTCAGATGGGGCATATCTTCCTTTTGGAGCTTGGCCCTGCGGCCTACATACCACCCGGCAAACACGCCCATGATCGCGTTGAACACCGGCACGCCCATGAAGAACCCGAAGATGCCCACCGAATATAGCCCGAATACGGCGACCAGCGCAATCGGTTTCAGCGTGAACATATGGCTCACGATCCGTTTGAGGAAAAGGATATCAACAACGATACCGGCAATGGCCCCCGTGGCGCATCCGATCTCCGCGCCGCCCAGGGCCAGGCCTGTCCACCACCCTGCGCAGAAGCAGGTGATGAACAGGATGAACCCGAAGAATACGCTCCCCGGCACCCGGTCTATCTTGGCCATTCTTGAAACACCTCTTTGGCATCTTATGCTATTTTTGGATCACAAACCAATCAAACATGCATCCAGCCAGATCGCAGGCTTTCAGTTCCAGCCGGTTGCCGGCGACGGACACCTGCACCACATGGGGCCGCGCGGCAGCCTCCGCCGTGTGCCACTGCTGCTTGTGCAGAAACCAATCCGGCATTGCTCCGGCCCCGCCCGCCACCACATAGGTCACGCCGCCGTCATAGTCCACCCGGTTCTGCCTGATGGGGTGGCTCCGCTCATACACGATAGTGTGGGAGCTGAACACGATGTCCACGCCATATTGCTCAAACAAAGGGCATAGCCGCCGCATGCCTGTGACTTCGTAGATGCCGGACACAAAGGGCGGGTAATGAAACAGCACGAATTTCCAGGCGGCCCCGGCGTTCTGCTCCAGGTCACTTCGCAGGAACCGCATCTGCGCGGAGTCTTCCTCGAGCTCCCCGGTCGGCAGGGCATCCCAGGAGCCATCGGGCAGCTCCTCATACCGAAACAGCGTTGTGCTGTCCAGCACGGTGAAGTGGGCGCTGCCATAATCAAAGCTGTAATAGTTGCACGGCTGCGGGAAGTCAAACAGCTCTGCCAGCAGCGGCGTGTTTTCCTCGTGGTTGCCGGGGCACAGGTAAAACGGCGTGTTGGCCAGCACCGATGCTCCCGGTGTGAACAAATATTTGTTCCAGTCTTCCCAATCCCTGCCGTTGGAGGCCATGTCGCCCGCAAACAGCAGGAAGTCCGGGCGGTGCGTCTGGATCGCCGCAAAGGTGGCGTCGGCAAAATGATGGTCGTGGAACCCTCCATAGCCGCCGGTTTCGCTGGTGACACAAAAGTGGAACGGAGTGCCCGCCGCGCCTTGGGTGCGAAACTGGTTCCAATCACTCTGCAACGCGCCGGATTCTGAGCGGGAGATGACGCGGTAATGGTAATCGGTGCCGGGCTCCAGGCCCCGGACGGGCACCCGGTGCATTTTGCCCGGCTGCCCCTCAAACATGCCTAATGGCTCGCCGGGCACGCATTCCGTGTGCTTTCGAACCGACCGGCACACTTCCACGGTGGATGATCCGGCCTCGTCGGTCTCCCACATCACCGTGACGCCCTCTGCCGAGGGCATTTGCAGATAGGGTTGCTTGCAAAACTTTTTCATGTGCTCACCGCGCCTTTCCGTCACATCCCCCAGAACTGCAGCATCCCCGCACCTTCGCGTTCGTTTGGCCGGGTGTGGAACCCGAACTTCTCATAGAAGGGCTCCTTGCCCACTGCTGCCATCAAGCCCACCACGGCGCCCTTGCAGGCGTGGGCTGCGATGTAGCCCATGACCTTCTCCATCACCGACCGGCCGATGCCAAGGCCATGATGGCCGGGCCGCACAATGACGTCCTGGATATAAAACACGGTGCGGCCATCGCCCACCACGCGGGCCATGCCCACGAGCAGCTCGCCTTGCATCGCGCACACGCCGTGCAGCGATCCGTCCAGGCCCTTTTCCGCATCGGCAGCTTCCCGGCCCCGCCAGCCTGCCAGCCCGCGCAGCTCCAGATATTGCTCCGTGGTGGGCAGCCTGGTTATCAGTTCGATTTGATCCATATTGCTTCCTCTGTGTGCAGCTGTCGGTCTTGTCACACCGGCCCGTCACACATTCCACTCCAGCACCTTGTTGAGGAACGCGGAAAGCTCCGTTGTGGCGGGGCTGCCAAAGAGCTCCGAAGCCTTTCCCTGCTCCAGCAGCCTGCCGCCATGCAAAAACATCGCCTGCTCGCAGGCGTTGCGGGCAAACCCCATCTCGTGGGTCACCACCACAATGTTTAGGCGGTCGCCCTTGAGCTCGTTCACCATGTCCAGCACCTCGGTGGTGAGCTCCGGGTCCAGCGCGCTGGTGGGCTCGTCCAGCAGCAAAAGCTTGGGGCGGGGGGCCACAGCCCGGGCAATGGCGATGCGCTGCTGCTGCCCGCCGGAAAGCTCGTGGGGGCGCTTGTGGCCGTCTTCCAGCAGGCCGAAGCGCGCCAGCAGCCGCTCCGCTTCCTGTTCGGCATCCACGCGGTTCATGCCGTGCACCTGCATCAAGGGCATTGTGATGTTCTGCAGGCCGGTCAGGTGGTGAAACAGCCCTCTGGATTGGAACACAAACCCGATGCTCCTGCGGTGCCGGAGCAGCCCGGCGGGGGAGTAGTCGATCGGCACATCATCCAGCGCAATCGTGCCCGCTGTCGGTGCGATGAGGCCGCCCAGCAGCCGCAGCAGTGTGGACTTGCCCCCGCCGGAGGGGCCGATCACGGCCAGTGTGGAGATTTCCGCCACATAATCGACGCCGCGCAGGATTTCGGCGCTGCCGTCGAAGCTCTTGCTCAGGCCCTGGATCTCAAGTTTCATACCGGAACCTCCGTTCCAGCCATTGGGTCAGAAGCGACAGCGGCAGCGTCAGGCACAGGTAGAGCAAGCCCAGCGCCAGATAGCTCACAAACATCGCGAAGGTGGTGTTGCTGATCTCCTGCATGGCCTTGGTGAGCTCGACCACGGCGATGATGGAGAGCAGCGACGAATCCTTGATGATCGAGGCAAACTGCCCGGCCAGCGCCGGCAGTGTGCGCGTGATGAGCTGGGGCAGGATGACCAGCCGCATTGTTTGGCCCCGGTCCAGGCCGCAGGCTGCGGCGGCTTCCAGCTGGGTGCCGTCGATGGACATCAGCCCGCCCCGGAGGATTTCGGAGATATAGGCCCCCTCAAACAGCGACAGGATGATCACGCCAGACCAGAACTTGTCTTCCATGCCCCAGGCCGTGCCCACGATGTAGTAGAACAGATAGATCTGCATGATCAGCGGCGTGCCGCGGATGAACTGCACATAGATTTTGCACAGATAGGAAACCGGCAGAAAGCGGCTCCGGTTGCCCAGCGCCGCCAGAAAACCCAGAATCAGGCTCAGCACCAGGCTGGCCAAGCTCAGGCCCACCGTCATCGCGAATCCCTTCCCGATGCGCACGCGGAACCTGGCAAGCACCGACCAATCCAGCGTCACTTTGGCCAGCAGGGCCGAGACCCACAGAAACACGCCCAGCGCAAGCAACGCCAGCGCAGAGTTCAGCACAACCTGGGCCGGCGTGGCTCTCTGGCCCTCCTGCCGGAAAAACAACGACCTCTGTTTCATTTCTCCTCGTTCACGCCGTCAAAGAACCATGGGAAGCCAAAGCTGTCAAAGGCTTTCTTTTCTTCGGCCAGATATTTCTCCGTGATCGGCCCGAAGCCGTTTTCGGCATAGAACTTGTCGATGAAGGCATTCACCTTGTCCAGCAGCTCCGCGTTGCCCTTCTTCACGCCCACGCCCCAGGTTTCCGCCTGCTGGCCGGGAATGTAAACGGCCTTGGTGGTGTCCGGGTTGTCCTTCTGGTTCTGATAGATCGTCAGCTGGTCATAGATGAAGGCGTCGGCCTTGCCCTGCACCACCTCGGTCACGCAGGCGCTGCCGTCGGCCAGCGAGACGATTTCGGCATTGGGGAAATGGTCCTGGGCATAAAACGCGCCGGTGGTGCCGGTCTTCACAGCGATTTTCTTGCCGGCCTGGTTCAGATCATCCGCTTTTTCGATGCCCGAATCCTTGTTGACCAGTAGCGCCAGTAGCGCCTTGGCATAGGGCTTGGAAAAGTCGATTTCCTTCTTGCGGTCCTCACGGATCGTCATCGATGAAATCACCAGATCCACCTTGCCGGTCTGCAGCGAGGGGATCAGGCCATCCCAGGCGGTGTTTTCAATCTGCACCGGCCTGCCCAGATATTCTCCCAGCGCCATGGCAAAGTCCACACTCACGCCTGTGGGGTTACCCTGGTCGTCTTTGGTTTCAAAAGGTGGATATGCCAGCTCCATGCCCACCTTCAGCGTATTGTCCTTCTTCGCGGCGCAGCCGGCAGCCATCAGGCCCAGCAGTGTCAGCGCCGTAAGCAGTGCGATGATTTTTTTCATTTGCGGTTTCCTCCGTGGGTGGATCTCCCATTTTTTGTTATCCATATCATATGGCAATCAATGCCTGAGAGCAAGCAAGCATTTTCACCTGGCACGGTATAGATCTCTGATCGTCATATGTGTGTTGTCTGATGGGAAGCAACCTGAAGGAAATGGTGTTTACGGTTTGCGGCGGTTACTCATTCGTCACATACTCAATGACCTTGTCGGAATAAAGAACCCCGTCCAGGTGGTCGATTTCATGGCAGAGGCACTGTGACAGTTCGTCATGTGCTTCGATCAAAACTTCCTCACCGTTTTCATTCAGGCACTCCACCACGACAGTCTGCGGCCTTTTCACCTTGCCCCAAATGCCGGGATAGCTCAGGCATCCTTCCACTTGAACCTGCTCGCCCTCTGCTTTCAAGATCCTGGGATTCACCAGCTTGAGCAAGCCCTGGCCCATATCGGCCACCACCAGGCGGCGCAATATGCCGATCTGGCATGCCGCCAGCCCGCCGCCATTTTGTGTGTGATACATGGTTTCCGCCATGTCGTTGAGAATCTGCCGGATGTGCTCGTTCACGGCGTCAACCGGCTTGCTTCTTTTCCGCAAAAATGCATCGTCAAATGTGATGATCTCTCGTATTGCCACAGTCTGCGCGCCTCCCACTTACGGTTGCACGGGGCTTTCTCTGGCTTTGCTCAAACAAAAACACAGACTCAATCTGCTCATGAAACACCTTGGCAATGTCAAATGCAAGCCAGACGGAGGGTTCGGATTTTCCCGTCTCAATGGCGTTGATGGCTTGCCGCGATGCTCCCACAAGCATGCCAAGCTGCTCCTGTGTCATTCCCAACGCTTCCCGCAGTTGGCGCACTTTGTTCTTCATGTCTGCCCCGCCCGATAAAGTCAACCTTGCTTATGATTATGGCACTGGGATGAGCGAATGTCAACTTGACCTTACATGAAACACGCTTCCCTGGCGGATCTTCATGGTATGGCAAGAATGCGGAAACCATGGGCAAATTCCCTATTGCAGCCATTTCTCATCGCTGATATAATACATCCAATATGAACAAGCGTTGACGGAGAGCGCGTCAGGGCAGGATCGTTGTAGAGAGCCGGCGGTAGGTGCGAGCCGGCACGATGGCCAGGGCGCAACTCACTTCGGAGCTGACCGCCTGAATTCAGTAGGGCGACCGGGAGGGCCCGTTACAGCCAAATGGTTTTCACGCAGGGCAATGCCGCCATGCGCCTGAACCTGAAAAGTGGCCGGATCACACCGGCAACTAGAGTGGTACCGCGAGGGAAACCCCGTCTCTATGGCAACATACAGGCTGGGTTTTTTTGTATCCTCAGGGCTTTATCACTGGAACGCGTGAATGCGGCGAACACAAGGGGGTGTCATCGTGGAGCGACGACTGATTTCAATGGTGGTGAGCAACCAGCCGGGCGTGCTGTCCCGCGTGGCGGGGCTGTTTACGCGCCGGGGCTACAACATCGACAGCCTCACCGTCAGCGCCACGCTGGACCCGGCCGTTTCCCGCATCACTGTGGTCGTGACCGCCGATGAGATGATCCTGGAGCAGATCGTGAAGCAGGTGGAAAAGCTGATCGATGTGATGGTGGTGCAGGTGCTGGACACCGCCCCCGTCTCCCGCCGCGAGGTGGCGCTGGTCAAAGTGCGCAATGAAGACAATCAGGGCCTGATGGACACCGTAAACGCTGCCCACGCCTCCGTGCTGGACATGGGGCAGAGCACAATCACCGTGGAATATGTGGGCGACCTCGATGAAGTGGATCGTTTTCTGGCAGCTCTGATGCCCTTCGGCATCGTGGAGATGGCCCGCACCGGCTTGGTGGCGCTGAGCCGGGGGGATGGGAGTTTGATGAATACTCCCCCTGTCGCATAAATGCGACATCCCCCTCAAAAAGGGGGACAAGTGTTCCTTTCTCATTCTGAGTAAGTACCTCCTGCCTCCCTCACTGAGGGAGGTGCCCCGAAGGGGCGGAGGGAGTTTTTAAACATAAGGAGGCTATCCTATGGCCAAAATGTTTTACGGCAGCGACTGTGACCAATCCATCCTCAACGGCAAAACCGTGGCCGTGATCGGCTACGGCAGCCAGGGCCACGCCCACGCGCTCAACATGAAGGAATCGGGCGTGGATGTGGTGGTGGGTCTTTACACCGGCAGCCCATCCTGGGCCAAGGCCGAGGCCGCCGGCCTCAAGGTCATGACCGCCGCTGACGCCGCCAAAGCCGCGCAGGTGATCATGATCCTCATCAATGACGAAAAGCAGCCGGCGCTGTATGAAAAAGACATCCTGCCAGGCCTCACAGCAGGCAAATATCTGGCCTTCGCCCATGGCTTCAACATCCACTACGGCCAGATCGTTCCGCCCAAGGATGTGAACATCTTCATGGTGGCCCCCAAGGGCCCCGGCCACACGGTGCGTAGCCAGTATCAGGAAGGCCGCGGCGTGCCCTGCCTCTTCGCCGTGCAGCAGGACCCCTCCGGCGACACGCAGCAGGTCGCTCTGGCTTATGCCGCCGCCATCGGCGGGGCGCGGGCCGGCGTGCTGCAGACCACGTTCCGCGAAGAGACGGAGACCGATCTCTTCGGCGAGCAGGCGGTGCTCTGCGGCGGTGTGACGGAGCTGATGAAAGCCGGCTTCGAGACGCTGGTTGAAGCCGGTTATGATCCCGAGAACGCCTACTTTGAGTGCGTGCACGAGATGAAGCTCATTGTGGACCTGATCAACCAGGGCGGCTTCTCCTATATGCGCTATAGCATTTCCGACACCGCGGAATATGGCGACTATAAGACTGGCCGCCGCATCATCACCGATGAGACCCGCAAGGAAATGAAAAAGGTTCTTTCTGAAATCCAGGACGGCACCTTCGCCCGCGAGTGGATTCTTGAAAACAAGGCCAATCGCCCCTACTTCAACGCCAAGCGCCGCATCGAAAAGGCTTCGCTGGTGGAAACGGTGGGCGAGAAGCTCCGCGGTATGATGAGCTGGATTAAGAAGCAGTAAATCCCCCCTGTCGCCTGATGGCGACATCCCCCCTTGAATTTTTGCCTTCGGCAAAAACAAGCACGAACATGGTGTCAATGTAGGGGCGGGGCTCTGTACCCGCCCAGAGCTCCCGGTAGGGGCCGGGCTCCGTCCCGGCCCGAAGAAATCCCCCCTGGCCTCTGCGGAGGCCATCCCCCCTTGCCCAGAGCCAGGATGGCTCAAGCCAAGCAAACCGGGTTATGCCGAAGGCATGACCAGCCTGCATGGATGCAGGCGAGGTTTGCGCAGGAATTTTTACCTTCGGCAAAAACAAGGGAGGGTAGGGAGGCAGCACGAACATGGTGTCAATGTAGGGGCGGGGTATTACCCCGGCAATTGTATAGCATATTTGCGCAGCAAATGTGCGGGCAATTGCCGATAGCGGCTCATCCGATGCAGCGCGGCGCTGCATCATAGAAGCGAACGCGAAGGGCTCTGTACCCGCCCCCGGTCCCCCCGTAGGTGCCAATCTCCGCCCCGGCCCGCAACTCCCAGACTATACCAAAGCCCAACAACCGCCGGAACCCCCGGCGGTGATTCATAAAAGAAGGAGGCAACAGTCATGTCCAGGCAGATCATCGTGTTTGACACGACGCTGCGCGATGGCGAGCAATCGCCGGGCTGCAGCATGAACATCCGGGAGAAAATTGAGATCGCGAGGCAGCTGGAGCTCCTTCGGGTCGATGTGATCGAAGCAGGCTTTGCCATCGCCTCGCCCGGTGACTTTGAGAGTGTGCGGCAGGTCGCCGCCGCGGTGAAGGAGCCCATCGTGGCGTCCCTTTCCCGCGCGCTGGAAAAGGATATCGAACGTTCGTGGGAGGCTGTGAAGGGGGCCAGGCGCCCCCGCATCCACACGTTCATCGCCACCTCCGACGTTCACATGCAATACAAGCTCAAGATGACCCGCGAGCAGGTGCTGGAGCAAACCGCCGCCATGGTGCGGCACGCCCGCAACCTGTGCGGCGACGTGGAGTTCTCCGCCGAAGACGCCACGCGCAGTGACTGGGCGTTCCTCTGCCGGGTGTTTGAGGCGGCCATCGCCGCCGGAGCTTCCACGATCAACGTGCCGGACACCGTGGGCTACACCACGCCGCAGGAGATGCGCGACCTGATCGAGCACTTGAAGAACAACGTGCGCGGCATCGAAAAGGCTGTGATCTCCATGCACTGCCATAATGACCTGGGCCTGGCCGTGGCCAACACATTGGCCGGCATTGAGGCCGGCGCCGGGCAGGTGGAGTGCACGATCAATGGCATCGGCGAGCGGGCCGGCAACGCGGCGCTGGAAGAAATCGTGATGGCGCTCAACACCCGCAAGGCCAGGTATGACGCCGCAACGGGCATTGACAGCACCCAGCTCTATCCGGCCAGCCGGCTGCTTTCCACGATCACCAGCCAGGATGTGCAGGCCAACAAGGCCATCGTGGGCGCCAACGCCTTTGCCCACGAGGCCGGCATCCATCAGCACGGGATCATGGCAAACCGCTCCACCTATGAGATCATGAGCCCCGAATCGGTGGGCATCCAGAAGAACAAGATGGTGCTGGGCAAGCACTCCGGCCGCCACGCGCTGGAGGAGCGGCTCCGCGACATGGGCTATACCCTTTCCAAGGATGCGTTGGACCGCGTGGCCGCCGAGTTCAAGAAGCTGGCCGACCTGAAAAAGACCATTGACGACCGTGACCTGGAGGCGCTGGTGGAGCCATATGTGAGCAATGGCCACCATGAGCTGTTTGTCTATGACCGTTTTGTGGTCAACTCCGGCAACACGATTTCGGCCACGGCCATCGTGCGGGTGCTGAAAGACGGCGAGCCTGTGGAGCAGGTCTCCACCGGCGACGGCCCCATCGACGCGTCGTTCAAGGCGATCAACAAGATTGTCGGCACCGACTTCACACTGGAGCTCTTCCGCATCCATTCGGCCACAGAGGGCGAGGATGCCCTGGGCGTGGCTGATGTGCGCCTTTCCGCCGGCGGCCGGCAGGAGCGCGGCCGCGGCACCAGCACCGACATTGTGGAGGCCTGCATCAAGGCCTATCTGCACGCGGTGAACCGGTTTGTGGGGGAATGACTCCCCCTGTCGCTTACGCGACATCCCCCTCAGGAGGGCGACAAGTAGTACTCTATCTATGCGATGGATGACGAACTTGCCTCCCTCTTGAGGGAGGTGCCCCCGAAGGGGGCGGAGGGAGTTCTAGGGGGCTCTGCCCCGAATCCCCCATATCCCCCCTGTCGCTTGCCAGCGGCATCCCCCCTTAGCCGTCGGTGCTGAGCGCACCGACTTAAGGGAGGGTAGGGAGGGAATAAGCCCTCTCAGATTATGATGTTTGAATAGACCAATCACAACTCCCTACCCGCCCTTGTTTTTGCCGAAGGCAAAAATTCAAGGGGGGATGTCGCCAACAGGCGACAGGGGGGATTTCGTTAAAGGAGGTGCCCCATGGATATTCCCACCACCGGTGGTAGAAAAATCGAGATCCTGGATACGACCATGCGCGACGGCGCGCAGGCCCGGGGCATTGCCTTCTCTGTGGGAGACCGGATGCGCCTGTGCCGGGTGCTGGATGAGTTTGGCATCAGCCTTATTGAGGCCGGCAACCCCACCAGCAACCCCAAGGAAGCGGAGTTCTTTCAGCGTGCCAAAACACTGAATCTCAAGCAGGCCAGGCTGGCCGCCTTCGGCAGCACCCGCCACAAGAGCATGGCCGTGGAGGCCGACCCCTCCGTGCAGGCGCTGCTGGGCGCGGAAACCGAAGTGGTCGTGATCTTCGGCAAGGCTTGGGACCTGCACGCCGAGCGGGTGCTGGGTGTGTCGCTTTCCCAGAATCTTGATTTGATTTTTGAGACGGTGGACTATTTCTGCCGCCAGGGCCGGCAGGTGATCTTCGATGCCGAGCATTTCTTTGACGGCCACGGCTGCAACCCCGACTACGCGATGAACGTGCTGCAGGCTGCCCACGACGGCGGGGCATGGCGGCTGGTGCTCTGTGACACCAACGGCGGCCAGCTGCCCCAGCAGGTTGCCGAAGCTGCCGCCAAGGTGGGCGGGCGTTATCCGGGCATGGTGGGCATCCACTGCCACGACGACATCGGCATGGCAGTGGCCAATTCGGTGTCAGCGGTGGTGGCCGGGGCGGTGCAGGTGCAGGGCACGTTTTTGGGCTTCGGCGAGCGGTGCGGCAACGCAAACCTTTCTGCCATCATCCCCACGCTGCAGCTGAAGCTGGGATGCGCCTGCGTGCCGCAGGCCAGCATGGAGCAGCTCACCCACACCGCGAGGGCCGTGGCCGAGATCGCCAATGTAGCGCTGGATGACCGGCTGCCCTATGTGGGCCACAACGCCTTTGCCCACAAGGGCGGCATGCACATCGACGGCGTGATGAAAGCGCCGGAGAGCTTTGAGCACATGAACCCGTCTGCCGTGGGCAACGAGCGCACCTTTTTGCTTTCCGAGGTGGCGGGCCGCAGCGCGCTGGCCAACCGCCTGCAGGCAATGTTCCCCGGCATCGACCGCAACGCGCCGGCCATCACCGAGCTCACCAAACGCCTGAAGGAGCTGGAGCACGAGGGGTTCCAGTTTGAGGGCGCCGACGGCTCCTTCGAGGTGCTGGCACGCAAATATCTGGCCCCCTACAAACCGTTTTTCAAAGTGGAATACTATAAGTTCATTGGTGAGGATGAGGATCGGGAGACCGGCCTTTCGGCCTACGGCACCGTGAAGGTGGATGTGGAGGGCCGCAAGCAGGTGACCGGCGGCGAGGGCGACGGCCCGGTACACGCGTTGGACCAGGCCCTGCGGCGGGCGCTGGAGACCTTTTATCCGGTGCTCTCCACGGTGCACCTCACCGACTACAAGGTGCGCGTGCTCGACACCCGCGCCGCCACCGCCGCCCGCGTGCGCGTCATCATCGAGACCACCGACGGCGAGCGGGAATGGAGCACCGTGGGCGTGTCCACCAACGTGATCAACGCCAGCATGCAGGCCTTGGTGGACAGCATGGAATACAAGCTGCTGCAATCGCAGCAACAGGAGGAAACCTGATATGGCAATGACGATGACGCAAAAAATCCTGGCCGCCCATGCGGGGCTCGCCAGTGTGAAGCCGGGCCAGTTTGTGGAGTGCCGGCTGGACATGGTTCTGGGCAACGACATCACCGCTCCTATCGCCATCGAGGAATTTCACAAAGCCGGCGCCAAGGCAGTGTTTGACCGCAGCCGCGTGGCGCTGGTGCCGGACCATTTCACCCCCAACAAAGACATTAAGGCCGCCGAGCAGTGCAAGTGCCTCAGGACCTTTGCCCACGAGCAGGGCATTGAAAACTGGTTTGAGGTGGGCCAGATGGGCGTGGAGCACGCGCTGCTGCCCGAGAAGGGGCTGGTGGTGCCCGGCGATGTGGTGATCGGCGCTGACAGCCACACCTGCACCTATGGCGCGCTGGGGGCTTTCTCCACCGGCGTGGGCAGCACCGACATGGCTGCCGGCATGGCGACGGGCAAAGCCTGGTTCAAGGTGCCATCGGCGCTGCGCTTTCACCTCACCGGCAGCTTCCGGCGCTGGGTGAGCGGCAAAGACCTGATCCTGCACATCATCGGCATGATCGGCGTGGACGGCGCGCTGTATAAATCCATGGAGTTCACCGGCCCCGGCGTGGCCAATCTCACGATGGACGATCGCTTCACCGTGGCCAACATGGCCATCGAGGCCGGCGCCAAAAACGGCATCTTCCCCGTGGACGACGCCACCCGCGCCTATGTGAAGGACCGCGGCGTGCGCCCATCGGTGGAGTTTGCTGCCGACCCCGGCGCCGACTATGACGCCACTTATGAGATTGACCTGTCTGAAATCCCGCCCACGGTGGCATTCCCCCACCTGCCGGAAAACACCCGGGCGGTTTCGCTGGCCGGTGATGTGCCGATCGACCAGGTGGTGATCGGCTCCTGCACCAATGGCAGATTGAGCGACCTCGAAGCCGCCGCCGAAGTGCTGAAGGGCCGCAAGGTGGCCCCCACCGTGCGGGCGCTTATCATTCCCGCCACGCAGCAAATCTGGCTGGACGCCGTGCACGAGGGGCTGATGGACATCTTCATTGCCTCCGGCTGCGCCGTCTCCACACCCACCTGCGGCCCCTGCCTGGGCGGCCACATGGGGATCTTGGCCGAGGGCGAGCGGGCCGTGGCCACCACCAACCGCAACTTCGTGGGCCGTATGGGCCACCCCAAGTCCGAGGTCTATCTGGCCAACCCCGCCGTGGCCGCCGCCAGCGCAGTGCTGGGCAGGATTGCCGGGCCGGAGGAGCTCTGACTCCCCCTGTCGTTCCTGCCGGAACGACATCCCCCTCAACGAGGGGGACAAGGAATCCCCTCTCAAAGTATTCGGTGACGAACTTGCCTCCCTCCTTGAGGGAGGTGCCCCCGAAGGGGGCGGAAGGAGTTTTATGAACGCCAACGGCAAAGTATTCAAATACGGCGACAACGTTGACACCGACGTGATCATACCGGCCCGCTATCTGAATTCCATCGACCCCAAGCATCTGGCCAGCCACTGCATGGAAGATATCGACGGCAGCTTCGCCGCATCGGTGCGGCCCGGCGACATCATTGTGGGCGGTGAGAACTTCGGCTGCGGCTCCTCCCGCGAGCATGCGCCCATCGCCATCAAGGCGTCCGGCGTGTCCTGCGTGATCGCCAAGAGCTTCGCCCGCATTTTCTTCCGCAACGCCATCAACATCGGCCTGCCGATTCTGGAGTGCGCCGAAGCGGTGGAGGGCATTGCCGCCGGCGACACCGTAGAGGTGGACTTTGACACCGGTAAAATCACCGATGTGACCGCCGGGAAGTCCTGGCAGGCGGAGCCGTTCCCCGAGTTTCTGCAAAACATCATACAGTCCGGTGGGCTGATGGGCTCCATCGCCGCCCGCGCCAATGGAGGAAACCAATGAGTTATCACATTGCCCTGGTGCCCGGCGACGGCATCGGCCCCGACGTCGTGTCGGAAGCCGTCCATGTGTTGAAGGCCATCGGGGCCAAGTACGGCCATGGCTTTGAGTTCCGCACGCTGCTGGCGGGCGGTGCCGCCATCGACGCCACCGGCCACCCGCTGCCGGAAGACACGATCCAGAGCTGCCGCGATTCCGACGCGGTGCTGTTGGGCGCGGTGGGCGGCCCCAAGTGGGACAATCTGCCCGGCGACCAGCGCCCGGAAAAGGCGCTGCTGGGCCTGCGCTCCGGCTTGGGCCTTTACGCCAACCTGCGGCCCGCGATCCTCTTCCCGGAGCTTGCCTCCGCCTGCCCGCTGCGGCCGGACCTGGTGGCCGGGGGGCTGGATGTGCTGGTGGTGCGGGAACTGACCGGCGGGCTCTACTTCGGGGCTAAGGGCCACACCGAGTCCAGCACCGGCGACAGCGCCTATGACACGATGGTATACTCAGACTTTGAGGTGGAGCGCATCGCCCGCCGGGGTTTTGAGGCCGCCCGCGCCCGCAGTGGCCGCTTAACCTCCGTGGACAAGGCCAACATCCTGGAGACCTCCCGCCTGTGGCGCAAGACGGTGGAGCGCGTGGCCAAGGATTATCCCGATGTGGCCGTGGATCATCTTTATGTGGACAACGCCGCCATGCAGCTGGTGGTGCGCCCCCGGCAGTTTGACGTGATCGTGACCGAAAACACCTTTGGTGACATCCTCTCCGACATTGCCTCGATCATCACCGGCTCCATCGGCATGCTGCCGTCGGCAAGCCTGGGGCAGGGCAGCTTCGGCCTCTATGAGCCGGTGCACGGCTCCGCCCCCGACATTGCTGGGCAGGACCGCGCCAACCCCATCGCCACGATCCTCTCCGCCGCGATGATGCTGCGGCACACCTTCCATCTGGAGGCGGAAGCCCAAGCGGTGGAAGCCGCCGTGAAGGCCGTGCTGGCCGCCGGTTACCGCACCGGCGACATCTTGAGCGAGGGGATGAAGCGGGTTGGGACGAAGGAGATGGGCCGGTTGGTTGTAGAAGCGATTTCGTTGGCTTAAGGCATCTTTGCCCACCCCCTGCCCCCCTCCCTGTCAATCTGAAGATCTCTGTTTGTCAACCGTTGGGAGGGGGTGCTATTGCAGGGCTTCGCCCTGCACCCACCTTTGAGAGAACGCTCCTACCCCCTTTGTTTTTGCCGAAGGCAAAAATTCAAGGGGGGATGTCGCTCACAAGCGACAGGGGGGATTGATTAGGTGGCGGCAGGAGGGCTTCCCGGTAGGGGCAGGGTTCCATACCCGCCCCGGTGATAAACATGATTGTTGCTCTCGCTCTTAACCCTCACCCCCAACCCCTCCCCCATGGGATTGGGGGAGGGGAGTAATGATAGAACTCAGAAAGGTCTGATCCCATGCGCAGTGATTCCGTGAAACTAGGCATCACCCGTGCCCCGCACCGCTCGCTCTTCCGCGCCCTCGGCATGACCGACGAGGAGATGGCTCGGCCGTTGGTTGCCGTGGTGCACGCCCACAATGAGATCGTGCCCGGCCACATCAACCTGGATAAGATCGCCGACGCCGTGGCTGCCGGTGTTCGCGTGGCCGGCGGCACACCGATCAAGTTCCCGGCCATCGGCATCTGCGACGGCATCGCGATGGGCCACAAGGGCATGCATTATTCGCTTGCCTCCCGCGAGCTCATTGCTGACAGCATCGAGGCGATGGCGATGGCCCATGCTTTTGACGCGATGGTGCTGATCCCCAACTGTGACAAGATCGTGCCGGCGATGCTGATGGCCGCCGCCCGTGTGAATATCCCGGCGCTGCTTGTTTCCGGCGGGCCGATGCTGGCAGGCCGCAGGGGGCTGGACCTCACCGATGTGTTTGAGGGCGTGGGGGCCTGCGCCGTGGGCAAGATCAGCGAAGGTGAGCTGGCGGCGCTGGAGCAGGCCGCCTGCCCCGGCTGCGGTTCCTGCTCGGGCATGTTCACGGCAAACAGCATGAACTGCCTCACCGAAGCGCTGGGCATGGGCCTGCCGGGCAACGGCACAATCCCTGCTGTGTATGCCGAGCGCATCATGCTGGCCAAGCACGCCGGCATGCAGGTGATGGAGCTGCTGGAAAAGGGCATCAGGCCCAAGGACATCATGACACCAAAGGCATTTGAAAACGCCTTGACTGTGGACATGGCGCTGGGCTGCAGCACCAACTCTGTGCTGCACCTGCTGGCGGTGGCCCACGAGGCTGGAGTGAAGGTGGATCTGAAGACCATTGACGCCGTGAGCGCCAAGACGCCCAACCTGTGCCACCTGCGCCCGGTCATCGGTGGCCACCACATGGAGGATCTGGACGCCGCCGGCGGTGTGCAGGCCGTACTGGCGCGGCTGGCCGAAGGCGGGCTCATCCACACCGATCTGATCACCGCCACCGGCAAGACCGTTGCGGAAAACGTGCAAGGCCGTGCCGTGCTGGACGATACTGTTGTGCGCCCGCTCAGTAACCCCTGGTCCGCCACCGGCGGCATCCAGGTGCTGATGGGCAACCTGGCTCCCGAGGGCGGCGTGGTGAAAAAGTCCGCCGTGGCGCCGGAAATGATGCAGCACTCCGGCCCGGCCCGCGTGTTTGACGGCGAAGAGGCGGCGGTGGAGGCCATCCTGGCCGGTAAGATCCAGAAGGGCGATGTGGTGGTGATCCGCTACGAGGGCCCAGCCGGCGGCCCCGGCATGCGCGAAATGCTGATGCCCACCTCCACGCTGGCAGGCGCCGGCCATGACCACGATGTGGCGCTGATCACCGACGGGCGTTTCTCCGGCGCAACCCGTGGTGCTGCCATCGGCCATGTGTCGCCGGAAGCGGCGGCAGGAGGCCCCATCGGCCTGATCCGCGAGGGCGACATCATCGACATCGACATTTCCGCAGGCGCCATCTCCGTGCGCCTGTCTGACGAAGAATTCGCCGACCGCCGCTGCACCTGGCAGCCCAAGCCGCCCTCCATCACGACGGGCTATCTGGCCCGCTACGCCAGGATGGTGTCGTCGGCATCCGATGGGGCGGTGCTGAGGTAGTAGTCAGTAGTCAGTAGCCAGTAGACAGTAGTAGGGGCGATTCATGAATCGCCCCCTCAGCCTCTGACCAAAAGATATCCCCCCTGGCCCTGCTGGGCCATCCCCCCTTAGCCGTCGGTGCTGAGCGCACCGACTTAAGGGAGGGTAGGGAAGGGATACGGCAACTCCATCGGATTATGCATAATACTGGGAGGACCGCTCCTCACCCTCCCTTAGCTGATGCGCAGCATCAGCGACTAAGGGGGGATGTCGCCCACAGGCGACAGGGGGGATATTTACTGGAAAGGAGCCAACCACGATGTTGTTAACCGGAGCCCAGATCATCATCGAATGCCTCAAGGAGCAGGGCGTGGACGTCGTGTTCGGCTACCCCGGCGGCCAGATCATCACATTTTATGACGCTCTGTATACCGATGGCACGATCCGCCATATTCTCACGGCCCACGAGCAGGGGGCCTGCCACGCTGCTGACGGCTATTCACGCAGCACCGGCCGCACCGGCGTGGTGATCGCCACATCCGGCCCCGGGGCCACGAACCTGATCACCGGCCTAGCCACCGCCTATATGGACTCCACGCCGCTGGTGGCGATCACCGGCAACGTGTCCACAGGTCTCCTTGGCCGCGACAGCTTCCAGGAAGTGGACATTGTGGGCGTCAGCATGCCCATCACCAAGCACAACTACCAGGTGCGCGACATCAAAAAGCTCGCCCAGATCGTGCGTGAGGCCTTCGTTGTGGCGCGGCAGGGCCGCCCCGGCCCGGTGCT
>JAEYYW010000034.1 GCA_023428265.1 Bacillota bacterium | reverse complement strand
GATGGCCGCGGATGATGTCGCTGCTGATCATCATTTCACCTTTGCTGTGTTCTGTGAGATAGTGCTCTGTTTGATAGAGCTCTATCTGATGGGGTAATAATAGCATAAGGAAAGAGTGGTGTCAAAGCAATTTTTTAGGTTTGTAAAAATTTCTTTAGCATAAAAGAATGTGATCATCACTAGAGTTACGGCTACAAAGTACCCTCTCCCCCTAGCCACTTCAAGTGAGCTAGCCACTTCAAGTGAGCAAAGCACTCACCCCCCCTAGCCCCCCCTCTCCCGCAAGCGCGAGAGGGGGAAGAGTTAAGAAATTTGCTTGAAAAAAACTCCCCCTCTCGCACATGTGTGGGAGAGGGGGCCGGGGGGGTGAGTGCCATATTTGATGGTTGAGCCGGGGAGGCGAGGCCCTACCTCATCATCCTCCACACCACATCATTGACCTTCAGCTTGTCTGAAAGCTCAGCCACATCGGTTTTGGCATTGATGTGGATCAGCTCCAGGCCAAGAATCTCTGCGAAGTCACGCATGTGCTCGATGGTCAGGCCATAGCTCATGATCGAGTGATGGGCGCCGCCGGCCAGGATCCACGCCTCGGAGCCGCTCGTGAGACTGGGTGTGAGCTTCCACATCACGCGGGCCACCGGCAGCTTCGGCATGGCGCGGGGCGGCGTGACGGCCTGCACATCGTGCACAATCATGCGGAACCGGTCGCCCATGTCAATGAGCGTGACCAGAATGGCGGGGCCAGCCTGGCCGTCAAACACCAGGCGGGCGGGGTCTGCCCGGTTGCCGATGCCCAGCTTGTGCACCGCGATGCGGGGGCGGGAGGCGGCGATGCTGGGGCAAACCTCCAGCATGTGGGCGCCCAGCACCAGTTCGTTTCCGGGCTCCAGATGATAGGTATAATCCTCCATGAAGGAGGTGCCGCCGGGCAGGCCCGCGGCCATGCGCTTCATCACATTGAGCAGGCCGGCCATTTTCCAGTCGCCCTCGGCGCCGAAGCCATAGCCCTTGGCCATCAGGTTTTGCACAGCGAGGCCGGGCAGCTGCTGCAGGCCGGCCAGGTTTTCAAATGTGGTCGTGAAGCCGCCGAAGGAGCCCGCCGACAGAAACGCCTGCATGCCAGCCTCAATGCGGGCCTGCATCTTCACCGCGTCCAGATTGCCGGTGTCCAGGTCATAGGCAGATGCATATTCTTCCATCTTGGCTTCCACATCGGCGGCGCTGACGGCGTTCACGGCCTCCACAAGCTCTGTGACGCCATAGCCGTTGACGCTCCAGCCCAGACGGGCCTGCGCCTCCACCTTGTCACCCTCGGTCACGGCCACTTCGCGCATGTTGTCGCCGAAGCGGGCGATCTTGAGGCTGCGGCTCTCCATCGCGCCCACGGCGCTGCGGGCCCAGGCCCCGATGCGGCGCTGGGTCTCAGCGTCTTTCCAATAGCCAGACACCACCTTGCGGCGGGTGCGCAGCCGGGCGTGGATGAACCCATGCTCCCGGTCGCCATGGGCGGACTGGTTCAGGTTCATGAAGTCCATATCGATGGTTTCCCACGGGATGTCACGGTTAAACTGCGTGTTCAGGTGCAGGATGGGCTTTGTGAGCGCCAGCAGGCCGGCGATCCACATCTTGGACGGTGAGAACGTGTGCATCCAGGTGATCACACCGGCGCAGGCAGGCGAAGCGCTGGCCTGGCGGCAGATCTCCAGGATTTCCTCGGGTGTGGTCACGACGGGCTTGAACACCACCGTGCCGGGCACCTGGCCGCAGGAGTCCAGCGCCGCGGCAATTTCGCGGCTGTCAGCATTGACCTGGTTGAGCGTTTCGGGGCCATACAGATGCTGGCTGCCGGTAACAAACCAAAATTCATATTTCATTTGTGCATACCACCTTTCCTAGATGATATTCTAGCATAATCCGGTAATGGAAATACAGGGGAATGAACGAAAACCCTCTCCCCCTGCCCCCTCTTCCATCACTGGGCGAGGGGGAGCCTTTTGTACGGGGGGCTGCCGCCCCCAATCCCCCAAACCAAATAGAAACGATTGGCCTGGCTAAGCTTGGGGTAATAGGGGCGAAGCCCCTAAACTAAAATACTCCTCCCCCAGTGATGGGGGAGGGGTAAGGGGTGAGTTGACGGGAGAGGAGCTAGATGGAAGAGGGGGTTGGGGGGTGAGTGCCCTATTGGGTCGGACTGGAGCGGAAAACTTCACTCTTTCTCCCCAGTCTGCAACCGTTACGCACCCGCCTCCAGATTTTTGAAGATGCCCGACGACACCGCAAACGAGATGCCGGCAGCAGCAGACGCCCAAAGCCCGAAGCCCAGCACGGAGAAAAGCTCCTTGGTGGCGGGGGCCGCGGCCTCCGGCATCAGCAACGGCACGGCGATCATCAGGCCGATGCCCGGCGAGATCACGAAAATTGTGAAGAACAGCTTCAGGAAGAATGCCAGCGGCTTGCTGTGGACGCCGCCAAACAGCCTGCGCGAAAGCACATCGGAGTAAATAAACACCGCACCAAGCGCCACATAGCAGAAGATGCAGGCCAGCACCGTGAGCACCGGCACGCCGCCATATTGAGGGGAGGTGCCCAGCATTCCGCCGGCGATCGCAAACAACGCTATGCCGTCGATCAGGTTCTTGAGGTGGTCGCTCATTGTGGCCCAGAAGAGCTTCCGGCTGGGCCTGGCCGGCATCGTATAGATGAACGGCCGGTTCAGCTCCAGCGGCCAACGGCCCTGCATCTGGAACAGAAACAGCATATAGACCGCAAAGATGAGCACCATGACCATGCGGGAGGTCAGTTCGCCGGGCATAATGAAGTTGAATGCCAGCGCCGCGATGATCACGATGACGGACGTGCGGTCAAAGAACAACAGGAATGATGACTTGCGCAGCTCCAGGATGTTTTTGCCAAACAGCGCCCGCGCACCCTGCCCGAAAAGACCGTGCCGGACCTTGCGGCGGGCTTTGTCGTTGAACTGCATGCCCTTGCCCTCTTTCTTTGCGGCCAGGGCGGCTTCCTTGTATTCGGTGGCTTCCAGCACTTCCTCATAGTAATCCAGGTTCAGCCGGTATAGGATCACCACGAAGGCGGCAATCATCGCCACCATCAAACCGGTGCCCACGAAAAACTGCCAGCCGATGCCGTCAATGGCGGCTGAAGCAATGGCGCGCATCCAACCGATCACCGGCACCCAGAACATCCAGTCACCGTCCAGCGTGGCGGCGGCAGCCTGGTAAAGGTCTTTGGACTGCGTGAGTTGATAAAGGAACAGCAGCAGCAGCGCCAGCACAGACAGGTTCAACACGGTGTTGGCAGCGCGGCGGCGGGCTCTGGTTTTGCTGGTGAAGGCATAGAGCACCATGCCCAAAATCGGATAGGAAAGCGCAAACAGCGCCACAGCCAGCATCAGCACAAAAATGCCGTAGGGCTGCAGGGCGAAGTTGTTTTTCAGGTTTGGGATCTGGTATATCGCCACAAACATTGCCAGCACCATGCCGCCCAGCTGGCGGATGAAGCCATAGAGCAGCACGTCATTGGAGCGAAAGGGGCCGGTGAACACCAACGCCACATCGGACGAGCGGAAGAAGCTGCCGCCCTTTTCGATGCCCTGCTTGAAAGACAGATAGAAAATCACTACGGCCAGCGCCGTCATGATCATGCGAAACAGCGACGGATCGGCATTGTGCACCAACGTGGAGGGCATCAGAAACACAAACACGATCATGCCCACCGATGCAAGCGCGATCAGGATATACAGAATCAGCAGGGCCGGCTTTTTAAACAGGCCCTTGATGATGTTGGCCAGCGTGCGGCGGATCAGATACAGCAGAGGGCTCATGCCTTCGCCTCCCCCGCCTCGCCGGTCACGCGGAAAAACACATCCTCCAGATCCTCTCCGGCGGATTCCAGATCCTCCCGCGTGCGAGCCAGCACGATCTTCGCGCGGTTCATGATCAGCACCTCGTCCCACACCTCGGCAATGCTGTCGATGATGTGGGTGCTGATCAGCACCGCCGCGCCGCTTGCCCGCAGCTCGGCAAACACGCCTTTCAGCTCCTTGATGGCCTTCGGGTCCAGCCCGATCATCGGCTCGTCAAAGAGCACCATCTTGGGCTGGGGCAGCAGCGCGCAGCAGATGCTCACCTTCTGCTGCATGCCCTTGCTCAGCTCCTTGCCCAGCTTGTCTTTCTTGTCATCCAGGTCAAAGCGCCGGAGCAACTCCTCGGCGCGGCTCTGCCAGTTATCCGCCTTGTAGGCCCGGCCGATAAACTCCATGTGCTCCCACACGGTCAAAAGATCGTAGAGCGCCGGTGTCTCCGGCACATAGCCAAACAGGCGTTTGGCCTCCACACTCTTGTTGTCCAGCCCGCCGATTGTGATGCGGCCCTGGAACTTCAGCAGCCCTGAGATGCTCTTGATCGTGGTGCTCTTGCCGGCGCCGTTGGGCCCGAGCAGCACCGCTACCTGGCCAGGCTTCACCTCGAAGGAAAGGTCGTCAGCGCCGGTGGTGTTTTCATAGCGCTTGGTTAGGTTTTGGACGGTCAGCATGGATGCCTCCTATATACTATAATTGCAATGGCACTATTTTAACATAAGGGGAGGTAATGGGTGAAGGGTTGGGGGTTGAAATGACGGAAGAGAGGGCTGAATTGTGTATTTTTTGGATTGATGCTTCCAGAAGAACGATATACTATTATTGAAGTGAAGTAATAGCAGGATTACGAACGATTATAAGTAGACTAGCAAATGATATGTTTTGAACTGGGATACACAGGAGGTGTTGTAAATGTATAGCATAACCAGGGTTTTACTAACACTTGTCTGTATCTTAACAGCTGTTATCATATATCTAGTCATCTTCAAGAAAAAGCAGGGCGCTGCGCATAAGGTAATCTTGTTGATAGTGACTGTAGTTGTTTGCTTGGTCTGGGTCTTCCCAATAGAGAACATGTTTTTCAGGTTCGCAGGCCCAAAGGAATCGTTCTATTATTCGCATTTTGGAGCAAAATTGATCAATACAATTCCATATGACAATGGATCGGTGGTAGTATATTATGAGAATGACAGCAACTGTATTGACGTACTTGTGAAAGACAGCGATGGTTATAAAATTAATAGCCCTTATGTGAAGACCCTTGATTCCATGAGAAATGATCTGCCCGGATTTGTTCTGGTATCAAAGCGCATACCTAATAGCCCTTTGACCTTTGTCTGTGTGGTGTACGCAAAATTTGATGATCCTAAGCTAAACGTAGATAAGATCAGAATAGAGAGCATATCGGATAGCAACGACTCGCTTTTTGAGCTGTTCGAATATCGGATATACAATGGGTTTCGACAAATATGCTACTATTCATTTACGAACGCGAATGACCCTGATTATTCAGTGTTTGTGAATGGAAACCAGTATACCCTTCGCTAGACTCCGAAGAATCGATGAAAAGAGCCACAGATCAAGGAGAATACAGTCGCAAGGCCAAGCTTGCTGTGAGCTGGGTTGCGTTTTCGATGGGCTTGTTTTTTATCGTTATCTCTATTCTATACCTGCACCCCATTTCAACCAAACACATGAAACATATCAATGGTCAGTTTGAAAACTATCATGAGAAAACTGGGAGTATCAGAACAGGCTATATCATGTTGACCAACGGAATCACCTATACCATTGACTCCATTGTATTGTTGGCCTTTCAGAAGGAGGCCTTTCTCTCTGAAGTTTCCGACGGCGATGAACTGGAGCTGATCGTGGACGATAAGGACGAAGCTTCTGTTTTAGCCATTTCAAAAGTCGGAAAGTGTTACATGAGCCTGGAAGGCTCGCAGGCCAGACGCAAGACCAATCAAACGATTGGGATATTCTTGGGATCGGCGTTCTTCCTGACAGGCTGCGGCTGCTTGTGGTATCTGTGGAGGGGCAGGGCCCGATTTATCAAACAAGCTGCTCGCCAAGTCAAAGCATTCAGAAGGCAGCTGCGGAAAGGAAAGCAGAAGACACCTTTGAACTAAATCACAATATATTCAATGTTTGTGGATGGAGACCATACCATATAGGCATATAAAAACAGCAGAAGCAATCTGCTTCCGGCAAAGACCAGCAACACATTTATCTTGACCCATCAGTATGATCGAATGGGGAATACAACCGAAGTAATTGACAAAGAATCCCAAATATGGAGCAAAAACAGGTGCAAATCGCCAGTAATATCCGTTGATAATCGACAATATTCGTGCTAAACTGCCTAGTAACTCAAAATAAGTTGCCATAAATTGGGTGGGTTGTTTTGATGTTCCGCCGTGGCACGGAAGTTGCGTTGTGTGCTAAAATGCACATAATAGGCTGTAGTGCTCTGGTATAATAGATGTGGAATATTTTGTTAATTTATTAACAAAAGGAGGCGTGCGACAGTGGCAAAGAAAGTTGTCATCCTGGGCGCGGGTTATGCGGGTGTAACCGCCGCTCTGCACTTGAACAAAAAGGGCAAGCGCGACGGCATTGAGATCACCATCATTGACCGCAACCCATACCACACATTGCTGACAGAGATTCATGAGGTGGCGGGCAACCGCCAGGATGACGAATGCATGCGCATCCCGCTGGATGAGATTTTTGCAGACACGCGGGTGAATGTCGTGACCGACAACATCCACGGCTTTGATTTTGACGCCAAAAAGCTGAGCGGCGACAAAGGCCAATACGGTTATGATTACATGATCCTGGCCGTGGGCAGCTCTCCGGCGTTTTATTGCATCCCCGGCCTGGAGGAGAATGCCTTCACGCTTTGGTCACTGGATGACGCCATCAAGATCCGCGAGCACATCCGCCAGTGCTTCGCAAAGGCAAAGGTGGAGCAGGATGCGGAAGAGCGCAAGAAGCTGCTCACCTTCCTGGTGGCCGGTGCCGGCTTCACAGGGGTGGAGATGGTGGGCGAGCTGGGCCACTGGGTGAAGCAGCTTTGCGAGGAACACGGCATCGACCGCAAGGAAGTGCGCCTGGTGCTGCTGGACATGCTCAAGCGCGTGCTGCCGGTGCTGGATGAGAAGACCAGCGCCAAGGCCCACCGCTATATGGAGAAAAAGCTGGGCGTGGAGATCATGCTCGAAACCGCCATCAGCAACGTGATGCCGGGCCTGGCCGTGACCAGCAAGGGCGATCTGGAGACCCGCACGATCATCTGGTGCGCCGGCGTGTGCTGCAATGTGGATGTGAACAGCGCCGAGTGCGAGCGCGTGGGCGGAGCCAGGCGCTTCAAGGTGGACGAGCAGTGCCGCACCGAGCACCCCGGCGTTTATGCCGTGGGCGATTGCGGCGGCCTGATGGACAGCAAGGGCAAGCCCTATCCGGCCATGGTGGAAAACGCGATCCAGACCGCCGATGGCGCTGCGGAAAACATCCTCAACGACATCCGCGGCAAGCAGCAGAAGAAAGTGGAAGTGAAGTTCCACGGCATCATGGTGAGCATCGGCAATTTCTTTGCCGTGTCAGACATCATGGGCAAGAGGCTGCCCTCCTGGATCTCGCTGCTGATGAAGTATCTGGTGAACGCCCACTATCTGTTTGAGATCATGGGCCTCAGGGGGCCCGCCAAATATCTGTGGGATGAAGTGATGGAGCGCCGCCAGAAGCAGTCCTGGCTGGAAAAGAACTACACAAAGCGCGTGCAGGCCTGGTGGCTGGTGCCGCTGCGCATGTTCCTGGGCGCCTACTGGATTTATGAGGGCATGGAAAAATTGCTGCAGGGCTGGTTTAAGGACCCGAAGCTGGCGGAGTATCTGGGCAAGGGGTTCTCCCGCGGGTATGACGTGGTCACCTCCGCCTCCAGCTCCGGGCAGCTGCGTGTGGACACGCTGGTGGACATCAACCTGGCCGTGGTGCGGTTCTTCCTGGGCAACGCCACGCAGCTCATGCAGGGCGAATCCGTGTCCAGCCAGATCTTCGCCCGGATTGACCTGCTGAAGTTCGGCAACTTTGACCTGATCCACTGGCTGATGAACGGCTGGGTGCTGAGCACCAACTTCTGGGAGATGTTCTTCCAGATCGTCATTGTGCTGGCCGAGATTATAGTGGGCGTGATGCTGCTCACCGGCACGTTTACCTTTGTGGCCTCTGCGGCGTCCATCGGCCTTCTGGGTATGTTTGTGACCAGCACCGGCCTGTATCTGGACAGCTGGTGGATGGGCTTTGCGGGCATCGCCACGATGGCCGGCGCGGGCCGCGCCTTCGGGATGGACTACTACCTCATCCCCTGGGGCACCAGGGCTTGGGAATACTTCTGGAAAAACGGCAAAGCAAAGCTTTTCCTGCCGAAGAAGAAGTAAAGAAAGTGCAAAGGGTGTTGTGATGTTCCTTTTTGACGGTTTTTATTATACAATTTATGTGTATAATCCGATACCTTCATCACGGAAAGGAACCATATGAGCAGCACCTTCTGGAGCAGGATACCCGGCCTGGGGGCCGAACTGGAGGCACTGGAAGCACTCCTGGAAAGAGAATTTGCCGGCACGGGGTTTTTGCAAGCCTCGACGGCAAAGCTGGTGACCGGCGGCGGCAAGCGCCTGAGACCCGCTCTCGTGATCGCCTCGGCCAAGCTGGGGCAATATGAGCGTGGGAAGGCGCTGCCGGTGGCAGCGGCGCTGGAAGCGTTGCACACCGCAACGCTGGTGCATGACGATGTGATCGACGGCGCGGAAACCCGCAGAGGCATGCCGACGCTGCACGGCTCGCTGGGCAACCATGTGGCGATTTATGCCGGTGACTATATCCTGGCAAAGGCTGTACTGCTGATATCCTCCTCCGATCTGCCAAACAACGAGCTGAAGCGCATGGCGCAGGCAATCAGCGCGATGTGCGTGGGTGAGGTGGCGCAGTATATCGGGCGCGGCAGAGTGCCCGGCTACCGGGAATACCTGAAGCGCATCATGGGCAAAACAGGCATTCTTTTCGCTGCCGCCTGCGCCGCCGGCGGCCGCAGCGGCGGATTGGATGACCGGGCCATCATGCTTCTGTGGCGGTTCGGGATGCGCCTGGGCGCGGCGTTTCAGATCCGGGATGACATTCTGGACATGGAGGGAGCCGACGGCAAGCCCAGCGGCCGCGACCTGGCAGACGGCATCGTGACGCTGCCGATCCTGCTGGCCGCCGCCAACGAAGACTTTCGCCGGGCTCTGGATATCTTCTTCCGCGACGGCATGCCGGAAGGCAAAGCCCCGGTGTTGTTGGATGCCGCGCGAAGCCTGGGGGCAATCGACAAGACCAGGCAGGTGCTGGAGGAGGAAGTGGGCAAAGGCCTGAAGATCCTCACCGATCTGCCAGACGGCGAAGGGCGCGAAATGCTGCGATCCATCGCCTGCGCGATCTGCTGAATGGAAATGGGTCCATGTTTTGGTATCAGCGCCGCAAAACCCGGCGGCGTGATATAAGGTAGAAACTACACAAAACGCAAGGAGGCAATGCAATGAAGAAAGTTCTGGCCGTAACCCTCGTGCTCGCCCTCGTCCTGGCCGGCTGTGCCGCCGCGCCCGCCGCCAACAAGCTGGGATTCGCCAGCATCACGTCCGTGGCCAAGTCCGCCGATCTGGCTGAGAAAGACGGCGTGAAGAGCGGCGCCACCCAGGCCGACACCACGATGTGCGCCGTGACCGTGGACGCCAACGGCAAGGTCGTCGCCATCACGTTTGACGTGGTGCAGGCCAAGGTCGCCTTTGACGAAGCCGGCAAGATCACCACCGACAAGGCCGCCGAAGTGAAGACCAAGCGCGAGCTGGGCAACGACTACGGCATGAAGAAGGCCTCCGGCATCGGCCGCGAGTGGTATGAGCAGGCTGACGCCATCCAGAAGTGGATGGTCGGCAAGACCGCCGAGCAGATCAAGGCCATGAAGGTGAAGGCCATCGAGGGTGGCAACATCTCTGACGAGGCCGACCTGGTTTCTTCCGCCACGATCCACATTGACGACTTCATCAAGGTCGCCGTGAAGGCCATCGAGAGCGCCAAGTAAACAACAGTTAACAAAGGGAAAAACGCCCGGCGAGCAATCGCCGGGCGTTTGGTTTACTCAGCAATAATCCAGTGGAGAGGAGCTCAGAGCAGTCACATTTCGAGGTTTGTGTTATTAGCTAGTTTGTGCTCTGTTCCCGCCCGAGCAGAAGGCGCTCACTCGCTAGGTTGCGGGCCGGTACGGAGCCCGGCCCGTACATTGACCGCCATACACACAATGCATTCCCTTTCATGTAGAACCCTGACCAAGAATTACAACCACGAGCTCGCTCTCCATGTACGGGCGGGGCTCTGTACCCGCCCATTCTCTTGCAGTGTTGCGATCCGGGGTGTTGCCTTGCCGTACATTGACCGCCATAATTGAGATTCATCATCACAATCATGAGCCCAGTGTAGTATTAAAAATAGTATATTGTCACACATAGTACTGTGTGTTAAAATATTCATGCTTAATAAATTCAGGCTTGTAAGGTGGTGGTTTGATGGAAAGCCAGATCAGCAGCGATATCATACGGGGGCACATTGACACAATACTCCTTCGGTTGCTCATGGAGCAGGATATGTATGGCTACGAAATCTACAAGGCGATCCTGGAGCGAAGCGCAGGCGAATATGAGCTCAAGGAGCCCACAATGTACACAAGCCTCAGGCGTCTTGAAGCACAAGGATGCATATCCTCTCGCTGGGGCGAAACGACACAAGGCGGGCGCAGGCGGTATTACAACATCACGCAAACAGGCCGGGAGCTCTATCAAAAGAACAAAGAAGGATGGATCTTCGCCCGGCGCATCATCGACACGTTGATTTAGGAGGCGTGAAGCATGGACAAGATTGAAAGGTATGTCAACAAGAAGCTCAAGAATGCCGGGAATGCAAAGGAAGTGCAAAACCAGAAGGAAGAGCTTATTGCGGGCTTGCGTGACAAGATATCGGACGCGATCTCACGCGGAGTGGCCGAGAGCGAGGCGTTCAGCGAGGCAATCGCCTCGCTGGAAGGGATGGAAGAGCTGACCGAGGCCCTAAGCAGAAAGCGCCGCACGGTGTATGTCAACAGGCTGAATTTCCACCATTGCCTAATAACCTTTGGGCTGATCGCGCTGGAAATTGTAGCGTGCGGCGCAGTGTATCTGGCCGGATGGAGGACCCTCCCGAGCGGTCAACAGTCGTATCTGGATATGCCTTATTTTGATATGCAGACCATCACTGCCGTTTTTGCCGGGCTTGGGATCGCACTGGCTGCAGCGACCATCTGCCCGCTGGTCTGGGGCATCCTTTACAAAGCGAACCCCGGAAAAGTGAAACAGGTGGAATCTGATTTCAAGCAGCGCTTTACAACTGCCGTGATCGGCTGGTTGGCCGTGTTTCTGGGGCTTGCTTTCCTCAATGCGGTTCCATTGGAAAAGGCAGCCGGGCCGGTCATCTGGTTCATCTGGCCATTGATCGGCATCACGAACTGGCCGATATCCATACTCATTTATGATAAGTTGTTTAAGAGCGATAAATATAGACAAAAGAGCGCCCTTTCAGGCGCCCTCTGATGGTCCGGAGGCTGCCGCAGTGGGGCAGCCCTCTATGGTAAACCGGCTTACGCGTCCGGCCTGTCGCCGGAGCCGCCGCCGAACGGGCTGCGTCCGGGCGTAAACGTCGCGCCGGAGGTGGTGTCCACCTGGCCTGCAAACTGGAGAATCAGCTCCACCCGCTTCAGATAGGTCCGCTTTTGCCCCTCGGTGATCTTGCCTTCCTTCACCATCTTGTCCAGCGCAGCGGTCACCTTTTCCCGCAGCGTGGTCTTCAGTTCGTCCAGCTTTCCTTCCTGCTTGGCAAGCCCGAAGGTGTCGGTGTTTGCCTTTTCCGCGGCCGCAAGTACCTCTTCCTCGGTGCGGTCCGTCATCTCGCCATAGGTGCCGGGGATGGACACGCCGGCGTTGAACCCATCGGGCAGCGCCTCAGACTGGCGGGGCTGGCCGCCGCTCCACGGCAGGCTGTCATCACCGCCGGTTTCGCCGCCCTGGTTCCAACCGCCCTGATCGGATGGGATCTGGATCTCCACGCGGGATGGCTTGTTTGACAGCACGCTCTTCACACTCTTGGCCATGAGATCGACCAGCGAAAACCCCTGAGACAGCATGTATCCGCCCAGCGCACCCAGCAGAACCGCAACGCTCACAATAACAGTGAACACCCAAACCTTTATTTTCATGTAAATCTCTCCTTCTATGCGCGGCTGCAGTATCACAGCCGACCGAACCTTTTCTGCTATGCCCAATTATACAGGCGCAATCTTGAAGCACTCTTAAAAAAACAAGGAAGCTTAGATGGATTCTTTCTTAATAAAGGCATTGAGAATCGGATACAACGCGGCGGCGACGATGCCGGAGGAAAAACCGGTGTTATACAGGTTCATGCCGCCGTGCAGGATGCCGGAGTGCAGCACAACGGAAGAATTGATGTAGCCGGCGACGACTCCCCAAACCCATCCGTAATAACCGGCAATCGGCGCCAGTGACGTGCCAAACAGCGCAGCAATCAGTATGGAAGGGTCGCTGATGCTCCATGTCTTGGTCAGGCCGCCCAGAAAGACCCCGATGAAGATCGGCAGGATGTTGCGCGGATGCTTGCCCAGCGCGCCGAAGCCGGACACTGTCATAATTCCGCCGATGGTGGGGCCGTTCAGCGGCCCGCCCACCGCCAGCACATAGCACGACGCCAGGATGCCGTTCAGCCCCATGTTGAACAGCGCAGCCGGGAACCCTTCCATCTCAATAAAATCACTGTAGAGCATGCCGGGGCGCTTCCAGAGCCGGAAGCTCTGAACGGCCGCCCGCTTGTCCATCAGTACAGCGGCGCCGATCATCGAAAGGAACAGCACAAGCAGGAAGATGGCAAGCAGCAGGTCATTGCCCGTGCTCCAAACCATTTTGCTATAGGCCTTGTAACCGTAGGACTTGAACACAGACACAAACAGAGTGCCCAGGATGCCGACGGAAAAGCCGATGTTATACAGGTTAAACCCCCGGTGCAGCTTCAAAACATTGACTGACAGCGGCGCGATCAGCAGCCCGATGCCCATGCCCACGGCAATGCTGGAGATCACCCTCACCACCACCGGCAGGTCAACGGCAAACAGCAGCTCTGTGACAATGGGCGCGATGCTGGTGGTCAGCAGCGCCGTGTGCACATAGTCCTGAAAGGGTTGCTTTCGCAGCCGGGAATACAGATAAACACCCAGTATGATGGGCCAGATATTCAAGATGCTCTTGCCGAACAACCCAAAGCTGCCCATCAGGAAAACCGACGCCACCGAAAGACCGCCGATCTCCACCTTGAGCACATAGAGCATGGTAAGGGAGGCAAGCATCAACAAGCCGGCATTCAGAAACGCGGCGCCGATGCCGCCCACGGCGATATAATCGGTGATCAGCACACTGGGCGTAATGATGATTTGCACTAGACCGGAAAACACCTGGTCAACAGGCTGCACGGCGAAGCCAAGCACTGGGAATGCGACAGCAATCAACAACAGACAGAGATATTTGGACGCAAATGATGAAATAGCGGCAGGTTTGCTTACCGTTCCAGGATCGATGGATCTCCCTCCCCCTGAGCAACAACTACAGCCCAACGCAACGGCTCGATCTGCATCACGAATCAGACTGCAGAAACAGCATATCATATTTCTCAGAGGATTTGTATGATCTATTCACTATTGTGGTGAATCATTGTGCAATACCAACTTATTCCATCTGTCATAAGGTGTGTGGCGGCATTCAGACGAAAAAAAGGGCGGGGATCAACCCCGCCCTCTGCAAAACCAAATGATTTAGCCCTGCGCCCGCTTGCCGGTGACTTTTTCCGCCACGTTGGTGGGCACTTCGTCAAAGTGAGAGAACTGCATCGTGAACACACCGCGGCCCTGCGTGCGGCTGCGGAGATCGGTGGCATAACCAAACATCTCGGCCAGCGGCACCTGGGCCCGCACCACCTGGCTGCCAGCCACGGTGTCCATGCCCTCGATGCGGCCGCGGCGGGCGCTCAGGTTGCCCATCACGTCGCCCATATATTCGTCCGGCATCACAACTTCCACCTTCATGATCGGCTCGAGCAGCACCGGGCTGGCCTTCTTCAAAGCCTCGCGCAGCGCCATCGTGCCAGCCACCTTGAAGGCCACTTCGCTGGAGTCCACCTCGTGGTAGGAACCGTCAACCAGCCGGGCCTTGAAGTCCACCAGCTCGTAACCGCCCAGAGGCCCGTTGCCCAGCGCCTCCTTGATGCCGGCGTTGACCGGCTGGATGAACTCCTTGGGAATCACGCCGCCCACGACGGCGTCTTCAAACACATAGCCGGAACCGGGCTCCAGCGGCTCGATCTCGATGACGGCGTGGCCGTACTGGCCGTGGCCGCCGGTCTGGCGCACGAAGCGGCCCTCGCCGCGGCTGGCCTTGCGGATCGTCTCGCGATAGGAGACCTGCGGCGCGCCCACGGTGGCTTCCACCTTGAACTCGCGGAGCATGCGGTCCACGATGATTTCCAGGTGCAGCTCGCCCATGCCGGCGATGATGGTCTGGCCGGTTTCAGTGTCGGTATAAGTCTTGAAGGTGGGGTCTTCCTCAGCCAGCTTCACCAGCGCCATCGTCATCTTGTCCTGACCGGCCTTGGTCTTGGGCTCGATGGCCACCTTGATGACCGGCTCGGGGAACTCCATGCTCTCCAGCACGATCGGGCTGTTTTCGTCGCAAAGCGTGTCGCCGGTGGTCACATTTTTCAGGCCCACGGCAGCTGCGATGTCACCGGCCAACACTTCCTCAATGTCTTCGCGGTGGTTGGCGTGCATTCGGAGCAGGCGGCCCACGCGCTCACGCTTGCCGCGGGAGCTGTTATACACGGAGGAGCCGGATGCAAGCTTGCCCGAATAGACGCGGAAGAACGCCAGCTTGCCCACATAGGGGTCGCTCATGATCTTGAAGGCCAACGCCGCAAACGGCTCATCATCGGAGGAGTGGCGCACAAGCTCGGTATCGCCGCCCACCTCGGTGCCCATCACCGGAGGAATGTCCAGCGGGCTCGGCAGATAGTCCACAATGGCATCCAGCGGCGGCTGCACACCTTTATTCTTATAAGAGGAACCGCACAGCACCGGCACCATGTGGCATTTCACACAGGCGGAGCGGATGCCCTTTCTCAGCTCATCCTCGGTGAGCTCGCCGTCTTCGAAATACTTCTCCATCAGCTCTTCTTCGGTTTCGGCCACAGCCTCAACGAGCTTGTGGTGGTATTCCTCATACATGGCCTGGTATTCAGCGGGGATTTCGGTCTCCACCACGTCTTTGCCCAGGTCATCGTTGTAGATGATGGCGATTTTGCGCACCAGATCGATCATGCCGCGGAACTTGTCCTCACTGCCGATCGGAATCTGGATCGGCACCGGGTTGGCACTCAGGCGCGTCTTCATCATGCCGACCACACGATGGAAGTCTGCACCCACAATGTCCATCTTGTTCACAAACGCGATGCGGGGCACCTGGTATTTATTGGCCTGGCGCCACACGGTTTCGCTCTGGGGCTCCACGCCGCCCTTGCCGCAGAACACGGCCACGGCGCCGTCCAGCACGCGCAGCGAACGCTCCACCTCCACGGTAAAGTCCACGTGACCGGGGGTGTCGATGATATTGACGCGGTGGTTGCGCCAGAAAGCGGTGGTCGCGGCCGAGGTGATCGTGATGCCGCGCTCCTGCTCCTGCTCCATCCAGTCCATCGTAGCCCCGCCCTCATGGGTTTCGCCCATGCGGTGCAGCTTGCCTGTATAGAACAAAATACGCTCGGTTGTCGTAGTTTTGCCTGCGTCGATGTGAGCCATGATGCCCACGTTGCGGATCATCTCCAAAGATACCTGTCTAGACACGATTCTTTCCTCCTGATGGGCCGCCGCCCTTTGCGAGACGGCCTGCGCCTAAGTTTCAAACTGGATGAATGCCAATGTATTGTGAAGCCAGCATTTCCTGCGGCAGCGGTTTCAAAGCCGGGGGTCCTTGCGCGGACCTGGGGGTGAATAAACTTTGCGGGTGTCTAGGCCCAGCGACTTCAGCGCCTGGCCTGTACACCCGCAATGAACTCCCTGTAATAGTGGTGGCTCGCTTACCACCTGTAGTGGGCAAACGCCCTGTTGGCTTCGGCCATGCGGTGCATGTCTTCCTTGCGACCAACCGCCTTGCCGGTGTTATTGGCAGCGTCCAAAATCTCGCCAGCCAACCTCTGCTCCATCGTGCGCTCACTGCGCTCGCGGGCGAAGCTCACAAGCCACCTGAGGCCCAGCGTCTGCCGGCGGACAGGGCGGACTTCCAATGGCACCTGATAGGTCGCGCCACCCACGCGGCGGGCCTTCACCTCGAGCAGCGGCATGATGTTGTTCATCGCCGTCTCAAAAACGTCCATGGGGTCCTTGCCGGTCTTTTCCTTCACGATATTCAAAGCACCGTAGCAGATGTGCTGGGCCACGCCCTTTTTGCCGTCCAACATGACACGGTTCACGAGCCTGGACAACACCACGTTCCCATACATGGGATCGGGCAGCACTTCACGCTTCGGCACGCCTCCACGCCTTGGCATGATGAGTATCCTCCTTTAGCGTTGTTAACTATGCGGGCAGGTGCGATGACCCACCACTTGCGGCAACCGGACGGAGCTTGCCCCGCCCTGTCACGTCATTACTTCTTCGGGCGTTTCGCACCATAGAGCGAGCGACCCTGGCGGCGGCCATCCACACCGGACGCGTCCAGCGCGCCACGGACAATGTGATAACGCGTGCCGGGGAGATCCCTCACCCTGCCGCCGCGCACCAGCACCACGCTGTGCTCCTGCAGGTTGTGGCCGATGCCGGGGATATAAATCGTGCCTTCATTGCCGTTCACCAGGCGCACCCTGGCGATCTTGCGAAGGGCCGAATTCGGTTTTTTGGGCGTCATGGTCTTGACAGACAGGCACACACCGCGCTTTTGGGGGTTGCCTTCCAGGATCGGTGACTTGCTCTTGTAGGTCACCTTTTTCCTGCCCTGCTTGACGATCTGATTGATTGTTGGCATGCCGTACTGGCACCTCCTGTTGATTTGCGGGTTCTATCACAAACCCCTGCAACCCGCCGGGGTCTTGCCTGCCTGATCGGAAGCTCAGCGAGCTTCTGCGGGAAGCGTCGCTTCCCTACGCTGTGCCATCGGGTCTGAGCACGCAGGCCACCGCCGTGCCAACGTCTAGCCTGCACATCCGGCCGAGATCGGCCATGGCGGGCCCGTCCACACAGAGGACACCCTGCTGCTGGCAGAGCAACCTGACTTTGCGCCGGATATGGTCATCGGCATCATCCGCCAGCACAACGGACTCTGCTTTGCCACTTTCCAGCGCCCGCGCAACCTGTTTCAGACCCGCGAGCCGGTGCTTTTGCCTGGTCAGCGCAATGAAAATTTCCGCGTTTTCCATCAAATAAACACGCCCGATTATTATAGCGCCCACATGGGCGAAAGTCAATAAAAACCTTGCATTTCCGGGGTTTTTTTGCAGAAAATCCAGACGAATTGTTCGGGTTTTCCAGCAATAGCCAAATTACTCAAGCAGTACTACCATATCTTGTAGAAGACTATCGAGTGCCATACAAACTCCCTCCGCCTGTCCGCAGGCACCTCCCTCAGCGAGGGAGGCAAGTTCGTCAACGAACAAGCTGGCTCAGAGGTCAACTTGTCCCCCCTGAGGCCTTAGGCCCCGGCTTTGCGCAATGTCGGCACGAGCCGATAGGAAAAGCAAAGCCGAGCATTGCAATGCAATGCGATGGGGGGGATGTCGCGCAGCGACAGGGAGCCCCCTCGCCCGATCCCCCGGGAGAGGGGGTGGGGGGTGAGGGTTAGTGGGGCGGGTACAGAGCCCCGCCCCCACACTTACAAAACACCAGGGATTACTCGTCTTCTTCCAGCAGCAGGCTGTCCAACTCCAGCGGTTCGTCGTCTTCCACGGCGGCGGTCACGCCGGTGTCGGCGGTCACGCTCGCATAGCCGGCCACATCAGCGGTCACATAGTCGGCGGAGGAGGTGATCAGATCATCCTCGTCACCGTCGTCGCCGCCGTCCATGCCGGTGAAGGCGCCCTCCAGCGGCAGGTAGTCGGTGTTGATCTGAATGTTCTTATAACGGCGCATGCCGGTGCCGGCCGGGATCAGCTTGCCGATGATGATGTTTTCCTTCAACCCCACCAGCGGGTCAATCTTGCCCTTGATGGCCGCGTCGGTCAAAACGCGGGTGGTTTCCTGGAAGGCGGCGGCGCTCAGGAACGAATCGGTGGCAAGCGACGCCTTGGTGATGCCCATCAGCACGCGGCGGGCCGTGGCCGGCTTGGCGCCGCGCAGGATCGTCTCCTCATTCACGCGCTCAAACCGGAAGATATCCACCAGGCTGCCGGGCAGCAGGTCGGTGTCGCCGGCGTCTTCGATGCGGACCTTGCGGAGCATCTGGCGGAGAATCACCTCAATGTGCTTGTCGGCGGTGCCGATGCCGGCAGACAGGCGATAGACCGCCTGCACTTCCTTCAGCAGGTATTCCTGCACGCCCTTGATGCCCTTGATCTTCAGGATGTCGTGGGGGTTGATGGAGCCCTCGGTGAGGCTGTCGCCGGCCTCCACCATCTGGCCTTCGGAGACGGCAAACCGCGACGCGAAGGGGATCGGATAGCTCTTTTCCTCACCGTCGTCATTCTTGACCACGATGTCGCGCTTGAGGCTGTCTTCATGGCGCACAAGGGAGACCTTACCGGCGATTTCACTGATGATCGCCTGGCCCTTGGGCTTGCGGGCCTCAAAGAGCTCCTCCACGCGGGGCAGACCCTGCGTGATATCGTCTCCGGCCACGCCGCCGGTGTGGAACGTACGCATCGTCAGCTGCGTGCCCGGCTCACCGATGGCCTGCGCGGCGATGGTGCCCACCGATTCGCCCACGGAAACCTTGGTGCCGTTGGCCATGTCCAGGCCGTAGCACTTGGCGCACACGCCGTGCTCGTTGCGGCAGGTCAGCACATTGCGGATGAGAGCCTCGGTCACGCCGGCGTTTTCAATCTCGCGGGACTTGGCGCGGCTGATGATTTCGCCGGCCTTCGCGAGCACTTCCTTGGTCTCGGGGTGCAGAATGTCGTCCACCGGCACGCGGCCCCACACGCGGTCGCGCAGCGGCTCGATCACGCGGTTGCCTTCGGTGATGGCCTTGACCACCACGCCGCGCACACGCTCGTTGCGGCTGGCAAAGCAGTCATCCTCACGAACGACCACGTCCTGGGAAATATCGACCAGGCGGCGGGTCAGGTAACCGGAGTCTGCCGTGCGGAGCGCCGTGTCGGCCAGACCTTTGCGGGTGCCGTGGGTGGAGATGAAGAATTCCAACACCGTGAGGCCCTCGCGGAAGTTGGCGCGCACCGGCATTTCGATGATGCGGCCGGAGGGGCTGGCCATCAGGCCGCGCATGCCGGCCAGCTGGCGGATCTGGTTGGGATTGCCGCGGGCGCCGGAGTGGCTCATCATATAGACCGGGTTGAACCGGCCCAAGTTGTCCATCAGCGCCTTGGAGACGGCGTCGGTGGTCTCCTTCCAGATGGAGACAACGTGGCCGTAGCGCTCGTCTTCGGAAATCAAGCCGTCGCTGTAGGCCTGCTCGACTTCGGCCACGCGCTCTTCGGCCTTGGCGATGAGCTCGGGCTTTTCCTTCGGGATCTCAATGTCGGAAACCGAGATCGTGATCGCGCCGCGGGTGGAATACTTGAAGCCCAGGCGCTTGATGCCGTCCAGCACGATTGCGCACTTGGCGTTGCCGTGGGTGTGATAGGTGCGGTCCACGATTTCACGCAGCAGCGAGTTGGTGACCAGCTCGTTGACTTCCAGATCGAGTTTGGACTCGATCGTGGGGCGCTCGATGAAGCCCAGATCCTGCGGGATCGCTTCGTTGAAGATCCAGCGGCCCACGGTGGTTTCCAGCAGCTTGGCGACCTGTTGGCCCTCGATTTCGCGGGTCACGCGGATCTTGATCTTGGCCTGCAGGCTGATATGGCCCAGCTCATAGGCCATCACGGCCTCGTCAGGGTCTTTGAACACGCGGCCCTCGCCGGCGGCGCCGGGCTTTTCAATTGTCATGTAATACACGCCGATGACCATGTCCTGCGTGGGGCTGGCCACCGGGCGGCCGTCCTGCGGCTTGAGCATGTTGTTGGTGGAGAGCATCAGGAACCGGGCTTCGGCCTGGGCTTCCACCGACAGCGGCACGTGCACGGCCATCTGGTCGCCGTCAAAGTCGGCGTTGTAGGCGGTGCAGACCAGCGGGTGAATCTTGAGGGCGCGGCCTTCCACCAGCACCGGCTCAAAGGCCTGGATGCCCAGGCGGTGCAGCGTGGGTGCGCGGTTCAGCAGCACCGGGTGCTCCTTGATCACGCCCTCCAGAATGTCCCACACCTCGGGGCGGACGCGCTCCACCATGCGCTTGGCGGACTTGATGTTGTGGGCGTAGCCCTCTTCCACCAGCTTCTTCATCACAAAGGGCTTGAAGAGCTCCAGCGCCATCTCCTTGGGCAGGCCGCACTGATACATCTTGAGCTCCGGCCCGACCACGATGACCGAACGGCCGGAGTAGTCCACGCGCTTGCCCAGCAGGTTCTGGCGGAAGCGGCCCTGCTTGCCCCTGAGCATATCGGACAGGGAGCGCAGGGGCCGGTTGCCGGGGCCCGTCACCGGGCGGCCGCGGCGGCCATTGTCAATCAGAGCGTCCACCGCCTCCTGCAGCATGCGCTTTTCGTTGCGCACGATGATTTCGGGGGCGTTCAGCTCCAGCAGCCTCTTCAGGCGGTTGTTGCGGTTGATCACGCGGCGATACAGATCGTTGAGGTCGGAGGTCGCAAAGCGGCCGCCGTCCAGCTGCACCATGGGGCGGATTTCCGGCGGGATCACCGGCACCACGTCCAGGATCATCCACTCGGGCTTGTTGCCGCTCTGGCGGAAGGCTTCCACCACTTCCAGGCGCTTGATGGCGCGGCTGCGCTTCTGGCCGGAGAAGTTCTGGATGTCGGCGCGCAGCTCCTCGGCAAGCTTGTCAAGGTTGATGTGCTTCAAAAGCTCCTTGACGGCCTCGGCGCCCATGCCGGCCTTGAAGGCGTCGCCCCAGGTGTCGCGGGCTTCGCGGTATTCACGGTCGTTCAGCAGTTGCTTGTACATCAAGCCCGTTTTGCCGGGGGCTGTGACCACATAGGCCGCGAAATAGAGCACACGCTCCAGGAGCCTGGGGCTCATGTCCAGCAGCAGGCCCATGCGGCTGGGGATCGCGCGGAAATACCAGATGTGGGAAACCGGCGCCGCCAGCTTGATGTGGCCCATGCGCTCGCGGCGCACCTTGGCGCGGGTGACTTCCACGCCGCACTTGTCGCACACGATGCCCTTGTAGCGGATGCGCTTGTATTTGCCGCAGTGGCACTCCCAGTCGCGGGTGGGCCCGAAAATCTTTTCGCAGAACAGGCCGTCGCGCTCCGGTTTCAGCGTACGGTAATTGATTGTTTCAGGCTTCCTGACCTCGCCGTGGGACCACTGAAGGATCCGCTCCGGCGATGCCAGACCGATCTGCATCGCGTCGAAGTTGTTCAGGTCAAAAAGGACTTTCTCCTTTTTCTCCTGCTTGCCACTCTGCTCTTCGGGTATGCGTTCCATCATGTATTAATCCCTCATTCTTCGTCAAATCCGTCGGTGCCATCCAGGCTCAGGTCTTCATCCTCCAGCGTGAGGCCGGCGGGGCCCTCGCTCATGATCTGCCCAAGACCCGGCAGGTCGTCGATCTCATCCAGATCCAGCGTGAAATCGCCGGGGTCTGCATCGTCTTCCTTCTCGCTGCTCAGATGGGCGCCGCCATAGTCACCGGCCTCTTCGTCATCGCGCCTGCGCGGCACCGGCACATGGCTGAGGAAGCCGGGCTCGTCGTCCAGCTCGCGGATCTCCAGCTCCTCATGGTCTTCGGAAAGCACCTTGATGTCCAGAGCAAGGCTCTGCATTTCCTTGATGAGCACCTTGAAGCTCTCCGGGATGCCCGGCTCGGGGATGTTTTCGCCCTTCACAATGGCTTCATAGGTCTTCACGCGGCCCACCACGTCGTCGGACTTCACGGTCAGGATTTCCTGCAGCGTGTGCGCCGCGCCATAGGCTTCCAGCGCCCACACTTCCATTTCACCGAAGCGCTGGCCGCCGAACTGGGCCTTGCCGCCCAAGGGCTGCTGGGTCACCAGCGAGTAGGGGCCGGTGCTGCGGGCATGGATCTTGTCATCCACCAGGTGGATCAGCTTCAGGATATACATATAGCCCACGGTAACCGAGTTTTCAAAGGGCTCGCCGGTGCGTCCGTCATACAGCACCGTCTTGCCGTCGGGAGAAAAGCCGTTTTGGGCAAGAAGCGACTGGATGTCTTCCTCGGTGGCGCCGTCGAAGACCGGGGTGGCGATGTGCCAGCCCAGCGCCTTGGCGACCAGACCCAAGTGGACTTCCAGCACCTGGCCGATGTTCATGCGGCTGGGCACGCCCAGCGGGTTCAGCACGATCTGCAGCGGCGTGCCGTCGGGCAGGAAGGGCATGTCTTCCTCCGGGAGAATCCTGGAGATAACGCCCTTGTTGCCGTGGCGGCCGGCCATTTTGTCGCCCACCGAAATCTTGCGGCGCTGCGCGATATAGACGCGCACCATTTCATTGACGCCCGGGGGCAGCTCGTCATGGTTTTCGCGGGTGAACACCTTCACGTCCACGATGATGCCGCTCTCGCCGTGGGGCACGCGCAAGGAGGTGTCTCGCACCTCGCGGGCCTTTTCGCCGAAGATGGCGCGCAGCAGCTTTTCCTCGGGGTTGAGCTCGGTCTCGCCCTTCGGGGTAACCTTGCCCACCAGGATGTCGCCGGAGCGCACTTCAGCACCCACGCGGATGATGCCGCGCTCGTTGAGATCCTTCAGCGCATCTTCGCCCACGTTGGGGATTTCGCGGGTGATCTCTTCCGGCCCAAGCTTGGTGTCGCGGGCTTCGGATTCATATTCCTCGATGTGGATGCTGGTGAACACATCTTCCTGCACCAGCTTTTCGCTGATCAGGATCGCGTCTTCGTAGTTATAACCCTCCCAGCTCATGAAGCCCACCAGGATGTTGCGGCCAAGCGCAAGCTCGCCCTGGTCGGTGCTGGGGCCGTCGGCAATCACGTCGCCGGCTTTGATCACCTCGCCCTTGACCACGATGGGCTTCTGCGTGATGCAGGTGCCCTGGTTGGAGCGCATGAACTTCAGCAGGTCGTAGTGATACAGCTGCTTGTCGGTGCCGCGGATGGAGACGCGGTTGGCGGTCACTTTTTCCACCACACCGTCCACCTTAGAGACCACGGCCACGCCGGAGTCGCGGGCCGCGCGGCCCTCGATGCCGGTGCCGATGAGCGGCGCCTCCGTTTTCAGCAGCGGCACCGCCTGGCGCTGCATGTTGGAACCCATCAGCGCGCGGGAGGCGTCGTCGTTTTCCAAGAACGGGATCATCGCCGTGGCCACGGAGACCACCTGCTTGGGCGAAACGTCCATAAAGTCGATTTCGTCCTGATGGGCCACGATGATGTCCTTATGGGCGCGGGCGGCCACGCGGTCGCGCAGGAAGTGGCCGGCATCATCGGTGGGCTCGTTGGCCTGGGCGACGATGTATTGGTCTTCCTCATCGGCGGTCATATAGACAATTTCGTCGGTAACCACGCGGTTCTTCTTGTCCACCTTGCGATAGGGGGACTCGATGAAGCCGTATTCGTTGATCCTCGCATAGATGGCCAGCGAGCCGATCAGGCCGATGTTGGGGCCTTCAGGGGTCTCGATGGGGCACATGCGGCCGTAGTGGGAGTGGTGCACGTCGCGCACGTCAAAGCTGGCGCGGTCGCGGTTCAAGCCGCCCGGGCCCAGCGCCGAAAGCCTGCGCTTGTTGGTGAGCTCGGCCAGCGGGTTGGTCTGGTCCATGAAGTGCGACAGCTGTGAGGAGCCGAAGAACTCCTTGATGGCCGCGGTGACGGGCCGGATGTTGATCAGAGACTGGGGTGTCAGGCTGTCCTGATCCTGGATGGCCATGCGCTCCTTGACCACGCGCTCCAGCCTTGCAAGGCCGATGCGGATCTGGTTCTGCAGCAGCTCGCCCACACTGCGGACGCGGCGGTTGCCCAGATGGTCAATGTCGTCAGTCAGGCCCACGTTGTGGAACAGGCCGATCATATAGCTGAAGCTTGCCAGCACGTCGTCGGCATAAATGTATTTGGGGAGCAGGCGGTCCTTGTGCTCAATCAGCAGGCTGAGCAGGTCCTTGCCCTCCGCCGCGGCAATCAGCTCCTGCAGCGTGGGGTAATGCACCTTCTCGGAAAGCAGCCCTTCCAGCGCCGCAGCCGCGTCGCGGTCGGTGCGCCGGAGCTCTTCCACGCTCTCCCTGGTGATGCCGAAGGGAGCCAGGTGCTGCGCGGCATCCACGAAATGGTTGCCCAGCACGCGGAGGCGGCGGCTTTCCAGCTGGATATCCACCGAGTTGATGCCGGAGTTCTGGATGGCCCAAGCCACCTCGCGGGTGATCTTCTCGCCGGCCCGGGCGAAAACTTCGCCGGTTTCCGGGTTCACGATATCGTCGGCGGCCACGCGGTGCATGATACGCATCGCCAGCGCCAGCTTCTTATTGAGTTTATAGCGGCCCACGCGCAGCAGGTCATAGCGCCTTGGGTCAAAGAACAGGGAGTTCAGCATCGTGCGGGCGCTCTCCACCACCGGCGGCTCACCGGGGCGGATGCGGCGGTAAATCTCCAGCAGGCCCTCTTCCTCGTTCTTGGCGTTGTCTTTTTCCAGCGTGGCGTTCAGATGCTCCTCATCGCCCAGCAGCTCGGTGATCTGGAAATCGGCACCGTAGCCCAGCGCGCGGATCATCACCGTGGCGGGCAGCTTCCTGGTGCGGTCAATGCGCACCCACAGGATGCCAGCCGAATCAGATTCAAACTCCAGCCACGCGCCCCGGTTGGGAATCATCGTGCAGGCAAACAGCGGCACGCCGTTTTTGTCCAGCGTCTGGTCATAGACCACGCCGGGCGAACGGACCAGCTGGCTGACGATGACGCGCTCGGCGCCGTTGATGATGAAGGTGCCCTGATCGGTCATGAGCGGGAAATCGCCCATGAACACTTCCTGTTCCTTCACCTCGCCGGTCTCATGGTTGACCAGGCGCACCTTGACCTTCAGCGGCGCGGCGTAGGTGACGTCGCGCTCCTTGCATTCCACGACAGAATACTTGGGCTCGTTTTCCACGCGGTAGTCAACAAGCTCAAGGCTCAACGTGTTGGTGTAGTCGGTGATGGGGGAAATGTCGTTGAGGACTTCCCTTAAATCGCGGTCGAGAAACCGCTTGTAGGAAGCCTTCTGGATGTTGAGCAGGTCAGGAATCTCAAGGACTTCCTTGATCTTGGAAAAGGTCATTCTGTTGCGTCTGCCGGTGTTGAACTCGTGTACCTTTACTTCATGGGTCATGTAACCGAATCACCCCTAAATATGGTCATCGGATCCTGTATCGAAATTCGATCACAGGCGCATTATACAAGAAACCCCCCACCCCACATGGCCGAAAAACCGAAGAAACCTCCGGCTATGTGTGGCAGTCTATCCCATATTAACGCAGATGCCTATTTTAACAAAGATGTCAAGGTGTGTCAACCAAAATCTGAAAATGTTCAAATAATCTTCATAAGTAGTGAAGATCCCCCATGCGGATGCCCAATGTGGCGGGCCAGCAGGTTGCTCATCAGGGAATGGGTATATTCTACCATATGTTGTGACCGGTGGCAATGAGTAGCAATAGTGCTGTAGCGCACGGCATTGTTCGCTCCTGTGGTTGGCCGGCAGTCCGCCGCAGCAAAAGGAAAATTATTACTGCAATTGATATAACCCCAGCAAACAAGGGCATATAAAGCATATCGACCCTCGGGCCACCGAGGCAGCGGAGATTATGATGCAATCCACCGCGATGATTTACACAACACTCTTCCTGATCATCGGATCACTGAGTGTGATCCTGGGAGTCAATATCCTCCTGGCGGGCCCCAAAGTGCGGGAAAACAGGCTGTTCTTTGCGGTCAGCCTGCTGCTGGGGCTATGGGCCTTCGGGTTTTCTGCGGCGCTGGCCGCGCCAAACGCCGGGCAGTGCCTGGTCTGGAGGCGCGTGGCCGCCTTCGGCTGGAGCATGCTGTTTGCTGTGGTGGTGCATTTTGCGCTGGCCATCACAGGCCACGGCAAGCTGCTGGGCCGGCCCTGGGTCTATGGGCTCATCTATCTGCCCGCGCTGCTCTGCGCGTGGGTGTTTTCACTCTATGGCCCGATGGCACAAGAGCAGTACCACCTGGTCAGCGTGGGCGGCCTTTGGGTCAACGAGCAGGTGAACAACGGCTGGGACTATTTTTTCTACGGATATCTGTTTTGCAGCGTGACAATCTCCATGGCGCTGTTCTGGCGGATGTGGCGCAAAAGCCCGGAGGAAGGCCGAAGGCAACAGGGGCTTGCGATGATGGCCTCCCTTGGCGCGGCCGTGCTGCTGGGCTCGGTCACCGATCTGGTCAACAGCACATTCTGGCTGCTCCCCATTCCGCAGATGGCGCCGGTGGCGTTTCTGATCCCCAACATCGCAGTGAACCGCAGCATCCGCAAATACAGCCTGATGGTGCAGCCGGAAGACAACGACCTGGAGATCATCCTGAATGACCAGACCCGGGCCCGCATGCTGAGGTTTCTTTCGGTGGGCCTGCTTTGCGGCTCGGCCGTCTATTTCGCAACGCAGCATCTGATTGACGGGCTGCCCCTGGCAGATGTTTTACCTTTTACCGGCTTGCTGTTTGCGTCGGGCATCGCTGTGTTGCTGCTGCAGCGGCTCAACACCAAAAACCGGAGCCTGCAGAACCTGCTGATCGGCGCGGCGGTGGTTTCTATCCCGACGATTACACTGAGTTTTGTGCGCTACGCCAGCATCACGGTGTGGGCCTTCCCGTTCATCTTCATCGTGCTATCGATGCTGTTCAACAACCGTAGGCTGCTGGTGGGCACCTCCGTCACGGCACTGCTGACGCAGGCAATTGTGTGGATCCACGCTCCCGACATGGAAGTGACGGTGAACGCAAGCGACTATCTGGCCCGCCTGGGCATATTCGCGATGGTCATCTGGATCGCGCTGTATGTGAACAAGGTGTATGTGCGGCGTCTGAAGGAAAATGCCGACAAGAACCGGTATCAAAAACTGATTTCAGACATTTCGGCGCAGATGGTCACGATCAACGCGGAAAACCGGCAGGAGAAAATGCGCCTGGCAATGATGCAGGCAGCGGAATGCCTTTCCGCCGCGGCGGCGTTTCTCTGCCTGATCAACACCGAGGGCGACGGCAATGCCGATGTGGCTGTGTGGCAGGGCGGCGTCACAAGGAATCATCTTGTGCCGGACGAGACTGCAAACCAGGTGCTCATCGGCATTCTTTCCGCAGGCCCGGTCACCGGTGGCAGCGAGTTTGCCCAGCTGCCCCAATGGGCGGCGTTTCAGGCGGAAAACGGCGCCAAATCGGTGCTCTCCCACCCAATCCTCCTCTCCGGCGTCTGCGTGGGCTTCCTCGGATTGGCGCACAAGGAGGAGTCCCGACTGCTCACCGACCAGTATGAGACGGTGAAAGTGGTCTCCAACATTTTCGCCGACTTCATGGCGCGGCTTTCCGCGGAGCGGGAAATTGCCTTTATGGCCTATCACGACCCGCTCACCACCCTTCCCAACCGGCTGCTCTTCACCGACCGCACCGAGCAGGCCATCTATCTGGCAAAGCGGAGTGCCTCGCTGGTTGCGGTGATTTTCCTGGATCTGGACTCCTTCAAGAGCGTGAACGACTCGCTGGGCCACCGCATCGGCGACGATCTGATCCGCGAGGTGGCCCATGAGCTTTCCGGCCATGTGCGCAAATCAGACACCGTCTCCCGCTTTGGCGGCGACGAGTTTTTGATCATGCTGAACAACATGGACTCCAGAAGCGACATCACAAGCGTCATGCGCAAAATCATGGGGCTGTTTGACAGGCCATTCCATCTGCACGGCCATGAGATCATCATCACCGCCAGCGCCGGCATCGCCGTTTATCCGCAGGACGGTGAAAACACAGACCTGCTGGTGAAAAACGCCGACATCGCGATGTATCGCGCCAAGGAACTGGGGAAGAACCAGTTTTTGTTCTGCTCGGAAGATATGAAGGAGGAGACCCGGTTTAAGGCCAGGCTCACCAACGATCTTTACCGGGCGCTGGACAGGGGCGAGTTCAGGGTGTTTTACCAGCCGCAGGTGGCGCTGGAGGATCGGAGGATTGTGGGGGCAGAGGCGCTGCTGCGCTGGGTCCACCCCGAGTATGGGGTGGTGCCGCCGAGCGTGTTTATCCCGCTGGCGGAGAAAACGGGGCTGATCGGCGCAATCGGCGATTGGGTGCTGCGCCTGGCCTGCCGCCAAGCCAGCGCGTGGCAGGCGGCCGGTCTGCCGCGCATCCGCATCGCGGTAAACATCTCCGCCAACCAGCTCAGAAACCCCCTGTTTGCCGAGCTTGTCAAACGGCTGCTGGCCGAAGAGAACCTCGACCCGGAGTGCCTGGAGCTGGAAGTGACCGAAGGTGTGGCCATCCGGGAGCCGGCCCACTTCATCTGGCTGCTGAACCAGCTGAAGCAGGTGGGCGTGCAGCTTTCCATTGATGATTTCGGCACAGAGTATTCCTCGCTGAGCCGCCTGAAGCTCCTGCCGGCGGACCGCATCAAGATTGACATGCAGTTTGTGCAGGGCATTGACAAAAACAGCAAGGACCGGGCCATCACCAAGGGCATCATCAATCTGGCCAAGAGCCTGCGCATCAACGTGATCGCGGAAGGCGTGGAAAATGACGCACAGCTGGCCTTTCTGGAGCAGGACCAATGCGATGAAGTGCAGGGGTATTACTTTTATAGGCCAATGCCGGCAGAAGATTTGGAAAAAGTGCTCCGGCAGATGGGAACACCTGCGCTGGACCTGGCCGAAGAAACGACTGCCTGAGGGCGGGGCGCATACGAAAGCGGCGGGGTAAAACCCCGCCGCTTTGCTGCGTCATTTAGGATGTGACCGGCTCCCGGCTAATAGCCTGACCCGAGCTCCTCGGCGGCGGCCTGATCGAGCCTGCCCTCCGCCTCCAGCCTGAGCGCCTCTTCTAGGATCGCCTCGGTGGCCGAAGCGCCGCAGCGGGCGCAGCCCGCGGCCCGGCACGCCAGCACGGTGCCCAGCGTGCGAATGCCGCCGGCGGCCTTCACGCGCACCTTGTCTGACACGGCGGAGCGCATCAGCTTCAGATCCTCAATGGTGGCGCCGGTGGGCGCATAGCCGGTGGAGGTCTTCACAAAGTCCGCCCCGGCCCGTTCGCAGATTTGGCAGGCCTGCACCTTTTGCTCATCGGTGAGATAAGCGTTTTCCAGAATCACCTTCACGATGGCGCCGCGACGGTGGGCGGCTTCCACAACGGCCCGGATGTCTGTCTCCACCTCATCAAGATCGCCGGCGATGAGCTTACCGATGTTCAGCACCATGTCCAGCTCCACCGCGCCGTCATCCATCGCCCGCTCGGCTTCAAAAACCTTTACGTCGGTGCGGTGGCTGCCGTGGGGAAAGCCGATCACGGTGCAGAGCTTCACGTCGGTGCCGCGCAGCACCTCCGCCGCGATGGGCAGGTCGCAGGGCCGCACGCAAACCGTGGCGGTGTCATATTTCTTTGCAACTTCGCAGCCCCGGCGCACGGCAGATGGCTCCAGTTGCGGCTGAAGCATGGAGTGGTCCAGCATTTTGGCAATGTCTTTGCTTGTAAGCATGTTTTTTCCTCCGAAGGCTGGTGTGATTGGGCAGGCTGGCTGCCCGCTCCATCCTATTATAACAGAGCGCCGGAGATGCGGAGAAGCAAAATGAAGCCGTTTGTAAACTGCGCCTGCCCGGCCTATAATCAAAAGGCCACAATTTGCCAATGGGAGAAGGCTATGGAAGAAGAAAAGAGAATTGCCGGAGAAAAAGCGGCGGACTACATTGCCGACGGCATGACCGTGGGGCTTGGCACAGGCTCCACGGCGAAATATCTGGTAGAGGAGCTGGGCCGGCGGGTGCGGCTGGGCCTCAGCGTGACCGCAGTGGCCACATCACAGGCCACGGCGGCGCTGGCCGGGCAGCTTGGCATCCGGCTTGCGGGCATCGACGATGTGGAGCGGATAGACCTGGCCATTGACGGCGTGGATGAGATCGACAGCCGTTTCAACGCCATCAAAGGCGGCGGCGGCGCGCTGTTTCGGGAAAAGATGGTGGCCAGCCTGGCCCGCGAAGTGATCTGGATCATGGACTCCAGCAAGCCGGTGGACGCCCTGGGCGCGTTTCCGCTGCCGGTGGAGATTTTACCCTATGGGCACAGCCACATCCTGCAGGCGCTGCACTCCAAGGGCCTGCGCCCGGCCTTGCGGATGCACGGCGGCGAGCCGTTTCAAACGGACAACGGCAACCTGATCACCGACCTGCACCTGGGCAGGGGCTTTGACATATCCGCCGTGTCACAGCATCTGAAGGCAACCCCCGGCGTGCTGGAAACGGGGCTTTTCCTGAATTTCTGCAACCGGATCATCGTGGGCACGGCAGGCGGCGCGGTGGTGACGGAGAATCCGAATCCTTGCGGGAACCGACAAAAAGGGCTATGATATTTCCACCCCACAACAACACGCAAAGGTGCCGCAATGTATAGGCTTTTGATCGCAGAAGACGACTCCATCGAACGGGACGCGCTGGTGGACCTGGTGGACTGGCAGGCGCTGAACCTCAGGCTGGCCGGCAGCGCCGAGTCGCCGGAGGAGGCCATTGATATGACCTATGCGGCAGGTTTTGACCTGCTGCTGGCCGACATCCGCCAACCGGGCATGACCGGCTCGGAGCTGGCGCAGGCGCTGCTTGCCAACCAGCCGAGGATGAAAGCCATCGTGTGCGGCGAGCAGGGCAGCGAGCAGAGCGCCATGCGCCGCATCGCCCGGCCCATCGGCATCAACGAGTTGAAAGCGGCGCTGGCCGCCGCCGTCAAGGAGCTGGATGACGAGCTGGCCGGCGAAGGCCCCGCCGAGCGGCTGCGGCAGGCTGTGCGCAGCCGGGAGACGGCGCTGCGGCGGCACTTCTTTGACCGGCTGATCACCGGGTCCCTTTCCGATGGCGAGCTTCTGAAGGGGCTGGAGCACTTCGGCGTGGCCGCAGTGCAGGGCCGTTTCGCGATGATGCTTGTTGAGCTGGACGGCTTTGACCGCCTTTCCATCAGCATGGACTGGGAGGCGCTGCAGATGGCGCTGGAAGCCGTGCGGGAGGCGGTGACCGGCCTGGGCCTGGAGGGCCTGCTGGACTGCGCCTATCTGGAGCGGGGCCGCTTCGGCGTGCTGCTGGACATATCAAAGGCCGGGCGGGCCGCCGAAACCCGGCAGGCGCTGCTGACCGCCGAGAAGATACGCTGCGCCGCGCTGACGGCAGGGTTTTCCGTCACGGTGGCCGTGGGCAGCACGGTGGCGCGCCTCAGAGACCTGAGGCAGTCTTTCCGCACGGCGGCATCGGCGCTGGCAGTGAAGGGCGACTGGGGCCGGGGCCAGGTGGTGAGCCACGCCGACGGCGCCGCAAAGGAATATGACCCCTCGCCGGTGGACCTGGCAGCCATCGAGGAATCGCTGGCGCTGGCACTGCAAACCGCCGGGCCGGCGGAGGCCCGCGCCAGTGTGGACAGGCTTTTCAACGCCGCCCGCCGCAAGAGCTGGGAGATCACCCGCCTGGGCGCCGCCAGCCTGAGGGTGCTGGCCGGCGTGCAGTGCCTGCTGCGCGATCTGGGCGAGCCGGACGAAGCCGTGATGGAAGGCGGCGCCGTGTGGCACGCGCTCATCGGCAGCGCCACGGCCCCCGCCATGGCGGCCATCCTCAACCGGTGCGTGGAGCGGGCGGCACAGCAGTTGCAGCTCCGCCGCGAAAGCGCCGACCGGGAGCTGGTGCGCAGGGCCATGGAGTGGCTCACCGGCCGGGTGGAAAAGCCTGTGACCGCCGCGGAGCTTTCACAGGCGCTGAACTGCTCGCCCAGCTATGTGGGCGCGGCGTTTCGCCGGCACACCGGGAAAACGCTGGCCATCTGCCTGCGGGACATGCGGCTGGAGAAGGCGCTGGAGCTGTTGCAGGACCCGGCCAACCGCATCGGCGAGATCGCCATCCGCGTGGGCTATCCCAATGTGTCCGGCTTCTGCGCGCTCTTCAAGCGCAAGTTTGGCATGAACCCCGGGGAATATCGCGAGGGGCAGAGAGCAAAGGGGTAGCTCACAACAAAACAGTGTGCTGACAGCGCCGCCGGGCTCATGCCTGCGGCGCTGTTTGATTGATCACCCAGGTTGCGCACAAATCCTGCAGCGCGTGCAGCACCACGCAGGGCCAGATCGTGCCAAACGCCAGATAGATAAAGCCATACAGCAACCCCAACAGCATGGGTTTGACGGCCTCTGCCAGGCCCTGGTAAATATGCCCCAGGCCAAAGAGCACCGTGGAAATGCCCAGCACGGCAAACGGCGGCAGCACTGGGAACAACACGCCCAGCAAATGAAACAGGAAGCCGCGATACAGCAGCTCCTCGGCAAACCCGGCTGTGACCGCAGTAGCCGCCCACACCTGCTTTTCCTGCCTGGTGACCGGCAGCATTGCCTCCACCTCCGCAGGAAACTTCTGGCCCAGGTCTTGCTTTCGGGCAGCATTGCGGATCAGCACCACAAGAGAATAGACCAGATAGGCAAAATAGAGCCCGGCCAACACCGCCGCCACAATCACGACCCACAGCTGCCCCGCCGGGCGGAGCCACCCAAGGCCAATGGCGCCTGCATCAAACAGGCCGAAGAGTACCAAAGCGAGCACCACCAGCGCGGGGCCCCATAGCTCAGCCATCATCTGCCGGTACAGCCGGATGCGGCTTTGCCGGTGCGCGATGATGTCTGCCAGGGCCTTGCGGAAGCTTGTCAGCCCCCACACCGTCTCAAACCCAACAAAGTATGCGATAAACAGCAGCAGGCAAACCCATTGCAGCCACATCCCCAGATCCTCCTTTTTCGCATTCGGCCAGGCAATTCATCCCGTCAAGGCAGGCCAGCGCAACACCAGCCATCGGGCAGTCAGGCAAGCGGCGGTTCCTCTCTTGCCACCCAGGTCACCACCAGATCCTGCAGCGCGTGCAGCGCCACGCAGGGCCAGATCGTGCCAAACGCCAGATAAAACACACCGTACAGCAGCCCCAGCGCCATGGGCTGCAAAGCATCCTTCGGCCCCTGATAAAGATGCCCCAGGCCAAACAGCACCGTGGAAATCAACAAAACCCCAAGCGCCGGCAGGCCGGGCCACAGCGCTCCCAGCGAATAAAACACAAACCCGCGAAACAGCAGCTCCTCAGCAAATCCGGCGTTCACCGCCGTGAGGGCCCAGAGCCTCCTTTCCCGCTCCGTGACCGGAAACAGCGGCTTGAGCCGCTCCGGCGCCTGCTGCGGCGAAGGCTTGCCCTGCCGGAAGGCAGAAACCATCGCAAACAATGTGATCAGCAGATAACCCAGATAGAGCGCTGCCAGCACCGCCGCGCCAATGACCAGCCAACCCGGGCCAGGGCGAAACCAGCCAAGGCCCAGATCCTCAAGGCCATAGAATCCGAAGGCAGAGAGAACCAACACCAGCAGCGCGGGGAACAGCAGCCCGGCCATCTGGTTCAGATAGACGTTTGCGCGGGTAAGCACACCCTGCCGGATGGCCTCCGCAATGCGGGGGAAGGTGCGCATGCCGGCAATGGACATTACCAGAAAATAGAGGACAATCAGGGTGAAGAGCGTCGGGAGAAGCATGGGGAGCCTCCGGTATAGAAGAAATCGGGCGGGCACAGAGCCCCAACCAACAACTCTAATGATAAATTCATTATAATTCATTTATCCGCTCAGGCAAAATACTTCTTGCCAAACCATTTTCTCCCACCTCATTTGCCCATTCCCACCAAATGGGTTAAAATAAGCTATCGACAACTTCGGGAGCGATCATGATCCGCATCACAGACCTCAGGCTATCCATCGACGCCGGCCCGGGCGAGCTCCGGGCCGCTGCCGCCGGCGCGCTGGGGCTGAAACAGAACGACATCCTGTCATTGGAAATATTGCGGCAGGCGGTGGACGCCCGCCATCAGAATAATATCCTCTTCACCCACACCGTGGCGGTGCAGGTGCGCGACGAGGCGGCGGTGCTGCGGGCGGCGCCCTCTGCCAAGGCCGAGCGGTATGACGCACCGGTTTATGCGCTGCCGGCGCCCGGCGATCAAAAGCTTTCCACCCGGCCGGTGGTGGTGGGCGCGGGGCCGGCAGGCATGCTGGCGGCCTGGGTGCTGGCCAAGGCCGGATACCAACCCATTGTGCTGGAGCGCGGGCAGGACATGGACACCCGCTGGGCCGACGCCGACGCCTTCATGGCCGGCGGGCCGCTGAACCCGGAGAGCAATATCCAGTTTGGCGAAGGCGGCGCGGGGGCCTTTTCCGACGGCAAGCTGGTCACCCGCGTGAAAGACCACCGCTGCCCGGAAGTGCTGCGGCTGCTGGTGGAGTGCGGCGCGCCGGAGGACATCCTGTTTTCAGCCCGGGCCCATGTGGGCACCGACCGGCTGCGGCAGGCCATCCCGGCGGTGCGCAGGCAGATTGAGGCGCTGGGCGGCCAATACCGTTTCAGCAGCGCCGTGAAGGAACTGGTTCTGACAGGCGGCAGGCTGGCGGGGTTGAAGCTGGCCTCCGGCGAGACCGTGGACTGCGAAGCCTGCGTGCTGGCCATCGGCCACAGCGCCAGAGACACTGTGGAGCAACTGTTTGCCCAGGGCGTGGCGCTGGAAGGCAAGCCCTTTGCGGTGGGCTTCCGCGCGGAGCACCCGCAGGCACTGATTGACCGGGCGGCATGGGGCGCGAAGGCCGGCCACCCAAAACTGGGCGCGGCGGATTATCATTTGAACACAACGATCAACGGCAGGGCCGTCTATTCGTTTTGCATGTGCCCCGGCGGATACGTGGTGAACGCCTCCAGCGAGCCGGAACGCCTGGCTGTGAACGGCATGAGCCTTCGGGCCCGCAACGGCAAGAACGCCAACGCCGCCGTGGTGGCGGCGGTTTCCCCGCTGGATTATGGCGATGGGCCCTTGGCCGGCATCGCCTTCCAGCGGATGCTCGAAGAAAAAGCCTACCGGCTGGGCGGCGGCTGGCACGCCCCTGCCCAGCGGCTGGGCGACTTTCTTTCCGGGCAAAAGACGAAAGCCTTTGGCACGGTGAAGCCCACCGTGCGCCCGGAGGCAGCACCGGCAAACCTGAACGGCTTGCTGCCCAAGGTGGTGGAAGACGCTGTGAAGGCGGCCTTCCGCCAGTTTGACAGGCGGATGCCCGGTTATGGCATGGCCGACGCCGTGCTCACCGCCGTGGAATCGCGCACCAGCTCGCCCACACGGATGCCGCGGGGGCAGGACATGCAGGCCGAGGGCATCGCCGGCCTATACCCCGCCGGAGAGGGTGCCGGCTGGGCCGGCGGCATCGTGTCCGCCGCGGTGGACGGCATGCGGGCTGCTGAAGCCCTGATCGGCCAATGGAGGATGGAGCAACATGGATAAGCTGCTGCAATCACTGGATCAATTCAAGGATCTGCCGATCGTGAAGATCTTCGCCGGGCTCTTTTCCGAGCGGAGCCTGGCGCCGCTGATCGCCAAATACAAAGATCGCGTGGTTGAAAACTCCGGCGGCCTGGCCAGGGAGCTGCTGTTGTGGGCAATCCTTCTGGCGCTGGTAGTGTTTTTAGTGGACCAGGCCTTTTATTGGAGCAAGCCCGGCAGGCTTTATGAAGCCAGGGAAAGCTGGCTGGCCTTCGCCCAGGGCACCAGAAACGCGTTCCGGCGCGTGAAAGGCTTTGTGGGCAGCCTGGCCTCCGGCGGGAGGCGCGGTTATGGCCGCAAATAGCCTGATCGGCAGCCGCCGGTTGGTGGTGCACATCGGCCACTACGGCAGCGGCAAAACAGAGCTTTCACTCAATGTGGCGCTGGCCGCGGCCAAAGCGGGCCGCAGCGCGGCGCTGTTTGACCTGGATATCGTGAACCCCTTTTTCCGCTCCGGCGAACAGCGCTCGCTGCTGGAAGGCGCAGGCGTCACAGTGGTGGCGCCGCTGTTTGTGAACAAGACCGTGGAGGTACCGGCGCTGCCGCCGGAGGTGCTGACGGCTTTTACCGGCGCTTATGACCTGGCGGTGCTGGACGTGGGCGGAGACCCGGCCGGGGCCACGGCCCTGGGCCGCTACCACAAGGAGCTGGAAGCTACGGATAAGTGGGTGCGCTGCGTGGTGAACACCTGCCGGCCCTTCACCGCTGCGGCGGAGGACATTGCCGCGATGGCGCGGCAGATGGAGGAGCGTGGCCGGGTGAAGATCGATGCGCTGATCCACAACACCAACCTGGCCGGCGAAACCACGGCCGAGCTGATTCTCAGCGGAGAGCAGGCGGTGCTGGACGCGGCGAAGCTGCTGGGCATCCCGGTGGAGTTCACGATGGCGCGCCGCGACCTGGCCCAAGCCGTGCAAGCCCAAAGCCAAACGCCGGTGCTGGCAGTGGACACACACATCAAGCCGATCTGGCTATAAACGGGGGAAGCCTGTGATCACCGAACTGCTGGGTGGCCTCCTGCAACTTCTGACTGTGGCGTCGCTGGTGGCGGCAGCCACAATTTTTCTGCTGGGGCTGGGCAAGGCACCGGCGCAGCCCGGTGCGCTCCTGCAGGAAAAGCCCCCCATGGATTGGAAAAAGACGCTGCTCTGGGCCGCCGCGATGGCGCTGGGGTCCAGGCTGGCGCTGGTGCTGCTGGCCTATCTGGGGCTGGCCGCCGCCAACGCATTGGGCCCGGCGGATGTGAAACTCCAGCTGGCAGGCTATGGTTTTGACAAACTCTTTCCCCCATTGGAGTCCATGTTTTCCCGCTGGGACGCCCCCCATTATCTGGACATTGCCCGTTATGGCTACACCTCCGACCAAACCGTGAACGGCGGAGAGCAGCACTGGTTCATTGTGTTTTATCCGCTTTACCCGGCGTTGGCGGCGCTGCTGAAGCCCCTGTTCGGCTCCGAGTTTGGCGCAGCGACGGTGGTGTCGTGGCTAGCGCTGGCCGGAGCCGCGGCGGTCATGGTGCGGCTGGCCGCCCTGGAAGGCAATGAGGAGCAGGGCCGCCGGGCGGTGAAATACCTGATGGTCTTCCCCGCCGCCGTGTTTCTGGGCGCGCCCTACACCGAAAGCCTGTTTT
>JAEYYW010000008.1 GCA_023428265.1 Bacillota bacterium | reverse complement strand
GAATGAGGCAAATGTTTGCTTTGTTTTCACCGACTGGGACGAATTCAGGGAGCTGGAACCCAGAGCCTTTCGAAGGCTGATGCACACCCCCCTGGTTTTTGACGGCAGGAACCTGTATGACACCCGGGAAATGGCAGATGCAGGTGTGGAGTATTATTCGGTCGGCAGGCCGGCACCTGGAATTGAGAAAGGAAACGAACATGAGCTGCAATACCGGCGAGACATGCCTCATCACAGGCGCGGCAGGGTTCATCGGATTTCACCTGGCAAAGCGACTGCTGGAGTCCGGCTGCCGGGTGATCGGTGTTGACAATCTGAACAGTTATTATGATGCAGGCTTGAAGCACGCCCGGCTGCAGCTGCTGAAGCCGTATCCGCAGTTCACATTTGTGAGAGGCGACATTGCGGAAAAGCCGGCTGTCGAAAGCGTATTTCGCGAACTTGCGCCTGATGTCGTTGTGAATTTTGCGGCACAAGCAGGCGTTCGGTATTCCCTTGAGAACCCGGATTCCTATATTCATAGCAACCTGATCGGGTTCTTCAACATCATTGATGCCTGCGTCCGGCACCGGGTCCGGCACCTGGTCTATGCCTCCTCCAGCTCCGTCTACGGTTCCAATGAAAAGGTCCCGTTTGAGGAATCCGACGGGACCGACCATCCTGTGTCGCTCTACGCGGCAACAAAGAAATCCAACGAGTTAATGGCCTATGCATACAGCAGCATGTATGGCATTCCGTCCACAGGGCTTCGTTTCTTTACGGTCTACGGCCCGATGGGCAGGCCGGACATGGCTTATTACCAATTCACCGACCGGTACTTCGCCGGCATACCGATCAAGGTATATAATGGCGGCAATTTTCAACATGATCTTTATCGGGATTTTACATACATTGACGACATTGTGGAGGGCATTGCGCTGGTGCTGAATGCCCCTTCCGCCGCTGCCGTGCCCCACAGGGTGTTCAACATCGGAAACAACCAGCCGGTCAGGCTGATGGATTTCATCGTTGTGCTCGAGGGCTGCCTGGGCCGGTCGTTGGGCCGGAGGGTCGTCTTCCAAAAGGAATACGAACCTATAAAGGCTGGAGATGTGCCCGCCACATATGCCTCCATCGACTTGCTGCAGAAAGCAGTGGGCTTCTCGCCGAAGACATCCATTGAAGACGGGCTGCAGAAATTCACAGACTGGTACGTTACATATCATACGGCTAAAGATGAGCTGCAAGGCTAGCCGGACCTGATCGATCATACGGAGGTGTTCCATGAAGCGCCTAAGGGAAGTTGTCAACGAGATATTGGGAAGCCGCAAAAGGATGACTTGGGCCATCATTGCCGCAATAGCCGTGGTGCTGCTGGCCGTGGGGGGGATCAGTGCATATCGGATATTGCGCACGCCCCAGTCTCTGTTTCGAACAACGAACGGTTACCACGGTGTGATGGCTGGGCAAAGCAAGGAGCAAACGCCTGGCCTGGAAGGGGAGGCCTCGCAAAATGCAGCGCAGCTGCCCACGGCTACGCCGGAGGGCAACGCGTCCGCTGATGCGAGCGCGGCGCCGGCAGGATCGGCGGCTCCGATCACAGCCAGTGAGCCCCCCGGAAAAAAAGATGAAATCGTAAACATTCTGCTGATCGGCATTGACCGGGAACAGGACGGCAGGAAATACTCCGGCCAGGATCCCCATGCTGACGTGATGATGATTGTTGCCGTGAACTTCACAGAGAGAAAGGCGGACCTGATATCGCTTCCCCGCGACACCTTTGTGCATGCACCGGATGTTATGAATGGAGTCTATAAGCTGAATGCGTCATTCAATGTAGGCGGCGGTTTTAAAGCCAAACATGGCGAAGGCTTCCGGAAAGTCTGCGAAGCGGCGGAGTATATGCTGGGCGGAATACCGATTGATTATTACTATGCTGTGGATTTTGGCGCGTTGATCAAAGTGGTCGATACGATTGGCGGCGTGGATTTTGATGTGGAAAGCCGGGAATACAGCCGTGAGGGCAGAAGCGGATTGCAACACATGAACGGCCTGGACGTCCTCTTTTATGTGCGCAGCAGAAGGTTTGGGCCGGAAAAGGGTGATGTCAACCGGGTCAACCGCCAGAAGAAGATGATGGTTGCGATCTTCAAGCAGCTGAAGGATAAGGGCAAGCTTTCCATGATCCCGGACCTGATCGGCTCCGTCAACAAGGGGTTTTTTACCAATACGAAGCTGCAGCAGACGCTTGCGCTGGTGAATTTCGCAAAAGACCTCGATCTGGATCATATCGGCTTGCATTCCATGTCAGGAGAAATGGCTTTGAAAGCCGGTTGGTCGTTTTGCTTCACAGACCAGCAGGCAAGAAAAGAGTTGATCCATCAGATCTACGGGGTCGATGTGCCCAGTCAGGCACACTGCTCATCCCAGTACGCCGATTGGCTTGTGGATTACGGCTTCAGCGTCATCCGCTACCTGAAAACGGCGAAGCAGCTTCTGGACTATGTCGATCAGCACAAGGCGGATTTATCAGTTGAGCAGCAAACAGCGTTTGCGGCATTGGCTGCATCCTATGCGGACACCCAATCGGCCTACGACATTGCATCAGTTGCCTTCAGCAAGGAGAACAATCATGTTTTGCAAAGCGCAAAGGGAAAGCTTAGAACCGACACCGAAAAGCTGGCGAAACTGCTTCAGTATCAGAAAGCTTTGCAATGGACCTATAGTTCGTCCTATTGGCGCGATCCTGCAATCAATGAAGTATTGGTAGATTTTAGATAAGACCGTGCCTTCGGGTTATGATCATACTTCTCAATGAGGGCAAATCAAAACCCCAGCATCCGCATGGATACTGGGGTTTCTCTTGGTGGGCCATCAGGGACTCGAACCCGGGACACCCTGATTAAGAGTCAGGTGCTCTACCAACTGAGCTAATGGCCCATATACTTGCTTGGAGCGGGTGATGGGAATCGAACCCACACAACCAGCTTGGAAGGCTGGGGCTCTGCCATTGAGCTACACCCGCAAAGGAAGTGGAGCGGGAAACGGGACTCGAACCCGCAACCTTCGCCATGGCAAGGCGACGCTCTAGCCAATTGAGCTATTCCCGCGTAACAACTTCTGGTGCGGGCGACGAGACTTGAACTCACACGCCTCGCGGCACTGGATCCTAAGTCCAGCGCGTCTGCCAATTCCGCCACGCCCGCAGGTCTGGTGACCCATCGGCGGATCGAACGCCGGACAACCTGATTAAAAGTCAGGTGCTCTACCAACTGAGCTAATGGGTCAAGTGTTGGCTGGGGTGGGAGGATTCGAACCTACGAATGCGGGAGTCAAAGTCCCGTGCCTTGCCACTTGGCTACACCCCAACGCGAAAAAAATGGGGTGAGTAGTGGGGCTCGAACCCACGGCCTCCAGGGCCACAACCTGGCGCTCTGACCAACTGAGCTATACCCACCGCGATTGGCGCGCCTGCAGGGATTTGAACCCCGGACCCACGGCTTAGAAGGCCGTTGCTCTGTCCCCTGAGCTACAGGCGCATGCCTTTTGCCCGAGCCCGAAGCCTCGCACTTCGCCGCTGACGGATTCCTATGTTACCACAGAAAACCCGCGTTGTCAACCGTGACATTTGAATCAAGCATGGATAGTATAACGGCATAACTGCATTTTGTCAATTTCCTATGTTGCGATAAATCGTTCTATATTGAGAACGCATAATTATACGAATAGGGATACCGTGCGGTCAGCGCTTGATCTCAATCACCGGCTGGCTCAATAACCGGAATGTCGGCAGGCGGGGCTGGCCTGTTTTCGGGTCCGCACTCCTCCTCTGCGGCGGGGTCGGTGTTCATGAATGCTTTGAAGTGCCGGTCAAACAGCATCGGCAGGGCGGCGACCACAAGCAGCAGGAATGCTGCTGTCATCGTGGGCCGGATGCCGAGGTGAAGCGCCAGGATGCCGCTCACAGCCATTGCCACCGGCTGCAGGCTGCCCATCACCGTGCCCAGGATGCCAAACACCTTGCCCCGGTTTTCCGGCGCCACGGTGGTTTGCATGATTGTCTGGAGAAGCACATTCACCACTGCGTTGGTCAGGCCTGCCACGAACGCCAGCGGCAGCAGCCACTGCACCGTGCGGATCAGCCCGATCGGTGCCATCGCCAGCACCATCACCAGTACTGACAGGCAAAACACGGAGGCTCTCTGTTTGGGCTTGATCTTCACAATGGAGAAGATTACCATGCCGGCGACCATGCCGGCTGTGAGGGTTGCCATTACATAGCCGTACCACTTCACGCCGAAGCCCTCGGTGCTGTTGAACAGCGGCGTCATCAACGTCATGCCGCACACTGCCAGAAAGTTGATGATCATGCCTGTGAGCACCAGTGTGCGGATGCCACGGTTGCCAAAGGTGTATTTGATGCCGGTGAGGATATCACCGAAGATGTTTTTCCTGACCGCGTTCGAGGAGTGGGCGGGCACTCGTATGAATAGCTGCGTGATCGATGCGTACAGGAAGGTCAGGCCATTGAACAGGATCAGGGCTGGGGCTTTCAGCAGGGCAAACAGCATGCCGCCCAGCGAATTTCCCAGCAGCTGTGTGACCGTCTGGGAAAGGCTGCGGGCCGAGTTGGCTTTGGAAAGGCTTTCGATGGGCACAATGTCCGGCAGTGCGGAGCTCATTGCCGGGCTAAAGAAGGAACCGGCAGTGCCGGCCAGGATCGCCAGCGGATAAATCATCCAAAACGGAAAGATGCCAAGCAGCAGCAGCAGCCCCATCAATGAAAACAGGATGCCGCGAGCCATGTCTGCCATCACAATAATGCGCTTGCGGTCATACCGGTCAGCAAGCGCGCCGGCGACCGGCCCCAGGAGCACTGCCGGCAGAGCGAAGCACGCCTCGATGATCCCCATCAATGCGGTATTTCCTACTGGGTATTGCGCCGATTTGGTGGCTGCCAGCACCCAGAAGCCCAGCGCCACACCGAAGGCGGTGTTGCCAAAGTCTGAGACGAGCTGGCCTTGCCAGAGGATCGTGAAGTTGACATTCCAAAGCTTTTTTGCCCGTTCCATTCCATTCCCTCACATGATTGCACTGTGGATATAATGCGCTAAGAAGTTAAAAAAATAAATATTATAATGCGCTGAATTTTTTACTACTTATTGCCACATCCTTCTATAAAAAAACGCTCCGGCTTATCCGGAGCGTTCATAGGTTTGTCGCAGATGATTCGGAAATGGTTCAGACCGCCTGCGTATTCTCCGATTCAATGGCTTGCGCCATCGGCTCTGTTTTTAAAAATACGCGGAAAGGCCGGTTGAAGATGGCAAACAGCAGCACAATGCTGGCACACGAAAATGCACCCAGGATGGTGGGGCGCACACCGGCCAGCTCGGCGGCAAAACCGCTGACGGCCATCGAAACCGGGATCAGCCCCTCAAACACGGTGCTCATGATGCCAAACACCCGGCCGCGGTGCTCCGGCTGCACGGTGATCTGCAGCAAGGTATACAGCAGCACCGTCATGATGGAAACGGCCGTGCCGATCACCAGCGCCAGAGGCAGCATCACAAACACATTGTAGATCAGCCCCACAGGGATCATCCCGGCGATCAGCGCCACGATTGATATGTAAAACATCTTTGCCCGGTTGGAGGCTTTGTTTTTGACTGACGAGACCAGTAGCATCCCTACCAACTGGCCAGCCATCAGCGTTGCCATCACGACGCCATACATTTCCACGCCGTAACCCGGCTCAGTTTTAAACAGCGGGGCCAGCAGCGTAATGCCGATGTTCACGAAAAAGTTCAAAAACATGCCGATGGTGATCAGCACGCGGATGCCGCTCTGGCTGAAGGTGTATTTCATCCCCTCCCACATTTCCAGCAGGATGTGCTTTTTGACCACGCTGCTGGTGCGGACTTCGGGAATGGTCATAAACATCTCTGTGATGCCCGACAAGACGAAAGCCATGCCGGTGAAAAACACAATGGGCGGCCCCTGCAGCTTGCCATAAAGCCACCCGCCGGCAGCAAACCCCAACAGGTTGCTGGCAGCCTGCGAAAAGGCACGGAGCGAATTGGCCTTGGTCAGCTTTTCCACCGGCACCAGATCGGGCACCGAGGAAATGATGGCCGGCGAAAAGAATGCGCTTGCAATGCCGGAAAGCACTGTGACGGGATACAGGATGATGGAAGGGAAGGGGAGGTTCTCCCGCCTCATATAGATCGCCATCAGGCCAACGGCGCCGAAGAGCAGCCCGCGTATCAGATCCATGGATACGATGATCCACTTTCGGCTGTGCCGGTCGGTATAAGCGCCGGCAAAAGGCCCGAAGAGCACGCGCGGCAACGCTTGGCAAGCCAGGATCGTGCCCATCATGGCCATTGACCCGGTGATATCCAGCACCCAGAAGCCCATGATGGCGTTGTAGACGCCGATGCCTAGCTCAGAGACCAGCTGCCCCTGCCACAGCAAGACGAAGTTCTTGTTCCACAGTTTGCCGCTGGCCATACTTCCTCCATTCAACCAGGGAAATGAGCTTTACATATGATACCAAAAAAAATTACAAAATACAAACATAGAAGTAATTGTTCCGGCTGAAAAGTTGGATGGGGAGGCTACTTGCTTGCTTCCACGGCGGCGATGATATCGGCAATGAAGTCGCCGATGATGGGCAGGTTATGCAGCGCCAACGCCCGCAGCACATATACCAGCGCGGCGCCCAGCAGCGAAAAGCCCAGCGCCATGCCGACTCCTCTGGCCATGCCGGCCACCAGGTTGGACATAATCATGCGGCGCGGGCTCATCAGGTAGCGCGCGTATTCGCAGTATTCGGGGTCGTCCGGGCGCACTCTGGGCACGCCGGGCCCTTTTCCCGGAGCCGTTCTTGTGAGCCGGCGGAAGAACCGCCTGGCCATTTGCCTTGCCTTGCCCATTGGCTGCTTTCCGGGGCAGTGGGTGGAATCGAGGGGGTCTGTGCGATCCGCTGACCGCTTCCCTCAGGCTTGGAAATACATGCCGCTTTCAAGGCCGGCAAGCTCGCGCACCTCGCGGGCGCTGAACTCCTGTGTCTGGTCAAAATCCTCACCGGTCGGCAGCATGGGGCCGGCGGCCTTTATCGCCGCCGCATCCGGGCCTGCATCCGGCTCATCGGGGTAGGATTCTTCCAGCAGCCTCATTTGCTCGCCGATCACCTTGCGCATCAGCGCTTTCACACCGGCCACATCGCGCCGGATGCCCTCCAGCCGGCGGGCCGCCTCCTGCGCTTGTTGCTCGGCGTCCTCCACAATTCTCCTGCCCTCCAGCTCGCTGTCCTTGATCATTGCGGCGGCCTTCTCCCTCGAGGCCTTCAGCACGTCTTCCGCCGCCCGCTGGGCGGTGATCAGCGTGTCCCGCAGCGTCTGCTCCATCTCGGCGATGCGCTTTTCCTTTTCCTGGTGTGTCGCCACCTGAGCCTTCAGCGCCTCGTTTTCTTTTTCAAGGCGCTCCATTTCGTCGGCGACATCGTCCATGAAATCATCGACTTCAGTTATGTTGTATCCTCGAAATGCTGTTTTATTGAAGGATTTTTCATCGATTTCCCTGGCTGTAATCGCCATCGTTTTTCCTCCTGCGGTTATTGTGCCTGGAGACGGCGTTCCAATTCCTCCAGCCGTTCTTCTATGGACTGATCCAGTTGTCTGGAGCATGCATTGACTTTTTTCTCCAACCCACGGACTTTTTCACCCAACGCTTTGTATTCCTCCTGAAGCTTCTCAAACTCGTTGGCGACCAAATCAAGGAAATCATCTACCTCCTTGACGTTGTAACCCCGAAACACAGCCATGCTCAGCTTCTTCTGCCGGATGTCTTCCGCATCAAATGCCATTTCTGCCTCCTGATGCCTAAACCGTCCTCTCAAACTCCACGATTGTCCGGCCTCTGCGCTTTGTCTTTTCTGAGGCGCACAGGATCTTCACCCGGCCCATGCCGCGCACCGAGATGAGTGAGCCTTTGCCCACCTTGCGGTCGGGCTTGGTTTCCTCTGCAAAATCCAGCCGCACCAGGCCGCTTTTCACCGCTCTGCCCGCTTCGTCGCGGCTCAGGTTGAAAGCCTCTGCCACCACGGCGTCCAGCCGTAAGGATTGCACGGTGCCCCGGGCCTGCCTGGTCTCCTGCTGCGGCAGCCCGGCCTGGCCCTCAAGCGCACGCACCTTCACCGCGGCGCGGCCTGCCGATTGCAGGTTGCCGGCAATGAAGGCTGCCGCGGCATCCAGCGCCCAGAGCACAGCCCGTCCGTCTTCCACCAGGATGTCGCCGATGCTCTCCCGGCCGATGCCCAGCGCCAGCACGGCGCCCAGGATGTCGCGGTGGGCAGCTTTGGCAAACCTGCCATCCCAGAGTATTTCCAGCGGCGCCACCGGCCAATCATAGGTGCGCTCTTCGTCGTCCAGCCACAGCCGTCCGTCGAAGGCGCATAGCCTGCGCTCCGCACCCTCCGGCGGGGAAAATGCCGCGTTTGCGCCGGCTTGCCGTGCGGCCGCCCGTGCCTCCGCCTGCTCCCTGGGGTCAAGAAACCGGGTGAACTCCACGCTCCCCCGTTCCACTGCCCGTTCCGCCAGCTCCCGCAAGCGGGAAGTCAATGTGCTGTCGCTGCCCATTGTCAAAGTAAAACTATGATGTATCTGAGGATATAGAGCAAAATCTGGATCAGAAGCAGCGCCAACACCGGTGAAAAATCAAACCTGCGCCAGTTATAGGGCAGAAACCGTGTCAGCAGCTTGCGGCAAGGGGCCAGCACCGGCTCGGTCAAATAGCGCAGCACGCGCACCACCACGCTGGTGGGCGGCAGAAAAAGCCAGGAAATCAGCGCCGATGCCAGTATCACATAGGTATAGATGTTTAGAAGCTGGTAGATCACCACCAGCAGAATCTTGCCGAAACTCATTGTTTACTCCGGCCGGCGAGGCAGGCTGAAATAGCTGCTCCTGCCCGACCTCAGGTCGTTGGTCAGGTTGCCCAGCGCGTTTCCGGAAATATCCACATGGGGCGGCGCGAGCAAAAAGATGCCCCGCGACACCTTGCGGATGCTGCCGTCCACGCCATAGACCGCGCCGGACAGAAAGTCCAGCACCCGCTGGGCGATCTCCACATTCAGGTCTTCCAGGTTGGCGATGACCGGCCGGCCGCTTTTCAAGTCGTCAATGATGCGTTGGGTGTCGTCATAGCTCTGCGGCTGATACACCACCATGCGCATGCCTGCGTTGGCCTGCTGGGCGCTGCTCATGCCCATCGGCACCACACGGCTTTCCTCGGCCCGGCGCACACTCGACGTGGGGATTGACCCCGTTTCGTCGATGCGGCGGCGCACCGGCGGCCTCTGATAAGGGGCCGGGGCCACGCCGCGGCTTTGCTGCGCGCCATAGGGAGCGGGCTCTTCCCGCACCGGCGGCTGCTCAGCCTCTTCCGCTTCCTGATCCTCAAACCCGAGGATGTTCAGGAACTTGCCCATGAACTTTTTTGCCATCAGTCTCCCGCCTTGTGTGTCTCAGAGATTTCTCAATACAGTATTTATCACTTTATTTTACCGTGTTTATCCGGAAATGTCCATGGTTTTGAAGCTGGGTAAAAACGCAAGATCAATGCGAATACTGGGAGATGTTCACATTTCGGCCTTTGCAGAGTAAAATAGTCAGCGACTGGAATCCTATGCCATAAAGGAATTATTATCCAGATGATGGTTCATGTGAACGGCATTGACATCCACTACGAGGTGGCGGGGCAGGGCCCGCCGCTGCTGCTGCTGCACGGATGGGGCGGCCGCACCGGCTCCATGCGGCCCATTGCAGACGGCTTGCTTGATTTGCGCACCATTTATAACATCGATTTCCCCGGCTTCGGCGAAAGTGCGCCGCCGCCGGAGCCATGGTCTGTCAGTGAATATACAGACACCGTAATTGCGCTGCTCAAGGAGCTGGGCATTTCCAGGGCGGACATTGTGGCCCATTCCTTCGGCGGGCGCGTCACGCTGCTGCTGGCTTCCGCACACCCCGAGCTCGTGGGGAAAATCGTGATCACCGGCGGCGCGGGCTTGCGGCCCAGGCGGGGGATCCAATACTATATCCGCGTCTATACTTATAAGCTTGGCAAGTGGATGCTCCGGCACCGCTGGATGGTGAAACTGGTAAAGGTATTCGGTGTGGATCTGGAAAAGCGGGCCCAGAGCGCCGGCAGCGAGGAATACCGGGTGCTTTCCGGCGTGATGAAGGGCACCTTTGTGCGCGTGGTCAATCAGGACCTGAAGCATTGCCTGCCGAAGATCCAATCCCCCACGCTCCTGATCTGGGGTGATCAGGATTTTGAAGCCCCGCTGTGGATGGGGCAGGCGATGGAAAAGGGCATCAGCGATGCGGGCCTTGTGGTGTTTGAAGGCCGGGGGCATTTTGCCTATCTGGAGGAGATCGGGCGGTTTGTAAAGATCGTGCGGGCGTTTTTGGGATGAACTCCCCCTGCCGCCCGATGGGCGGCATCGATGACTGTTCTGCACCCGCCCAATCAATGGTATAATAATCCAACCATCCCAAATAGTATTACCGGGGGAATCCGATGATTCTGCGCCTGTTCAATGAAACATTCTGGCTGTATCTGATCCCGGTGGCGCTGCTTGCGCTCATCGCGCTGCTGCCCGCCCAGCACTATATCCACATCTTCCAGTTGGAGTCTTATAAGCGGCCGCAGTTTTTTCTGCGGCTGAAGGAAGACCCTGCTTATCAGAAACGGCTGCAGAAGCGCTGCACTGTGTTGTGGTTCGTGCAGCTGGGCGCGCTGGCATTGGTGGTGCTGCTCACCGCTGTGGTGCGGTCGCTGCCGCTGGGGCTGGTTGCCGGAGCCGTCATGGTCGCCATTTCGCTGGCCGGCCACCTGATCCCTTTCCTCCGCGATCTCAGGCAGCCCCAGAAGAAGCCGCTGAAATACACCAGCCGCGTGATCCGCCTGAATGTGGCGCTGGCTCTGTGCGCCGTGCTGCTGCAGGTGGTCGTCTACGGCCTTCTGATTTCCGTTTTGATCAGCATCAAGGGCCCCATTGTGATGACCGGGGGGCCCTGCCTTGGGTCACTGGGCATCGCGCTGGCGGTGTTTTTACTCATCGTAACGCTGGCAGACTTGAGCTTTACCTATCTGCCGAATCTGATCGCGGTTGCCTCCGTGCTCGTGCAGCCCATGGAAAAAGCGGTGCAAGCCTGGTATCTGAACGACGCAAAAAAGAAACTGGCTGCCATGAAAGACCTTCTTGTGGTCGGCATCACCGGCAGCTATGGCAAGACCAGCGCCAAGGTGATCCTGGCCACGATCCTGTCTGAGAAGTATAAGACTTATGCCACGCCCGCCAGCTACAACACGCCGATGGGCCTCACCCGCGCCATCCGCGAGCAGCTGGACGCAAGCCACCAGGTCTTCATCGCCGAGATGGGCGCCCGCCACATGGGCGACATCGCCGAGCTCTGCCGGCTGGTGCGCCCCAAATACGGCCTGCTGACCAGTGTCGGCCCCCAGCATCTGGAGACGATGTTCACCATTGAAAACATCACCAGGACCAAATATGAGCTGATCGAGTCGCTGCCCCCGGACGGCATGGGCTTCTTGCCCTCCGACAATGAGATCTGCCTGGAGCTTTACAAAAAGACTGAAAAGCCAAAGGCGCTCTTCGGCTTTGACGGCCATGGCGAGAGGCTTTATATGGCGGCCTCCGGCATTGAGCACGGCCACCTGGGCAGCACCTTCACGCTGACCGGGCCGGATGGGCAATCGGTGCGCTGCACCACAAAGCTGCTGGGCAAGCACAATGTGCAAAACATTTTGGGCTGCGCTGCCGTGGCGTATGCGCTGGGCCTCACCATGGAGGAAATCGCCCGGGGCATTGCCAAAGCCCAACCGGTGGAGCACCGGCTGCAGCTGGTCCCCACGGCCAACGGCATCACCGTGATCGACGACGCCTTCAACAGCAACCCCGCCGGCGCCCGCGCGGCGCTGGAGGTGCTTGGCTCCTTCCCCGGCCGCAAGATCATCGTGACGCCGGGCCTGGTGGAACTGGGCGACGCCGAGGAGGCGGAAAACGAAGCCTTTGGCCGGGCGATGGCGCCTGTGGTGGATATTGCGATCCTGGTGGCCCGCAACGCGGCCGCCATGAAAAAGGGCTTGCTGGAGGCCGGCTTTCCGGAGGATAATCTGATCGTAACCGGCAAGCTTGCCGAAGCCACCGCCGCGCTGGGGCATTTGACCCGAGTGGGGGATGTGGTGCTGTTTGAGAATGATCTGCCGGATCATTATGAAACATAATTGTTCCTTTTGGCGGCTTCACCCTCACCCCCAGCCCCCTCTCCCAGGGGATTGGGAGAGGGGGTAATTTGTGATCAATGGGGGCTGACGCCTCCAATCCCCCAGTAGGGGCCGGGCTCCGTCCCGGCCCGCTCTCAGGGCTCCGTCCCGGCCCTCTTCAGAACGGTAAGTACAGGAGGTTCCACCATGTCCAAACTCAACCTCGCCGTCATCTTCGGCGGCCGCACCGTGGAGCATGACGTATCCATCGTGACGGCGCTGCAATTTATGGACAATGCCGACAAAGCAAAGTACAACATGATCCCGATCTATATCCACCGTGACGGCAAGTGGTATTTCGGTGAAAAGCTCCGGGAGATCGCCTTTTTCCAGAAGTTCGATCCGGACGCGGTGACCCAGTGCTATCTGGAGCCCACCGACGGCAGCCGGTCCGTTTGGCCGGTGGCCCAGCCCAAGGGCCTGTTTGCCGGGCCGAAAAAACCGCTTGCGGAGATCGACGCGGTTGTGCCGTCAATCCATGGCATGAACGGTGAGGACGGCACGCTGCAAGGGCTGCTGGAGCTGATGAACATCCCCTACACCAGCCCTGGCGTGCTTGGCTCCTCGGTGGGCATGGATAAAATTGCGATGAAGACGGCCTTTGCCGGAGCCGGCCTGCCGCTGCTGCCTTGGGTGAGCCTGGAGCGCTCCCGGTTTCAGGCGGCGCGGGAAGAAGCCCTTGATGCAGTCGAGGGTAAGCTGGGCTACCCGGTGTATGTGAAGCCCAGCAATCTGGGCAGCTCCATCGGCATCAGCCGGGCCGACGACCGCGCCGGTCTGGCGCACGCGCTGGAGGTGGCCTTCAGCTATGACCGCCGGGCAGTCATTGAGCATGGCGTCACAGAGTTGCAGGAGATCAACTGCTCGGCCATGGGCTTTGAGGGTGACGTGCAGGCC
>JAEYYW010000007.1 GCA_023428265.1 Bacillota bacterium | reverse complement strand
CAAACATACTGGACACCATACCCACCAGTGTGGCGTTTGCGCCCAACGAGTTGGCATATTTCGGGATCAGTGTGTTGAGCATGAATTGTGCAAAATTGATTGCGATGTTCAGAATGAACACATTGATAAACGCTGTGTTCCAAATGGTTTCCTGCCGGGCTTGCGCTGCGTTGTTTTCCACTGCTTCCACTTCGGTTGATGCTCCTGACGTTGTATATAATGCTATATATGTTTTATATGCCTGCTCCGTGATGCGGCAGCCCATTGAGAAATGCCTCAATCATGAAGCTGTAGCTGTCGTCCGCACTGGCCTCGGCCGATTCGAAATAGCCGGTGGCTTCCAGCGAAACGAATCCGTGCAGCATGCTGCGAAACGATCTGGCGCAATGAAGCTGCTCCTGCCGGCTGCCCGCCCAATGGGTGAGCGGCCTCATCATGGGCTCAATGATGACCTTGCCCAACTGCATGATCTGCCGGTCGTCCAGCAGCGGCAGGTTGATGATCACCTGATACAGCTCGGGGTTTTCATGGGCATATTGCCGATAGGCCGCCGCCATCGTCTTGAGTGCTGCTGCCGGGTCGGTGATACCGCTTGTGGCTTCGTCCATCGCGCCCCGCAGCCGCGACACTGCATGGCTCGCGATGCCCATGTTCACTTCTGCCACGCTCTGCACATGGTTATAGAGAGACGCCGTTTTCACGCCCAGCCGCGCGGCAAGCCTGTGCATGGAAAAGCTTTCAAAGCCGCTCTCCGCCACCATGGAAATGGCGGTTTCCAGTATGGATTGCCTGTCAATCCCTTTTGATGCCACTGCGCCGCTCCGCTCTATTTACAATATTCTTAGTTTCTACTAACGGTGTTAGTTTGTCAAGACTGCTCCCGCTGCCTTTAATAATGGAGAATCGCGGCGCTCGGAAGGCGCTCGGTTGAGTATTCGTTTTGTAGGTTTTGATAGAAATTGTTTTGATTCTCCACTGGAAGGATTAAGGATAACTGTGTCAGTTTGGTTATTGAGACAAGAATTTATGTATATTATGCTGGAAAAATGCATAGCTATTTTAAAAGATTGATGCAATTGTAGCTTGACATGAGATTTTCATTATGCTTTAATATGTTCACAGATGCTAAACGTTATCCACTTCTGATTTGTACCGATTCAACGAAAAGCAATTTCGCGTGCGAAAGTGCGCGGAAATAAAAACAGGAGGATATGCCATGAAGAGCAAACTGTCGCGCTTAATTCTTGTGATGGTTGTCTCGATCCTGATGATCGTATCAGGATGCACCACCACGCAGGCTCCTACCCAGGCGCCGGCGTCGGCCGCCCCCGGAGCGGAGTCCGCTGCTCCCACAGAGGAAGTGAAGCTTCCCGAAATCCCGGCTGAGATCACAATGTTCAACGCCGTTCCCCTGACTGCCACCACGCCCGCGTGGGACACCCCCATCGGCAAGAAGATCCAGGAGCTCACCGGTGTTAAGCTGGTTGTGGAATACCTGGTCGGCACAGATAGTTTGACCAAGGCCAACCTGATGACAGCCAGCGGCACCTATCCTGACGTCGTGGCTGCAGGCGAAACCGCCGGCACATTCATCTCTGCCAACGCTTTTGTCAAGCTGGATGACATGATTGAGAAGTACGGCGAAAACATCAAGAAGATCTATCGCCCCAGCGAGCTCAAGATGTCTGCTCAGCAGAATGATGGGATCTATGTGATCTCCACCAACCGGCCGGCCCTTGACAACCTCTATCCCGCTGCCGGTTTCTATCTGAACTATGACGTGCTGAAGGCCGCCAACTTCCCGGTTCCGAAGACTCTTTCCGAGTATGGCCAGCTGATCAAGGACTATCTGGCCAAGAACCCGAAGTTCGGCGACGCTGACAACATCGGCTTCACCATCGCCACCGACGGTTACCGTGTGTCCGCCCTGCAGTATGGCGGTTCCAGGTTCCTGAGCGGCTTCCCGAACGACGGCATCACCGCTGTTGACCAGGAGACGCTGGAAGCCAAGATCGTCATGAAGATGGACAGCAACAAGCAGTTCATGAAGTTCATGAACGACATGTGGAACGCCGGCGCCATGGACAAGGAAACCTTCATGCAGAAGGACGACCAGCTCCTGGCGAAGGTTGGCTCCGGCCGCGTGCTGGGCATCTATGACCAGCGTTGGGCCGTGACCAATGGTTTGGCCGCTCTGGAAAAGAATGGGCACTATGACCGCACCCTGGTTGCTTTCCCGATCGTCGTCGACGGCGTCGAGAAGGAATATTACCGTGGTCCGTATGCCTTCGCCGTGCAGGGCGTTTCGATCACCACCTCCTGCAAAAACCCTGAAGGCGTGTTCCGCTTCCTGGATCGCATCTGCGCCGAAGACGTGCAGAAGCTGGCCCACTGGGGCATCGAAGGCACCGACTACACCATCGAGAATGGCAAGTTCACCCGCACGGTCGAGCAGTGGACCAACTCCTTTGACGCTGAGTATCAGAGGAACAGCGGTCTGATGCAGTTCGTGTTCCTGCCCCGCTATGAGCAGACCGACAACGAGCAGTATGCCAAGTTCTCCGACGGCAACTGGGTCAACCCGGCGATGAACCAGGAATACAATGACGTCCGCTACAAGGACTACGAGAAGGAAATCCTGAAGAGCTACAACGTCAAGACGTTCTGCGACTTCTTCGCCCCCGCCTATCCCGCCAAGTACCAGCCCGGCTGGGCCGTCAGGCAGCAGCTGCCGCAGGATTCGGCTGAGTTCATCGCCTCCAACAAGGCCCTCGAGCTCTCCACCGAATACCATGCGAAGATCATTCAGGCTCCCGCTGCCCAGTTTGACACCCTGTATGCTGAGTACATGGCCAAGCTGGACGCCATCCCTGGCCTGGCTGACTACGAGAAGCTGGTCACCGAGACCATCAAGGCCAGCACGGAGTTCTATCAGGACTAATCACCACTAGACACACCAATGAAGCCGGGGAGCGCCTGTGCGCTCCCCGGTTTCGAAATAATCTACAGCCAGGGGGGATATAAAATATGGCTGCAATTGGAGAAAAGGCCGCCGCGTCCACGGCGAAGCCTGTGCTCTACAAGAAGAAGCCGCTGCTGAAGAGTATTGTCGAACAACGGCAGTTGCTCGTGCTGATTTTGCCGTTTATGGCATTCATTCTGGTGTTCAACTATCTCCCCATCTGGGGATGGATCATGGCGTTCCAGAATTACTCCACAGGCAAGGGCTTGATGGGCTCGCCGTTTGTGGGTCTGGCAAACTTCCAGGAGTTGTTTGCTGACGCCAACTTTATGAACGCCATCAAAAACACGCTGCTGACCAGCGTGCTGAAGATTTCCACCAGCTTTATAGCGGCGATTGTACTGGCTGTAATGCTCAACGAAGTCCGCTCGATGCCGTTCAAGCGGACGGTTCAGACCATTTCCTATCTGCCTTACTTTGTGTCCTGGGTTGTGGCGGTCAATATCGTATACATGGCGTTGTCGCCTGCCGATGGCATTGTCAACGTTTTGCTGATGAAGACCGGCCTGATCAAGGACCCGATCCCGTTTATGGGTGAGCCGAAATATTTCTACGGAGTTGTCGCTCTGTCAAATGTTTGGAAGAATGTGGGCTGGAATGCCATCATCTACCTAGCGGCGATGACAGGGATCGACCCGGAACTGTATGAAGCCGCTTCCATCGACGGCGCAGGCCGTCTGCGCAGGATCTTTGCCGTGACGCTGCCAAGCATCATGCCCACGATTAAGATTCTGCTCGTGCTGAACATTGGTTACCTGATGAATGCCGGATTTGAGCAGGTTTATCTGCTCAGCAACCCGTCCAACATCGAAGCTTCCCGCAGTATTGATGTGTATATATATACGTATGCGCTGAAGAGCGGACGCCTGTCCTACGGCACGGCAATCGGCATCTTCAACTCCACAATTTCCATCCTGCTGATCCTGGTCAGCAACGCGATTTCCAAGAAAATCGACGGTTACGGAATCTTCTGAAAGAGAGGTGAGTGTGATGATAAAAAATGGTCAAAGCCGTCTTCTTTCCTCGGTCGGTTACAAGCGCTTGACGCTGGAAGACCTTCTTCTGGACGCGTTCAACTATGTCGCGCTGGTGTGCCTTTGCATTGTTACGTTGTATCCCTTTATCAACACTCTGGCCTATTCTTTCAATAACGCCATTGACTCCGTCAACGGCGGAATTTACCTCTGGCCCAGAGAGTTCACCCTGAGGAACTATGAAAAGATCCTCATCGGCAACCCCGCCATCACCACGGCTCTGTTCATCTCCGCGTCCCGCGCGGTGGTCGGCGGAGCGCTCAGCGTGGTCTCCACGATCTGCGTGTCCTACGTGCTGTCCAGAAAGGACTTCATTTTCCGCAAAGCGCTCACGCCGTTCCTGGTGTTCACGATGTATTTCTCCGGCGGTTTGATCCCCTCGTTCATCCTGGTCCGCAACCTGGGGCTGATGAACAACTTCCTGGTCTATATCCTCCCCGGCTTGGTGGGCGCCTATAACGTCATGGTCATGCGCAGCTATATTGAGGGCATCCCGGACAGCCTGATTGAAGCGGCGAAGATCGACGGCGCCAGCGAATACCGCATCCTGTTCACGATCATCTGGCCGCTGAGCCTTCCGGTTATCGCCACGATTACGCTGTTTGTGGCTGTTGGCCAGTGGAACGCCTGGTTTGACACGATGCTGTATTGCGGCGGCAACGCCAAACTCACCACGCTGCAGTATGAGCTGCAAAAGTTGCTCACATCGGCGTCGGCCTATGCATCGGCCGATACGGACGCCATCTCCGCATCCGGTGATTCGTCCAAGGCGGCCGTGACGCCCACCTCCATCCGCACTGCTATGACCATCATCGCCGTCACACCGATCCTGTTCACCTATCCCTTCTTGCAGAAGTATTTCGTGAAGGGATTGACATTGGGTGGTGTGAAGGGGTAAAACCATAGTAATAAACGATTAGGATATGTCAACATGAGCTACATTCGTCTTCAGGATATCGCCAAGGAAATCGGCATATCGGTCAACACAGTGTCAAAGGCGTTGAACGGTAAGCCCGGCGTCAACAAGCGGACCCGCCAGCGTGTGCTGGAGGTTGCGGAGCGGCTCAACTACAAGCCGAACGACTTGGCCCGCAGCCTTCGCGGCCAGACGTCCAACATCATCGGCGTAATACTGGACGATACCACCAGCCCCTACTTCAGCGAGGTCGTCAAAGGCATCGACGACGAGGCGCAGGCCCAGGGCTACTACACATTCCTGTTCGGCTCCGGCATGAGGAGGGAACGGGAACTCAAGGCGCTTGACCTGCTGCAGCGCATGCGGGTTAACGGCATCATTCTGCACCCCACCGAGCTGGATGAGGAGCTTGTGAGCCACATCAACAGGGCCGCCGTGCCGATCGTGATGTTTGACGTTGTGCACAACGATCTGAGATTTGACAATGTGTGCAACGATGATCGCCTCGGCATGAAGGAAATGACGCGGCTGGTGCTTGCAAAGCAATATCGCAACATTGTGTTTTTCAACCTGCGCGAGAATTCGGCGCCGGCCATTGAACGTTTGGCCGGCGTTCGTGATGCCCTGGCGGAGGCAGGCCTTGAGGAGTCCTCTGTCAAGGTTTACCACAACACCCATCTGAATGCCTACAGCCTCACCCGAGGCCTGATGATGCAGACCAATCGCCCCGACTGCCTGCTCTGCGCCAGCGACTCGCTGGCCACCCAGGCGATGGAAGCCATTTTTGACGTGGGGCTTTCTGTGCCGGGCGACGTTGCCATCACCGGATACGACGACGTTTCCTATGCCCGCGTGCTGAGGGTGCCGCTCACCACGGTCTCTCAGCCCAAGGAGCGGGCCGGCAGGCAGTGCGTCAGCCTGCTGCACCAACGCATCATGAAGACCGGCCCGGATCACCCTGTGCGGTTGATCCTGAAGCCGGAGATCATCACGCGCAAATCCACATAACCCCTAAACAACGCAATTATTTAAAGATTTGAGGTATGCTTATGAAGGCTGTTGTTAAGTATGGAGTAAATCCCAACGAGACTCGTCTGCAGGATATGCCGATGCCGGTCATCGGCCCTGACGATGTGCTTGTCAAAGTGGCCGCCATTGGCGTGTGCGGCACCGATCCTCACATGCACCGCGGCACCAGCGCTTTCAACATCGTGCCGCCGCTGATCTTCGGCCATGAGTTTGCCGGTGTGATCGAGCAGGTGGGCGGCAACGTCTCCGGCTGGAGTGTAGGCGACCGCGTGACCGCCGAAACCCACGCCGACTACTGCGGCGTGTGCGACCTGTGCCGCCGCAATCTCTATCCGCTGTGCCGTGACCGCAAGGGCTTTGGCTTCAAGGCTCACGGCGCTTTTGCCGAATACGTGAAGGTGCCCTCCCGCATCCTGCACCGGGTGCCGGAAGGCTTGTCCCTGGACATTGCCTCCCTCACCGAGCCGTTGTGCGTGGCCCATAAGGCGCTCACATCCAGCAGCAACATTGTGCCCGGCGACGAAGTTGTCGTGATCGGCCCCGGCCCCATCGGCCTGCTGTGCGTGGCGGTTGCCAAGCTCTGCGGCGCATCCAAGATTGAAGTGATCGGCACCAACGGCGACGAGAAGCGCCTGGAGATCGCCAAGGCTTACGGCGCCACCGGCGTGCACAACAGCTCTGTCACCGATCCCAGAGCAGTGCTGAAGGGCAGTGACGGTTACGGCTACCCGCTGGTTGTGGATACAGCCGGTGTGGGCCCGACTCTTGATTTGTCACTTGACCTGGTTCGCCCCGGCGGCCAGATCACGAAGATCGGCTGGGGCCCCAAGCCTGTGAACTTCAGCCTGGACCGGCTGCTCCACAAGAGCGCCACGCTGAAGGGCCACTTCTCCCACACCTGGGACACCTGGGAAGCGTCGATCCGGTTAATGGAGGCTGGCCTCATCGATATGAAGCCGCTCATCACCCACACGCTGCCGCTGGAGCAGTGGGAGGAAGCGTTTGAGCTGGTGGAGACCCAGCAAGCCCTGAAGGTTGTTCTGAAGCCGTAGCGGCACCGCCAAACGCACCGCCGAGCATAACGGCGGTGCGTTTGCCAAAGATAACGACGAAAGGAATCGGAGAATGAGTGCATTGACCAAACCGGAGCTTGACGCTCTGAACCGGGCCGCGGCCCAGATCCGCCTGGATGTGGTAAACATGATCGGGCCGGAAAACCGCGGGCACTTCGGCGGCTCGATGTCTTCGGCAGACATCATCGCCACGCTTTATTTCCATGTGATGAACATTGACGCCAGCAAGAAAGACGATCCGGACCGTGACCGCTTCATCCTGAGCAAGGGCCACAGCTGCCCGGCGCAGTATGCGGCGCTGGCCCGTAAAGGTTTTTTCCCCGCTGAGGAGCTCAAAACGCTGAAGAACGTGGGCAGCCGCCTGCAAGGCCACCCGGACCGTGCAAAGCTGCCCGGCATTGAGGCCAACACCGGCTCTCTGGGCCAGGGCCTTTCCCAGGGTGTGGGCATGGCGCTGGCGCTCAAGGCCGACAGCCGGCCCTCCACTGTTTTTGTGGTGCTGGGCGACGGCGAGCTGAATGAGGGCCAGGTGTGGGAAGCCGTGATGTTTGCCGGTGCCAGAAAGCTGGACAACCTGGTGGCCGTGGTGGACCGCAACCGCCTGCAGGCCATGGGCTTTAACCAGGATCGCCTGAATTATGGCGACCCCGGCGACAAATTTGCCGCTTTCGGCTGGGAAGTGTTGCGCGCCGACGGCCACGATGTGGCGTCACTGGCGGAGGCGTTTGCTGAGGCCAAGAAGAAGGATCGCCCCGTGGTCATCGTGGCCGAGACCATCAAGGGCAAGGCGATACAGTGCGCGGAGAACCAGATCGGGTTCCACAACGGCATGCTCACCCGCGAGCAGTATGATGAAGCGGTGGCCTGCCTGACTTCAATGATTGGTGGTGAGCAGTAATGGGCAATCCCAGAGAAGCATACGGCCAGGCGCTCGTTGCGCTGGCCAGGGAAGACAGCAGGATTTGGGCGCTGGACGCCGACTTGAACAAGAGCACAATGAGCTGCTATGTGGAGCAGGAGTTCCCCGCCCGTTATGTGGAGGCCGGCATTGCCGAGGCCAACATGGTGGGCATGGCGGCCGGCCTGTCACTGTGCGGCAAGATCCCGTTTGTGTCTTCCTTCGCCGTGTTTGTGACAGGCAGGGCTTTTGACCAGATCCGGCAAGCCATTTGCATCCCCAAGCTCAATGTGAAGCTGTGCGGTTCCTCCGCCGGCCTTTCCGACTACGGCGACGGCTCCACCCACCAGACGGTGGAAGATATCGCGCTGATGCGCGCGCTGCCCAATATGACGGTGCTCTGCCCCGGCGACGCCAGGCAGATGGCCGCCATGGTGAAGGCTGCCGCCCAGCTGGATGGCCCCGTTTATCTGCGCGTGACGCGCTCTGATATGGACGACCTTCCCGGCGACGGCTCCTTTGAGCTTGGGCGCATCGACACGTTGCGGCAGGGAGCCGACATCACCGTGTTTGCCACCGGCGTGATGGTGAAAAAGGCGCTGGACGCCGCAGAGCAGCTTTCCAGGGAAGGCATCAATGCGACGGTTGTGAACGTGGCCACCCTCAAGCCCTTCAATGGCGAGCAGGCCCGGGCGCTGGCCGCACAGACCGGTTTGGCGTTCACCTGCGAGGAGCACAGCGTGATCGGCGGGCTCGGCTCCATCGTGGCCGAGGCACTTTCCGAAACGGGCATCCCGCTCAAGATGCTGGGTATCCAGGACCAGTTCGGCCAGTCGGCCAACAGCGAGGGCCCGCTCATGGAGCACTATGGCCTCACAGTGGAAAACATCGCCAAACAGATTCGTGAATTTGTTTCATCCAGGAGGTAATCACATATGAAAATTGGATTTATCGGGCTGGGCGTGATGGGCAAGCCCATGAGCAAGAACCTGCTCAAGGCCGGCTATTCCCTGATTGTTTATGACATCAACACCGCCGCCGTGGAAGAGGTGAAGGCCGCCGGTGCCGAAGCCGCCGCCACGATCGCCGATGTGGCCCGCGCAAGCGATATGGTGATCACGATGCTGCCCAACAGCCCCCAAGTGAAGGAAGTGCTGCTGGGTGAGCTCGGCGTGATTGCCAACGGCAAGAAGGGCGCGCTGATCGTGGACATGAGCTCCATCGCGCCGATGGCTTCCGCCGAGTGCGAAGCGGCTGCCCGCGCAGCCGGCATGCGTATGATTGACGCGCCGGTTTCCGGCGGCGAGCCGAAGGCCATCGAAGGCACGCTTTCCATCATGTGCGGCGGCAAGCAGAAGGACTTTGACGAAGCCGCTCCTGTCCTCCAGAAGATGGGCGCCTCGGTGGTGCTCTGCGGCAAAATCGGCAGCGGCAACACCACCAAGCTCTGCAACCAGATCATTGTGGGCGTCAACATCGCGGCGATGAGCGAGGCGCTCACGCTGGCCGTGAAGGCCGGTGTGGATCCGGAGGTGGTCTATAAGGCCATCCGCGGCGGCCTGGCAGGTTCCACAGTGCTGGATGCCAAGGCCCCCATGGTGCTGAACCGCAACTTCAAACCGGGCTTCCGCATTGATCTTCACATCAAGGATCTGAACAACGCCATGGAAGCCGCCTCCGCCACCGGCAGCCCCACGCTGCTCACCGAAAAGGTGCTGGATATGATGAAGGAGCTTTCGGCCCGCGGCGAAGGGCAGTCTGACCACAGCGGCCTGGCCAAGTATTACGAGGCGCTGGCCGGCGTCACGATCGAGCCGCAGGCATAACAAGCACCCTGCGCAGGCAGAAAACAAACCCACGGGCCACATTGGCCCGTGGGTTTTTGTTTCGAACTGTTGAGCCGCCATTGGTCAGGTTTTATCTGCCAGCACTTCGTTCATGCTGCCGGTGCGGTACCCCTTCAGGTCCAGCGTCACATAGGCATAGCCAATCTCTTTCAGGGCTTTGTCAATGGCATCCATCGTGTCGCTGCTGAAGAGCTTTTCCCGCTCGCCGGCGCCCACCTCGATGCGGGCGATGCCGCCGTGGTGGCGCACCCGCACCTGCCGGAACCCAAGGCCCAGCAGGTATTCCTCCGCCCGGTCGATCATCGAAAGCTTTTCCGCCGTGATCGCCTCTCCGTAGGGCACTCTGGAGGAAAGGCACGCAAAGGAGGGCTTGTCCCAGGTGGGCAGGCCCATTTCCCTGGAAATGATGCGGATCTCGTCCTTGGTGAGCTCCGCGTCCATCAATGGGCTCACGGCCCCCAGCTCCCGCATGGCCTGCATGCCCGGCCGGAAATCATGGGTGTCGTCGGCGTTGGAGCCGTCGGCCACATGCGCGATGCCATGCTGCCCGGCCAGCTCCACCACCTTGGTGAAAAGCTCCTTTTTGCAGTGGTAGCACCGGTTGGTGGGGTTTTCGGCAAAGCCTGCGATGTCCAGCTCCTCCGAGCGGATCACGATGTGCTGCGCGCCGATGGACTTTGCAAAGGCAATGGCTTCCTTCAGCTCCCGCTCCGGATAGGTGGACGAGGTCGCCGTGATCGCCAGCGCCCGGTCACCCAGCAGATCGTGGGCCACCTTCAGCAGAAACGTGGAGTCCACACCGCCGGAAAAGGCCACGGCCAGCGAGCCCATGGCCTTGATGTTGTTTTTCAGAAGAGCCAGCTTTTCGTTTCGGTTCATTTTGCCTCCTGCTGCGGTTGCGATTGTGTGTGTTTTCCCTGCGCGCCGCCGCTTTGGCCCGCTGCGTCCAGCAGCAGCCACAGGTTCAGGCCGTCGATGGGGTCCATCAGCACGCTGGCCTTGGGGTTGGCCGCCCAGACTGTCGCCAGCAGCCCGGCTTTTGCCGCGGCGCCCATGTGTTCGGTGCGGTTCAGATAGACCAGTGCGGCGCTTCGGATGGCTGTCTCCGGCTCTGCGGCGGTAGCCGGGCGGGCCATCGCGGCTCCATCCACCACCGCCACCACGGTGCCGGCGCAGCCCATGTGGGCCAGGGGCAGACCATGCCCGCTGTGCTCCAGCAGCAGCCTTCCGGCGGCGGAGGGGAGGGGAGACGCCCCATCCCAGATTGCAACTGATTGCATCGGTCTGCTTGCCATGAGCCTTGCGATAAAGGTGCTTTTCCCGGAGCCCGGAGGGCCTGTGATGATGTCGATGCGGGGCCGGTTGGGCAAATAGGTCACTCCAGTCGTTTCCGGGATCGGCCAATGGATGGAATACCGGTTGATTTCTTCACATAGTATGGTATAATGCATGGAAAGTCAAGCAAAACCATGGGAATTCTATAGTATCTGAATATGGGGTGCTTTCATGCCAATCAACATTCCCCTGCACCTGCCGGCTGCGGAAACGCTGGCCAATGAGAACATTTTCGTGATGAATGAGGAGCGGGCCGTCCATCAGGATATCCGGCCCCTTCGCATCGCCATATTGAACCTGATGCCCACGAAAGTCGCCACGGAGACACAACTGCTGCGGCTGTTGGGCAACTCGCCGCTGCAGGTGAGCGTGGAGCTGATCCACCCGGCCTCCCATCAGTCCAAAAACACTGCCGAGGAGCACCTCACGGCCTTCTACAAGACCTTTGAGGAGATCCAGGACGAGTTTTTTGATGGCCTGATCATCACAGGCGCGCCGGTGGAACACCTGGAGTTTGAACAGGTGGATTACTGGCCGGAGCTCACGCGCATCATGAAGTGGAGCCTCACCCATGTGTGGAGCACATTCCATATCTGCTGGGGGGCGCAGGCCGGGCTTTATTACCACTACGGCATCCCGAAACACCCATTGCCGGAGAAGCAGTTCGGTGTGTTTGCCCACAAGGTCTGCCGCAAAAACACAATGCTGCTGCGGGGCTTTGACGACGTGTTTTTTGCGCCTCACTCCCGCCACACAGAGGTCCGCCGGGAAGACATTGAGAAGGTGCCGGCGCTGGAAATACTGGCCGAGTCGGAGGAAGCCGGCGTCTATATCGTGAAGTCGAAAGACAAACGGCATTTCTATGTGACCGGCCACTCGGAGTATGACCCGCTGACGCTCAAGGCCGAGTATGACCGCGACATCGCAAAGGGCATGGATATCAAGGTGCCGAAATGCTATTTTGAGGGGGATAACCCGCAAAACCCCCCGCAGGTGACGTGGAGAGCACACGCCAACCTGCTGTATTCCAACTGGCTCAACTACCACGTCTATCAGGAGACGCCCTACGACCTGAACGAGATCCGCTGATGTTGAACGAATTTTCCAGGCAAGAGATACTGGTGGGCAAGGCCGCCATGGAAAAGCTGAAGGCAAGCCGCGTGGCTGTGTTTGGCGTGGGCGGTGTGGGCTCCTATTGCGTGGAGGGGCTTGTGCGCGCCGGCGTGGGCAAGCTTGTGCTGGTGGATGACGATCTTGTTTGCCTGACCAACCTCAATCGCCAGCTGCACGCCACAAGGAAAACCGTGGGCAAGCCCAAGGTGGAGGCCATGCGTGACCGGGTGCTTGAAATCAACCCGAAGGCCGAGGTGGAGATCCACCGTGCGTTTTACCTGCCGGGCAGCGCCGACCAGCTCATCCGCCCGGATTATGATTACATTGTGGACGCCATTGACACTGTGACGGCAAAGATTGACATCATTGTGCACGCCAAGGCGCTCGGCATCCCGGTGATCAGTGCAATGGGCGCCGGCAACAAGCTGGACCCCACGCGGTTTGAGGTGGCCGACCTCTATGAAACGTCGGTCTGCCCGCTGGCCAAGGTGATGCGCAAGACGCTGCGCAAGCGGGGTGTGGAGTCCTTGAAGGTGGTCTATTCCAAAGAGGTGCCCCTGCAGCCCCAAGTCACAGAGGAGACCAGCTGCGCGGGCAACTGCGTGTGCCCCAAAGGCGCGGAGCGCACCTGTGCCACCCGCCGCAGCGTCCCCGGCAGCGTGTCTTTCGTGCCGTCGGTGGCCGGGCTCATCATTGCCGGTGAAGTGGTGAAAGACCTGATCGGATACCACGCGCCGGATCCTGCGGCGCCTGCCCCGGAGGAAGAGGAAAGCGGGGGCTGCCCATGAAGCTTTCCACCAAAAGCCAGTTTGCGCTGGAGGCGCTGCTGGATTTGCTGATCCACGGCGGCGGCAACCCCCAGCCGATCCCTGTGATCGCCAGGCGGCGCGGCGTTTCGGAGCCTTATCTGGAGCAGATTTTTGCGTCGCTCCGAAAGGCCGGCATTGTGAAAAGCGTCCGCGGTGCCCGGGGTGGTTACCTGCTGGCCTGCGATCCTGCCGCTGCCACCGCCGGGTCGGTGATCCGGGCGCTGGAGGGGCCGGTGAGCCCGGTCAAGTGCGTGAGTTGCGAGGATGGCGCCGGCTGCCCGATGGTGGAAAGCTGCCCCACCCGGTGGCTCTGGGTGCGCGTGGCCGAAGAGATTGGCGGGGCAATCGACAGCGTGACGCTGCTGGACCTGGTGAACGCTTGCAAAGAGATGGGATGAAAGGAGGGCGGCCATGAAACTCACCACCAACAGCCGATACGGCCTTAGGGCGCTGGTTGACCTGGCCGCCCAAAACGATGACGCGCCGGTGGCATTGTGCGACATTGCCGGCCGGCAGCGGATCTCCGAAAGCTATCTGGAGCAGGCCTTCGCCACGCTTCGGCGGGCAGGGTTTGTGCGGAGCGTGAAGGGTGCCCAGGGCGGCTATCTGCTTGCCCATGAGCCGGGCCGGATCTGCGCGGGCGACGTGCTGCGGGCGCTGGAGGGCGATCTCAGTATTGTGGAAGACAGCCCTGCATTTGCCGGCGGCGACGCAATCAAGCAGGTAATCCGGGGCTCCCTGTGGGATCTTGTGGATTCGAAAGTATCCGGCCTTGTGGATGAGATCACGCTGGAGGAACTGGTGCGGGAGTATTGCCGAATGCGCGGCAACGCGCAAGAATCGGATCGTGTGCGGTGAGCTCTTTTTTCGCAGGAGAAAAACCTAGAAACCAGATTGATTTTATAATATTGAAAATGAGGAGAATGAATGATGAGCGAACGGAAACTGGGTTTTGACACATTGCAACTGCACGCCGGGCAGCAGCCCGACCCCACCACCGGCTCCCGGGCGGTGCCGATCTATCAGACCACCAGCTACAATTTCAAGAGCGCCCAGCATGCCGCGGATCTCTTTGCGCTCAAGGAGCCCGGCAACATCTACACCCGCATCATGAACCCCACCACCGATGTGCTGGAGCAGCGCCTGGCGGCTCTGGAGGGCGGCATTGCGGCGCTGGCCGTGGGCTCCGGCTCGGCGGCGGTCACCTATTCCATCCTCAACCTGGCCGACGCCGGAGACAACATTGTTGCCGCCGGCACGCTCTATGGCGGCACCTATAACCTGTTTGCCTTCACGCTGCCCCATTACGGCATCACGACCAAGTTTGTGGATCCCGACGACCCGGAGAATTTCCGCCGCGCCATCGATGAAAACACCAAGGCGCTCTACATCGAAACGATCGGCAACCCCGGCATCAACATCACCGACATTGAGAAAGTGGCTGCCGTCGCCCATGAAAACGGCATCCCGCTGATCATTGACAACACGTTCGGCACGCCCTATCTGATCCGCCCCATTGAGTTCGGCGCCGACATCGTGGTGCACTCCACCACCAAGTTTATCGGCGGCCATGGCACCAGCATCGGCGGCGCCATCGTGGACGCGGGCAAGTTTGACTGGGCCGGCGGCAAGTTCCCCAACTACACCAAGCCCGATCCCAGCTATCATGGCCTGGTGTTTGCCGAGGCGCTGGGAGCCGCGGCATATATCACCCGCGCCCGCGTCACACTGCTCCGCGACACCGGTGCTGCCCTTTCCCCGTTCAACGCGTTCCAATTCATCCAGGGGTTGGAGACGCTGTCGCTACGCGTGGCCAAGCATGTTTACAACGCGCAGAAGGTGGCCGAATTCCTGAGCGCCCACCCCAAGGTGGCTTCGGTGAATTATCCCGGCCTCAAGGGCAACAAGTATTACGACCTGGCCAGGAAATATCTGCCCAAGGGCCCAGGCGCCATCTTCACCTTTGAGCTGAAGGGTGGCGTGATCGAGGGCGTGAAGTTCATTGACGCGCTCACGATCTTCTCCAACCTGGCCAATGTGGGCGACGCCAAGTCGCTGGTGATCCACCCGGCCACCACCACCCATTCGCAGCTTTCCGAAGCCGACCAGCGCGTCGCCGGCGTCACGCCCGGCCAGATCCGCCTATCCATCGGCATTGAGGATGTGGATGACCTGATCTGGGATCTGGACCAGGCGCTGGAAAAGGCCGCCAAGTAATGTTTGCACAGGAGCTGCCGATTGGCAGCTCCTGTTTTGGTCATACTCTGTTCATAATACTTTGATATAATAAGTATTATTGGCTGCTTCATTTAGGGAGTGAAAAATGAGTCAAACTGTTCTGGTTCAATACACTGTGAAAGGGATGACCTGCACCGGCTGCGAGGCGAAGGTGGAGAGGATCCTTACCAGGCTGGACGGCGTCGCTTCGGCTAAAGCGAGCTTTGCCACAAATTCTGTCACGGTGAAATACAACCCCGGTGTGGCCGGGGTGCTGGTGATGGCGCAGGCGCTGCAAAAGGCCGGCTACACGCTGGAAGAGAAGAAGGCGCCGCGCAGGCAGGACATGCAGGGCCGTCCGGGAAAGGCAGACAAAAAGCCGCTGCCCGCAACCTGGCCGATTGGCGTCGGCGTGCTTCTGCTGGCGCTCTATTTCATCCTGGACAATACGGTGGGCTTCCAATTCATCCCCGAGGTGGATGCCTCCATGGGTTATGGCATGCTGTTTGTGGTGGGTCTGCTCACCAGCATTCACTGTGTTGCGATGTGCGGCGGCATCAATCTGTCGCAGTGCCTCTCACCCTCCGGTGCAGCCGGAGCGGGCAAGGCAGGCGGCGCCGTTCAAACGGTTTGGCCCAGCGTGCTGTATAACGGCGGCAGGGTGATTTCCTACACGGTGGTTGGCGGTGTTGTGGGAGCCGTGGGCTCTGTAATCAGCCTTTCCGGATGGGCCAGGGGCGCTGTGGCGGTGTTGGCCGGCTTTTTCATGGTCGTGATGGCTTTGAGCATGATGGGTGTTTTCCCTTGGATCAACCGCCTCGTGCCCCGCATGCCACGGTTTTTACAGGCCAGGGCCAATGAAGCCAGGCGCGGTAAGGGGCCGTTTGTGGTGGGTCTGCTCAACGGCCTGATGCCCTGCGGTCCGCTGCAGGCAATGCAGCTGTATGCCCTGGGCACGGGCAGCTTTGCGGCCGGAGCGCTGTCGATGCTGGTGTTCAGCCTGGGCACGGTGCCGCTGATGTTTGCTTTGGGGGCGTTGAGCACGGTGCTCAGCGGCAAATTCTCTGCCCGCATGATGAAGGTGAGCGCCGCGCTGGTGCTGGCCCTGGGCGTGGTGATGGTGAGCCGGGGCCTGAGCCTCTCCGGCGTGACGCTGCCAGCCGGTGGTGAGAGCCCCCGGGCAGCTGTGTCTGCATCTGCAAGCCCCGGCCCCGTTTTGGCGGGGGGCGTGCAGGAAATCACCTCCAAACTGACCGGCGGGCGTTATCCGCAGATCACCGTGCAGGCCGGCACCCCGGTGCGCTGGCACCTGCAAGCGGATGCCAAAGACCTGAACGGCTGCAACCGGTCGCTTGTGATCCCCGCATACAACCTGCAGGTGGATCTTAAAGCGGGAGACAACGTAATCGAGTTCACACCCTCGGAGGAGGGCACGATCCCTTATTCCTGCTGGATGGGCATGATCAACGGCAGGATCAACGTGGTGGGAAACTGAACCGGCGGCGTTAGCAGTTTTCCTCACCGGTGCAGCGCTTCATGGAGCAGGAAATTTCGCAGTGGTTGCGCTGCATATAGCCGGCGCCCCAGTCATACATTGCCATCAGGATGGGCCGCAGGCTCCTTCCGAGGTCGGTCAGCGTGTATTCCACCTTTGGCGGCACCACCGGGTAGACCGTGCGGGCAAGCAAGTTATCGCTCTCCAGCTCGCGCAGCTGTTGCGTGAGCATCTTTGGCGTGGCTTGGGGCACCAGCTTCTGGATCTCCCCATAACGCATCGTGCCGCCGATCAGGTGCCATAGTATTAATGCCTTGTATTTTCCGCCAATCAACCGCAATGTGGCGTCAACGGGGCAGCTTAGCCCCTCACAATTTTTGTTCATCCCTCTATACCTCCGAACAGTATCCTTTTGGGTAGTATGGCACAATATAGTGCATACTTGTATTTTGCGCTTGTAATGGATACGATAACAGTGCAACGCTGCAATGTCAAGGTGCGCCGATGGATGGTGCGATGGAGCAGGGGAGGGCAATATGACAGACAAGCAATACAGGGTGACCGGGATGACCTGCGCGGCCTGCTCGGCATTCGTTCAGAAAACCGTTTCTAAGCTGCCAGGCGTGGAATCCGCCGAGGTAAACCTGGCCACGGAGAAGCTGACGGTGCGGTTTGATGAGAGCCGTACCGGTTTTGAGACCATTAAAAAAGCCGTGGAAGACGGCGGCTACGGGCTGGAGGAAATCACACCGGCCAGGCGGGCGGAGCTGATGATCGATGGCATGACCTGCGCCGCTTGCTCCGCTGCGGTGGAGCGCGTCACCGGCAAGCTGAGCGGCGTGAAATCGGCCAGCGTAAATCTCACAACCGGCCGCGCCGTGTTTGAATATGACCCGTCACGGGTGAAGCTGTCGGAAATCAAGGCTGCCATCCGCAATGCCGGCTACACACCCAGAGATGCGGAGGGTGAAGTAACCCGCGACGCGGAGGCTGCGCGGCGGGCCGGCGAGCTGGCCGCGATGCGCCGCCGCCTCATTTTGGCGGCGGTGTATGCCCTACCCATCCTATACATTGCAATGTCTCACATGTTTCCTGTTTTAGGGCTTCCCATCCCCTATTTTATGGGGCACCATGAATTCCCGCTGGTGTTCGCCCTGGTGCAGCTGGTGCTGACGGTGCCGATTGTGCTGGCCGGCTCGCGGTTTTTCCGTGTCGGCATCAAAACGCTGCTCAAACGCTCTCCCAACATGGACACGCTGGTGGCAATCGGCACCGGCAGCGCGTTCCTTTACGGCGTATATGCCACGGTGAAGATCTATCTCGGTGATTTCACCTATGCCCAGTCGCTCTATTTTGAGTCTGCCGCCATGGTGATCACGCTGGTGATGCTGGGCAAATACCTGGAGGCTGTGAGCAAGGGCAAGACCAGCGAGGCCATCAAAAAGCTAATGAACCTGCGGCCCAAAACCGCCACGGTTTCCAAGGGCGGCGTGGAGCTTGAAGTGCCGCTGGACGAGGTTGCCGTGGGCGACCTGGTGATCGTGCGGCCCGGTTCGGCGGTGCCGGTGGATGGCGTTGTGGCCGACGGCGTTTCCTCAGTGGATGAATCGATGCTCACCGGTGAGAGCCTGCCGGTGGAGAAAAACACCGGCAGCGCCGTGACCGGCGGCAGCATCAACGGCGAAGGCCTGCTGCGCGTGCGGGTGAGCCGCGTGGGGGAAGACACCGCCCTTTCCAAGATCATCAAACTGGTGGAGGATGCCCAGGGCAAAAAAGCGCCCATCGCCAAGCTGGCTGACGTGATCTCCGGCTGGTTTGTGCCTGCGGTGCTGGTGATCGCCCTAGTGGCCGCCATAGCCTGGGCCCTTGCCGGCAAAGATTTCAACTTCGTGCTCAATGCGTTTGTGACGGTGCTGGTAATCGCCTGCCCCTGCGCGCTGGGGCTGGCAACGCCCACGGCCATCATGGTGGGCACCGGCAAGGGCGCCGAGCTTGGCATCCTGATCAAGGGCGGCGAGGCGCTGGAGACCACCCACAGAGTCAACACGGTGGTGCTGGATAAAACCGGCACCATCACCGAGGGCAAGCCCACACTCACCGACGTGGCCGTCTATGGCATTGATCAGAGGGAAGCGCTGCTGCTGTGCGCCTCCGCTGAGCTGGGCAGTGAGCATCCGATCGCCCGGGCTGTTGTGCAGGGTGCGCAGCAAAGGGGGATTCAGCTTGCGGAGCCGGAGCTGTTTAGGGCTGTGCCCGGCCACGGCATAGACGCCGTTGTGCTGGGCCGGCGCGTGTTGGCCGGAAACCGCAAGCTCATGGAAGAAAACGGAATAGACATTTCCGAGGCGCTTGCCGGGGCGGAAGAGCTTTCCAGCCGGGGCAGGACACTGCTCTATGTGGCCGTGGATGGCAGGATGGCGGCGCTGATGGCCGCTGCCGACACCATCAAGCCCACCAGCCGCGCCGCGGTGGAAAAACTCAAGGCAATGGGCATTGAAGTCGCGATGATCACCGGCGACAACCGCAGCACAGCGGAAGCGATTGCTGCCGAATCGGGCATAGGCCGTGTGCTGGCTGAAGTGCTCCCGCAGGACAAGGCCGGCGAGGTGAGAAAGCTGCAGGAGGCGGGCCGCAAGGTGGCAATGGTTGGCGACGGCATCAACGACGCGCCGGCGCTGGTGCAGGCCGACATCGGCATGGCCATCGGCACCGGCACCGACGTGGCCGTCGAAAGCGCCGACGTGGTGCTGATGGGCGGTGACCTCAATGAAGTGGTGTCCGCCATCGCGTTGAGCCGCGCCACCATCCGCAACATCCGGCAGAACCTGTTCTGGGCGTTCATCTATAACCTGGCCGGGATCCCGCTGGCGGCCGGCCTTGTCTACGCGCTGGGCGGGCCGCTGCTGAACCCGATCTATGCCGGCGCGGCGATGGCGTTGAGCTCGGTGTCCGTCGTCACCAACGCGCTCAGGCTCCGGGGCTTCAAAGTCAAGTAATGGAAGGGAGATGACGGGATGAAGAGATTTCCGTTTCTGTTTGGGATCATAATCCTAGCTGTGTTGTGGGGCACCGGCTGCGCAGAGATCGATGTTGTGCGGAAATACAGCCCCGAATCACTGGACGCACTGATCGAAGCCGCCCCTGAGATTGCTGCTGAAAATACTGCAGAGGAGCACTACTATCATATCACAGCAGATGGCACTGCCACATTGAAGATCAGCCGTGATTATGCGCTCACCGATGAGGATCTTGTGATGGCGACGGCGCTGCAGCCCTTTTTGGATGCCGGGCTGGATCCGGCCAGGCTGGGGGAGGGCTATCGCGTGGAGGGAGACAGCCTGCTGCTGACCGCTGACTTTGGCAAAGGAACCGGCAGGAAAGACGGCTTGACCGATGCTCTGTTTGAGGCGGTGCACCACGACCGCAGAGCCCTTTCCTATCACGAGGCGCTCGATCATTTCGGCATCAGTCTGCCCAAGGGAAAGTTTGAATGGGCCAAGGATTACAAGACCAACGACAAGGACATCGTGTTTGTGATTGCCGCCAAGCCTCTGGCCGATCTGGGTGTGGACGTGCGAAGCGTCGAGGGGTGGGCGTTCATGGCAATGGACGAGCCTGATGGGAGCAAAGTGGATGTACTTTTGAAGCCTTATGATGTGAAGTAGAGTGTGTGACATTCCATGGATTCATGGTATCATGATGCCAGTGGCCAATGAGAGGAGAATTATTATGGCGATCCAAACAACTGTTTTGACTGTGGAGGGCATGTCCTGCCAGCACTGTGTGTCCCGCGTGACGAAAGCGGCCGGAAGCCTCCCTGGTGTGAGTGCCGTTTCGGTGGATCTGGCCGCAAAAACAGCCAGGGTGGAGTATGACCCCGGCGTCGTGACGCTGGATCAGATCCGGAGCGCCATTAAGGACCAGGGTTATGAGGTGAAGTAGCCGGACGCTGCCGGCTGCCACTTTTTCCGCCCCCGCGCGGCAGCGTTGCCGCGTCTGTTTCAGTGTGTTCTCATCATCTGCGGCTTAAAAAACCGGCGAGGTAGCAATGACAAACAATCCGATTATCTGGGCGGATTATCCTGATCTGGACCCCATCCGCGTGGGGGATACCTATTACATGGTCAGCACCACGATGCATATGATGCCGGGGTGCGTGATCCTGCGCTCCTACGACCTGGCCCACTGGGAGGTGGCGACCCATGTGTATGATGAGCTGGACAACACGCCGGCCCAAAGGCTGGAAGGCACCCGGCACATCTATGGCAAGGGGATGTGGGCGGCGTCTCTGCGGCATCACAACAACAGGTTCTATCTCTGTTTTGTGGCCAACGACACGCACACGACCTATCTTTTCACCTCAGACAACATCATGGGCCCCTGGGTCAAGACCACCATCGAGGGCTTTTATCACGACTGCTCGCTGCTGTTTGATGACGACGGCAGGGTGTTCATCGTCTATGGTAACGCCCAGATCCGCCTGACCGAGCTGAAGGAAGACCTTTCCGGCCCCAAGCCGGGCGGGTTGGACAGGGTTATCATCCAGGAGACGGAGGAATACCTCCTGGGGTATGAGGGCGCCCATTTTTACAAGATCAACGGCAAGTATGTGGTGTTCCTGATCCACATCTTAAAGTCAGGAAACCGCCGCAGAACCCAGGCATGCTTCATTGCCGATTCTCCGGAAGGTGAGTTTGTGGGCGGCGAGGTGTTTGACGACGACATGGGCTATTTCAACTCCGGTGTGGCCCAGGGCGGCATTGTGGACACTCCCGCCGGAGACTGGTACGCGCTGCTGTTTCAGGACCACGGCGCGGTCGGAAGGATCCCGGTGCTGGTGCCGGTCCGCTGGGAAAATGGCTGGCCGGTGCATGGCGTGCACGGCAAAGCACCGCATCAGCTCGAGTTGCCCAGCACCCGGCCAGGCTACCAATACAAGCCGCTCGTGAGCAGCGATGATTTTTCCTATACGCTGGATCGCGGCAAGGTGCGCCTGAACGATGTGTGGCAATGGAACCACACGCCCGACAGCAGCCTTTGGTCGGTCACAGAGAAGCCCAACGCCTATCGCGTGCGGTCCGGCAAGCTCTGCAGCAACATCAACTTTGCCGTCAACACGCTCACACAGCGCGCCATGGGCCCGGCCTGCGAAACCGAGGTCATGCTGGACGGCAGCGAACTGAACGACGGCGACTATGCCGGCCTCTGCCTGCTGATCAGCACATTTGGCCTGATCGCGCTCACCAGGGAGGGCGGCAGCTACTTCCTGGTGATGAGGGCGAGGGTGCCGCAGGACAAGTCAATGATGGGCAACCTGGTGGATGATGACCCCGGCACGGAGTTTGCCCGCGTCGCCGTGGGTGGCCCGGTGGTATCGCTCAGGGCGCGGTGTGACTTTGTGAACAACAACGACACCTGTGAGTTTTTCTATCAGACCGGCGGCCAGTGGATCAGGCTGGGCATCACCCATAAAATGTATTACAAGCTGGATCACTTCATGGGCTGCCGATTCGGGCTTTTCCTGTATTCCACGGAGAAGACCGGCGGTGTGGCGGAGTTTTCCAAGTTTCAGTACAACATGCTGTGACGGGCGGGAGTTCTTTTCCCAGAATGCATAAAACGAAGCGGCAGCGTGTGATGTGCGGCCGCTTTTGTCTGTGTAACAATGTTACGGTTGCTCCGCCCCGCTGCCATTATACTTTGCTCATAACCGTAAAGAAAGGTGATGCAGCATGAGCGCAATCAAACTCACAAGCAATAACTTCAAAAATGTGGTAATGCAATCGGAGAAGCCCGTTCTGATTGATTTCTGGGCCACCTGGTGCGGCCCTTGCCGGATGCAAAGCCCCATCATTGACGAGCTTGCCCAAGAAATGGACGACACCGCCGTGGTGGCCAAGCTCAACGTGGATGAGAACCCCGACCTGGCTTCTCAGTTTTCCGTGATGAGCATCCCCACGCTGGTGGTTGTGAAAAACGGAAAAGTGGTGGCGCGCAAAGTGGGGGTGACGCCCAAAGCGTCACTGATTTCGCTGCTTACATCGGTGGCCTGATCAGCCGGCAGTCTCCCGCAGCCTCCGGGCGTCCAGAATCTCGATGCGCCCCCGGGAAAGCCGGATTAACCCTTCACCCTCCAGATATTTCAGCACCCGGCTGATGACTTCCCGGGCGGTGCCCAGGTTGCGGGCGATTGTTTCGTGGGTGATGGCAAGCATCTTTGATCCCTCAAGGCTGGACTGATCCAGCAGAAAGGCCGCGACACGCTGGCCCATGTTTTTGGAGACCATCTGCTCCATCACCCACATCACCTCGGAAAACCGCTCCGCCAGCAAATCGGCGGTGAATTCCTTCACTGCCGGGGTGTTGCCGGAGAGGTCAGACAACACCGAGGTGGGGATGAAATAGAGGTCGCTGGCACGCTCAGCCTCCAGCGTCACCTCAAAGGTGATGTTCTTGAGCACGCAGGATGCAGACAGGATGCACACATCGCCGGCCAGCAGGCGGTAAAGCGTAATTTCCTTTCCGTCCTCCGTCACATAAAACGCCCGCAGTTGCCCATCCCGCACCACCACCAGGCCGTTGCATTCCTGCTGGCGATTGATCACCGGGGTGCCTTGCCCAAACCGGGCTTTCACCGTAGCGCCGTCCAGCGCAGCCCTGTCAGGCCCGGAGAGCCTGTGCAAAAACGGAATGTGAGCCTCCAAAAACTTCCGGTCCATATCAGTCAGCATGCAATCACTCCATGGCATAAGCCAAAGTAACATACGAAAGGTTCGATGACAATGTTCATGTTCAAATCCAGTCAGCAGAATACGCCCTTCCTCTCGCCCCGGGAGGCGAAAGCCCGCCTGGACTCCGGCGAGCCTCTCTTCTTGTTGGATGTCCGCACGCCGGAGGAGTATGAGGAAGTTCATATCCCCCATAGTATATCATTGCCGCTGGATCGGTTAAAGCGGGATGTTGGGGGTGTAATTCCCGACAAAAACGCGGAAATCATTATTTATTGCCTGAGCGGCGCCCGGGCCACCAGTGCGTCTGCCATTCTTCGCGCGATGGGCTACACCAACGTGAAGAACATGGGCGGCATCCACTCCTGGCGGTATGAAACCGAGAGGGGCCGCAGTGTGGCGGCGCGGTGAGGATTCTGCAGGAGAAATCTCTTATTGGCGCAGTGAATTTACAGGCGATGGCCTGCATGTTATAATTATCCTCTGGTTATTGCCAGATGTCTTGGGGGAATTATAATTAAGTGAGATAATATTGATCCCAAGCAAGGAAGCAATTCACCAATTGCTGCTTTGCTTGGGAAATTTGGTTTGCTCGGTATGAGGTTGCTATGAACAAAGGATACATTTTCTTTTACGCACTCAGGAAATTCTTGATTCTTCTGCTCGCCACGGCTGCGGCCGGCGCCCTGTTATTCTTTGGTTATAACAAAATGTTTCACCATGCGGAGTATTCCAAGAGCTTTTCGCTCATTATTGATATTGACGAGTCAAAAATCAAGCCGGTTGAAGGCCTTGATGTGCCCGACATCATGAATTTGATCATGAAACGGGGCATCTTCCTGCTGGAGAATGCCGGATTGGGTGACAAGATCCTCAAGGATCAGTCGGTCAGCGCGCCGTCTGCTGTGAGTATTTCTGCCAAGGAAGTCAGCAACGCCGCAGTGATCAGGGTGACTGTCAGCGGGCAGGTGCTGGATCATGTGCTTATGGTGTCCAGAGGGCTCCCTGAGGCGCTCAATCAAAGCGATGAGGATTTCCACGGGCAGGCCAGATTGGTTGCGGATTTGGGAAATGATTACGTGACCGATGCCCCCAGTGCGTTCAGGGCTCCGTTGCTAGGTGCAATCTGCGGGTTTGCGATTCCGTATTTCTTCTTGATCTTGGCATATTTCCTCAGAAACCCAGTCACAAACATCAGGCAGCTGAGTGAGCTGGTGGGTTCACCGGCAGTTGATATTGTTCCAAACCACACCAGCCAGAGCAAGCAGGACAAGGCCCTGAGACTGCTCGCCACTTATCTGAAAATGTCGTCGGCGGAAGATAAAACGATCGCGTTTCTCTCGTTGTCAGCACCCAAAACGGGGGATGATTACGTTGGCAAAATCGCGGAGAACCTGAGGCAGTTCGGCTTGAATGTGCTGGATGTACACTGCAGCGAGGCCGCTGGAGCGGTGATAAAGCAGGGTGACGGAAGCTCAATCAAAATACTCGAACCTCAAGACATGCAGTCTGCCGATGCGGCGTCCAAAATCATGAGCCATCTCAAGTCTGATTTTGATAAGTGCGACAAGATTCTTGTGCGGCTGCAATCGATCAGCGATTCTCCTGTCTCGCTTGAACTCTCCGGGCAGCTTCGCAGGGTATTTTTCCTGGTGCGTGCCGGTGTGGATAGTGAAGAGAAGGTGCTCCAAACCCGGAGACTGCTGGCGCAAATGGGCGTTGAGACATCAGGGGCCGCTCTTGTTGCAGGTGATTAATTGCCAAAGGACATTTACGGATGAAAATTCTCTTTGTTGGCTATGCGATCAGCCCCGATCTGTTTTCAAAAACCATCGGAGCTTCTGCTGCCGCCAACAACTACCAAATCGGATTGTTATCAGGTCTGAAACATTTGCTGGGTGATGATTTGACAGTCATCACCCGTTTGCCGATTGCCAAGAGAAAGGCCTCCGGGCGCTCCTACATTCCAAAGTCCAGGGAGGATGTCACCGAAGAAATCAGCACCATGATCCTGCCTATGCTCAACATCGCCTTTGTCAAGCAGCTGTGGGTGGCCATCGCCGCAGTGGTCTTTCTGGCTAAATGGCACCGGAAACACCGTGGTGCAGACAAAGCTGTGATACAGTACAATCTGAACTCATTCCTGGGGCTTTTCACCACCGCATTGTGCAGGCTTCTCGGCATACCCGTTGTTTATTTGTTCACGGATCCGCCGTATGCCACAAAAAGCAGAAATGCGTTGCTACGGTTGGTGTATCGTCTGAACTCAGCTTTCACACGCTCCTCCATCAGGCACAGCAACGGCATCATCACAGTCAACGGCCATGCGGCAACCATGTTTGCGCCGGAGAAGCCCTTTTGCATCGTGGAGGGCGGTGTTTTCTGTAAGGAAGGCAAAGGAGAATCGGAAGCAACTTTGTGCAGCAGCCCGACGCTCGTCTATTGCGGAGGGTTATCTGCCCACAACGGTCTGGAAAACCTGATTGACGGCTTTATGCTCACGGATGATAAAGACTTCCGGTTGAGAATATATGGCAGAGGCCTGTTGGAGCAGCCTTTGAAGGATCGGGCAAACTCAGACGGCAGGATACTCTTTATGGGGTTTTTGCCGCCGGATCAGATGACGGCGGTGCAGCAAAATGCCACGGTGCTGGTGAACCCAAGGCCGACCTCTCTGGAAGTCAGCCAGACGACGTTCCCATCCAAGATCATGGAGTATCTTTACAGCGGGACGCCTCTGCTGACCACTCGCCTGAATGGCATATTGCCGGAATACCATGATTTTTTATATTTTGTGGATGACGAAACACCCCATGGGTGGGCTGATGCCATAACACAGGTGCTGAACACATCAGTGGATGAGCTACGAACCAATGGCGCAAGAGCCCGTGAGTTTGTTTGCAGTCAAAAAAACTGGGACATACAGGGAGAACGTGTTGCCCAATTCGTCTCCCTGTTGATTCGTGGGGTCGCGAACAAAACAGACCGCAATGCCATATGAGTCTGAAATTTGCAGTGCCAAACCAGGAAACCATTCCGGTGAAAGAAACCAGGCCCCAATGGATGCTGTATCTATTGGATGCCTGCACTGTTCTTCTGCTGTCCTGGTATCTGGTTCCCCTGGTCCGCGGAACGATCCGCGCCGCGGGGTTTGCAGTTTTGCTTGGGTTATGGTTTGTTCTGTCTCTTTTCATTCGCAATTCCTGGATGGATACCTATAAAACCGGCATCTGGCTGCTTGCCATATGGGTTGTGGTGTATGTTGCCAATTTCCTTTTAGGCCGCACCAATATGTTTGCTGAATATCTTTATGTCATGGTAACCGCATTTGCTCCGGTCATGCTGTTTGTGTTTTATATGCAAACCGAGCAAGCAGACAAACTCAGGATTTTTCTGCGGATTGCGTTGGTTTTATTTGTTTTCACCGGCGCTACAACAGCCATCGGGCAAGTGGTCTATCCCAACTCCGCCCGTTTCCTCTCAACGGGGAGGGTCACAGCCATCACTGCGAAATACAACGAGATGAACATCGCAAATTACGGGTTTGCGTATTCTCTGATGCTGTTGAGCATACCATTGGCAGCCTATGCAAAAACACGGGCCGTACCGGCTCACCGCTTGGCGCTGTACGCGTTGGTGCTGTTCTTTTTCATCGTGATGCTTCTGATGCAGTTTACCACTGCCATATTGTTTGCGGTTGCAGGCATTATGCTGATCCTGCTCGGCATCCGTCGAAATGTGATTATCCTGATCGGGGCTGTAGCATTCGGATCGCTGGCTTTGTTCTTCATGAGTGATATCCTCTATATCTCGCACAACTCCCCTTTCGGGGAGCGCATCAACAACATCCTGCACTTGTTTCAATCAGGCAACCTCACCGGTGATCTGCTTCTCAGGACCGATAAGTACTGGATTTCGATCGATACTTTGCTGCAGCACCCATTGGCTGGCGTTGGCGGATATTATGGTTACAACACCGCTGACATGGGAATCGGCGGTCACGCGGAGTTTTTTGATATGATCGCTCGATACGGCATCATCGGCACGCTGCCTCTGGTGGCTTTCTATGCCGTCTTCTTCAACTATGTCATCAAGCTTGCCTGGGAGCCTTATACGCAAAGAGCAATGAAGATGGTTTTGTTGTTCTTGGCAGTGCTCAGCTTTGTCAATGTGTTGTATAATGGCACTGAGATTGGCCTTACGGTGTTGTTTATCATTCCATCCTTTGCTGTGCTGGAGCGGCCAGACCATAAGGGAAAAGGGCTATCTGTCGGAGGTTTTGCATGAAGGTCCTGTGGACATCAAATATCATATTCCCTGAGGCGGCTGCAGCCATTGGCCAGCCGGTTTCTGTGTTCGGCGGATGGCTCACGTCCATGGCGGATGATATCACCGGTGCTGGCGTCAAGCTGGCAATTGCGTCGCTGTATACGGGCAGAGCAATCAAAAAGATTGAGACGGCCAAGGCTGTTTATTATCTGCTGCCGGGCCTGGTTGCGTCGCGATACGGTTACGATAGCCGGCTGCAGAAGCATTTCCGCCATGTTCTCGAGGATTTCAAGCCCGATTGCATCCATATCCACGGCACAGAGTACGCGTATCCCCAGCCATTGCTGGATGTTGCCGGCAATATTCCCGCTGTTGTATCCATACAAGGTATGATTGGCGTATATGAGCGGTTCTATCTGGCGGGAATGCGTGTGGCAGACATCATACGCTCTGGCACGCCGGGGGACCTGCTCAGAAGAACCGGTGTGCTCAGTGGCAGAAGCCGTTTTCGGAGACGGGCGAAGTTTGAGCGAAAGCTCCTTTCCTCTACCAGGCATGTGATTGGCCGCACTGAGTGGGACTACAGCAACGTATGGGCAATCAACCCGCGCGCTAAGTATCATCTGTGCAATGAGAGCTTGCGGTCGCCCTTTTATGCCGGCGGGTGGGATTTGCACAAGTGTGAGCGGCATACGCTGTTTACCAGCCAGGCCTCTTATCCCATTAAGGGCTTGCACATACTGCTGGAGGCAGTTCGGCTGCTGAAGCCTGATTATCCAGACATCCGCCTGTCTGTGGGCGGCCCCAAAATCACCAATACGGCCTCGTTGAAAGAGAAGCTGCTGATCACCGGCTATGGGAACTATATCCGTAACCTGATCCGTGACTATGGCATTGAAAGCAATGTGGAGTTTACCGGCGCGCTGAATGCGGACGCCATGGCCGGAAAGCTGGCGGCTACCCATGTGTATGTGCTGGCATCCTCCATTGAAAACAGCCCCAACTCGCTGGGGGAGGCACAGCTGGTTGGGACGCCATGCGTGGCAAGCTATGTCGGAGGGGTGCCTGATATGGTGACGGATGGGGAAGACGGCCTTTTATACAACTATCTGGAGCCTGCCATTCTGGCCAACAAGATCCGGAAGCTCTTTGAAGATGATGAGTTGGCGCAAAAGCTGTCTATAAAGGGCAGGGAGCGCGCTCTGGTCCGCCATGACCGGCAGAAGAACCTGGAAAGAATGCTTGAAATATACTCAACCATCACCGGGAAGTAAAGCAAAATTGGCGATCATGGCAGGTGCCGTGATCGCCAATTCTTTTCATCGAGCATATTGTTTCACACAACTGCCGAACAGAAGCACCGGTTTATTTGGTGTGGAAAGAGATGCTGTCTCCGGTTTTGATCATTGTCCATGTGGATGGGATGATTTGTATCCAGGTGTTGCCCGGCTGCAATTCAATCTCTTTTCCGGCATCGTCATAATACTTTGTGATGTCATCCTGCGTGGCCCGCTTCCAGGTTGCGGCAATGTGCTTGCCGTTCACAAACACGTCGGCCTTTCCGGTGCCAATCAGCTTGATGTCGATATGCCCCTTGCTTGTGCCCAGACCGACGGTTTTGGCGTATTGCACAATCACATTCTTCACGGTGACCTGCGAGTTTGTGTTCGCGTCAATCATGGGGTCTGCGCCAATGAAGCGATTGTACCGCTGCGCTGCCTTGTCATAGATGTATTTTGTGTCAACGGTCCTGGCGTTGTAACGAACTTCGATGTTGTTGATATCCTCGCCGGTGTAAACGGCCTCCTCGTTGAAAAGGAAATGGCTGACCGGCTCAACCGGCTTTTCAAGCAGAGCAGCATGCTTGGACACATCGGTATACACATTGTGCGGAGCGTGCCGCTCTTTGGTGCGCCAATACAGGTTCGACTTTGTGCCATATCTCCCGCTGATTCCATCGGCGGCTACCTGCAGGTTGCCGGCTTTCAGGGTGCGGTTGATCTTGGGGTAAATGTTGGCCACTGTGGTGGATGGGCCGCCAAAAAACGCCAGCACGCCTTTGTATTCGGCTGCGATATCCACGAAGTAAAGCCTGCAGGACCGAACAGGCCCAACATTGCTGGGCAGATTGTCATTGAAAACACATTGGAAACGCGTCATGCTCCTGCCTTCCATCAGGCACTCATACACGATATCGGCCTGGCTCAGACCCGCCTGGGGCCGCGCCTCCGGCATGTTTTCAATCTGCACATTGACCGGCTTGTAGTCTTTGCCTGACGGCAGCCCCGAAGTGAGTGAAGGCGGCGGCGCCGGCGTGGGTGTGGGTGTTGGAACCGGTGTGGGTGACTCCGTGGGCTCCTGTGTGGGGGTCTCCGCCGGTGTGGTTTGCACAGCGGGAGTTACTGTCTCAGTGGCTGCAGCGGAGGGGGTTGCCGACGGGCTGGTGGGTGAGACCGCGGAGCAGGATATGAGTAATGACGCAAGAATCAATACTCCTATCAATTTTCCCTTCATTGAAATACCTCTTTTCCGAAGACTCGCTTTTTTTCAACATAATATTATATCATACTTTATTTGTAAAATTATCAGTGTGTCACGATTGCAATTTGTCTGCGTGGGCACTCGGATGCCGGCGCGCGTTGGTTGAACAATGCATACAGGATCCGCTGTTTGTTTACAATTCATACGTTTCATACTATAATCACTCGCAGAATGCGGATGCTTGCGGCAAACCGGCCGAATGATACGCGGGTTAGCCTGCGATGGCGTTATGCCTTCCATGGGTGGGAAGGGTTTGCGGAATGACCGAAAGTGGAGCACGGAAGGGGAACTAAATGGCCCGGGACAGGCTTTTGAAAAACACATTCGTATATTTCCTGGGCGTGATGGCCACGCGTCTTGTGAACTTCTTATTCCTGCCCCTGTATACGTCCAAGATTTCTCCGGAGATTTATGGATACTACGACGTGGTTTATTCGGCGCTGTCCGTTGCGATACCGTCGCTGTTCTTCATGATCTGGGAGGTGTATCTCCGCTTCTTTCTGAATGGCACTGACGAAGAGGAAAAGGGCTCCGTCACAAGCACCGTGGTCATCTCCGCGGGCGTCATGCTGGTTGTGTATCTGGCGGTGTTCTATGCGGTGAACCTGTTCTTTCAAATCAAGGACGCCTTTTTGATTTCACTGATCGGCACAGGTTGGATGCTGGCTTCCCTGTGGCAGTACGGCATGCGGGCATACGGCAGAAACAGGGACTATGCCATCACGGGCGTGGTCGCCACGATTGCCAGCGCAATTGTCAATCTGGTGATGATCCTGCTGCTCAACAAGCAGGCGATCACGCTGTATCTGGCGCAGGCGGCCTCCTTCTTCACAATCTTCGCCATGTCGGAAGCAAGGCTTAAGCTGCTAAGCAAGATTCGGCTGCGGCTGTTTGACTGGAAGCTGCTCCGGCGCATGCTGGTTTATGGCCTGCCGCTGCTTGTGAACTCGGTGGCGTTTTGGTTCATCAATTATGTCAGCCGCCCCATCATCAATATTCAGATCGGTGTGGAGGCAAACGGTTATTTCTCAGCGGCCAGCAAGTTCAGCATGATCATCGCCACAGTCTCGCAGATATTCTTTTTTGCCTGGCAGGAGGAGGCCTTCCGCGAGGCCAACAACGACAAGCTGGAAGGCTATATGTCCGACGTGATGGATCAGTATATCCGCCTGCTGCTGGGCGGTGTTTGCTTCGGGCTGCCATTGCTGCGCATCGTGCTGCCTTTCATTATCGTCAACAACTCATTCAACTACGCACAAGCTTATCCCATTGTGCCGGTGATGATCATGATGGCCGTCTATTCGGCCCTGAGCAGCTTTGCCGGCACGGCATACAGCGCCAGGATGAAGACCAATATCATCATGTATACCACCATTGCCGGAGGCGCTTTATCCTTCTCGCTGGCATGGTTTGGGGCCAAGCCTTTTGGGCTCATGGCGGTGGCTGTGGCCAGCGCCGCAGGGTTTTTGCTGGTGTTTTTGCTCAGGGTGGCATTCTCCAGAAAGATCGTGCGGCTTCGCCTCAACTGGATGATGTTCCTGGGCCTCAACCTGGCCGCGGCGGCAGCGATTGCTGCATTCTACGCCGAGAGCGTTTGGGTGCAGGCTGCGGCATCTGCGGCTGGCTTTGGTCTCATGCTCGCCTTGAACCGAAAGCTCCTTGGGCAGGCGCTCCGGAAAGCAAAAGGGATGCTGAAGCCCAAACAGAGCTAAAGGCCGGTTCTGTTGTGATGTGACGCTTCATGGGTTATAATGATTGGGATTGATTTGAGGGTTACCAAATGCTAGCTATTTTGTTAAACTCCGGCATGGGCAGCCGTATGGGTGCGCTCACCCAAAACAACCCCAAGAGCATGGTGGAGATCGCCCCTGGCAAAACCATCCTGTCCAACCAAATTGATACGCTTCGGGCGCTTGGTATCAGCAAATTCGTGGTGACCACCGGTTATATGGCCGATTTGCTACAGGCTTATCTCACGGAGAAATACTCCGGTGTGGACATCACCTATGTATACAATGATGCCTACAAAGAAACCAACTATATCGTCTCTCTTCTGAAGGCCGCCGGCGCCACGCAGGATGATGTGCTGTTGCTGCACGGCGATCTTGTGTTCTCCGAAAGAGCCGCCCGCACGGTTCTGGGTGCCAGCGGCAGCACGGTGGTGGTGGATAGCACCCTGCCCATCCCGGAAAAGGACTTCAAAGCGCGGCTTTCTCCCAGTGGGCAGGTCAGGGAGATCGGAACAAACGTGTTTGGCGATGATTGCCTGGCTTGCCAGCCCTTCTATAAACTGGATAAGCCTGACTGGCTCAGGTGGCAGCAAGCCATTGGCGAGTTCTGCGCGCGGGGTGTTGTGACCGTTTATGCGGAAAACGCGCTGAATGCCATCCTGGAAAGCATGAACCTTATGGGGTTGGATCTGAAGGGCGAGTTGTGCATGGAAGTGGACAACGAAGCCGATTTGAACATCATCAAAGAGAAACTGGGATAAGGGAACGAGCGATGCAAAAGAAAGTTTATGTGGCGATGAGCGCCGATATCATCCATCACGGGCACATCAATCTCATCAGCAAAGCCGCCGAGCTGGGCGAGGTCACGGTGGGCGTGCTCACCGACGAGGCCATCGCCAGCTACAAGCGATACCCCATCATGAAATACGCTGAGCGCGAAAAGATCATCAGCGCCATCAAGGGAGTTTCGGCCACAATCCCGCAGGACACGATTGACTATGAGAAGAACCTGCGGCTGTTAACGCCTGATTATGTGGTGCACGGTGATGACTGGCAGCAGGGCATCCAGAGCAAGGTGCGCGCCCGCGTGATCGAGGTGCTGGCTGAGTGGGGCGGCAAGCTCCATGAGGTTTCCTACACCAGGGATGTGAGCATTGAAAAGGTGCGCGGCCATCTGGACGCCGGCGGCATCATGCCGGAAGACCGCCGGCGCCGCCTCACCGAGATCATGAAGCTGAAGCCATTGGTGCGCGTGCTGGAGGCCCACAACGGCCTGACGGGCCTCATCGTGGAAACCACGCGGGTGGTCAAGGACGAGAAAATCGAAAGCTTTGATGCGATGTGGGTGTCCAGCCTTTGCGACAGCACCGCCAAGGGCAAGCCGGACATCGAGCTTGTGGACATGACATCGCGCCTCAGCACCATCAACGACATCATGGAGGTTACCACCAAGCCGATCATCCTGGATGGCGACACCGGCGGGCTCACCGAGCACTTCGTGTTCAATGTGAAAACGCTGGAACGCATGGGTGTGTCCGCAATCATCATTGAGGACAAGATCGGCCTGAAGAAAAACTCCCTGTTTGGCACCGAGGTTGAGCAGACGCAGGACACCATTGAGAACTTCAGCGCCAAGATCCGCGCCGGGCGGGACGCCCTGCAGACCAAGGAGTTTCTCATCATCGCCCGCATCGAGAGCCTCATTCTGCGGGCGGGCATGGAGGACGCCGTGGCCCGCGCCAAGGCCTATATCGCGGCCGGCGCCGGCGGCATCATGATCCACAGCCGGGAGAAGACGCCGGACGAGATCTTCGAGTTCTGCCGGCGCTATCGGGAGTTCGGCGAGGGCATCCCGCTGGTGGTGGTGCCAACCACCTTCAACCAGGTGTATGAGCAAGAGTTCTCCGAACGCGGGGTCAACATTGTGATCTATGCCAACCACCTGGTGCGCAGCGCCTTTCCGGCCATGGTGAAGACGGCGGAGACGATCCTTGAGACAAACCGGGCCTATGAAGCGGACAAGATGTGCCTGCCCATCAGCCAGGTGCTGCGATTGATTCCGGGGGGTGAATGACATGATTGATGTGCGGGGGTTTCATGATTTTCTGATTGAGAAAGGCGTTGGCCTTTTCACCGGCGTGCCCGATTCTCAATTGAAGGAGTTTTGTGACTTCATCACAACGCTGTATGGCACCGGCGAGCGGCACATCATTGCCGCCAACGAGGGGAACGCAGTGGGCATTGCAGCCGGCTACCATTTGGCCACCGGCGGCATCCCTCTGGTGTATATGCAGAACAGCGGCCTTGGAAATGCCGTCAACCCCATCACCTCGCTCATGGACCCAATGGTGTATGCCATTCCCTCCATCCTGCTGGTGGGCTGGCGCGGCCGCCCGGGCGTGCACGACGAACCCCAGCATGTGAAGCAGGGTGAAATCACGATGGATCTGCTGAATGTGCTCGGCATCGAAAGCCATGTGCTGGAAGCCGATGGCACGCTGGAAGGCCTGAGAGATGTTTTCGATGAAAGGCTTGCCCCGGCGCTGGCCAAGGGTCGCACGGTGGCGCTGGTGGTAGCCAAAGGCGCGTTCGGCAAATACGCGGGGCAGAAATACATGTCGGATTCGAGCATGAGCCGCGAGCAGGCCATTCAGGCCATTGCCGGCCTCCTGGGGGAGGACAGCTTCGTGGTCTCCACCACCGGCAAGGCCAGCCGGGAGCTCTATGAATACCGCGCCAACAGCTCCGCCATACGCGGGCATGATTTTCTGACGGTTGGCTCGATGGGGCATGCCGCGATGATTGCTCTTGGAATCGCCGAGCAGAAGCCTGACAAGCGAGTCTGCTGCCTGGACGGCGACGGTGCGGTGCTGATGCACATGGGGGGCATGGCATTAATCGGCTCGCGCAAGCCGAAAAACTTCTTGCATGTGCTGCTGAATAACTGCGCCCACGAGTCGGTGGGCGGCATGCCCACTGTGGCGGGGCAGATCGATTTCCCTGCGGTGGCCAGAGCCTGCGGCTATTCCGAGGCGCTGTGCGTCTCCGACGCGGAGGCACTGGTCCGGGCGGTGGAGCGCTGCAAAGCTGCGGAAGGGCCGGTGTTTTTGCAGGTGAATGTGAACCTTGATAGCCGGGCGGATCTTGGAAGGCCGAAGACCACGCCGGCGGAGAATAAAGCCGAGTTCATGCGGGAGCTTGCGAAATAACCGGATGCTGCAAGGAATGACTTCGGGCGGGATGGGTGCACCATCCCGTTCCGCATAAAAAGCGGTTGTTTTAGGAGGGTTGGTCATGGATTGGTCGTATTACAACCCGGTGAAGGTGTATCTGCTGGATTTTGCGGGCTTTGTGGCGCATTTGAAGTGCCTTTGCACCGGCAAGAGGCTCGCTTTTATCGCGTCGGAGCGGTCCATCCGGCAATACGGGCTGGACGGGGCAATCGCTGCGCTGCAGGCGGCCAACGACGTGGTGCTGATCACCGACACGCCGAGCAACCCCACGTTTGAAAGCGTACACAGCACCATCGGGCGGTTCACGGCAAAGCCTGACCGCATTGTGGCAATCGGCGGCGGCAGTGTCATCGACACAGCCAAGGCCATCTCCGCGATGGCGGCTTATGATTGGCCCATTGCCATTGACCGCCTGTATGACGGAATCCACACAAAGTCTTACCAACAGCTTGGTACGGGGATCCCCATCCTTGCTGTGCCTACCACCGCCGGCACCGGTGCGGAGATGACCATGTGGGGCACAGTGTGGGACATGGTGCACAGCCAGAAATATTCGGTGGAAGCGCCCTGGCTTTATCCGGAGGATGCCTGGGTGGTGCCGGAGCTCACCGTCTCAATGAGCCAAAGGCTTACCCTGTCTACCGGGCTGGACGCATTGAGCCATGCAGTGGAGGCCTATTGGTCTACCCGCTCCAACCCGGTGGTCCGCGCGTTGGCCCGCGACGCTGTCTCGTTGATTGCCGCAAACCTTCGGGGGGCTTTGGACAATCCGGAGAGCCTGCCGCATCGGGAAGGGATGATGCGGGGCGCTCTGTTTGCCGGGCTGGCATTTTCAAACACCCGCACGACGGCTTGCCATGGCCTTTCATACCCCATGACCATCCGCTGGGGCATTGAGCACGGCTTTGCTGTGGCCATGACGCTGCCGGAGGTGCTGCTGCTCAACTGGCCTGCCGTTGCGGAAGGAGACAGCCTCCTTGTAGCATGGGGCCTTTCGTCGCCTCAGGATGCACGCCCGTGGCTGGACAGTCTTTGCAATGGCATTCAGACGCTGCGCCTGGGCGCCTTCGGTGTTTCAGATGCCGATGCCATGCCGCTGGCCGACGCCAGCCTTGTGAAGGAGCGCATGGGAAACAACCCCGTCGCCCTCACTGCGGAGGACATCCGGGGCATTCTGAAGCGTATTCTGTGAGAATTTGGGATAGTGCCAGATTATAGGTCGTACTCCACAGCGCTGTGCCGGTTGTATCGCTTGTCTTCCGGCGGGGGGGTCATATAGTCCCGGTATACATCGGTGAGATACCCGTGCCAGCCAGCCGGGCAGCTCATCTTGTACCCCTCAAAATCCAGCTCCACTGTGCTCTCAAAATAGCTTCTTTTCACACATTCCTTGGCATAACTGTAAGCACTGTTGATGTTTACGATGCATTCCGAGCTGTTGTTTTTGCTGATTGTCATCAGTTTATCCATACCCTTGACCAGTGTGCCCAGGCGGAAGGGTGCGGTGAGGATCTTCAACAGATTGTAGACCAGACCGGTGCCCTTGCGGTTCTTGCTCACCACCATCTTGCTTTTGGCCTTCACGGCGGTGGAAAGCAGGCGGGTGGTAAAGGCGTGCAACCTCCGAAGTGCCGGCTGATCAGGCGCGTTGTCCAGAGGGAAGATATCAATATAGACGCCGTGGTGGATGTTGCAGTTCTGCGACGATTCCTCCACAAAGCGGGTGCCGTTTACGCGGATCTTGGCATAGCAGAGGAAATACTCCGGATCGGTGGCGTTGGTTTGCAAAAAGAAGCGGTCTGAAAGCTCCGTCTGAGCAACCTGAAGGAATCGCTCATAATCGGGGCGGAGCAGGCCGATATCCAGATCATCATCCCACGGGATGAACCCCTTATGGCGCACCGCGCCCAGAAGTGTACCGGTAACCAAATAATATCTGATGTTATGCTTTTTGCATAACCGATCGGCTTCAAGCAGTGCATTTAAATGATGGGAATGAAGTTTATCCAATAATTCGTTCATCGGAGCCCTCTTTTTTTTCAGTATACCACAGACGGCAGCAGGGCAAAAGCGGCAGCTTGCGCTGGTTTGCCAAACCGGTGAAAAAGGCTGGGCATTTTCATCCAGATAATGGGAAGTGGTTGCAGGGCATGGTTCGTCCGTGCCCTGCAACCACTGTAATACGATATGAAACCTGCTGTTTATCGCGGGCTTTGGGGCCAGATAACAGATATCACCGTCGATGGCTTGTAGGTGGTGCTGCCGGCCAGGATCTGCACCTTCCACTGTCTGCTGGGGGCCGGGATGGAACCGTTGTATCCATTCCATTTCACATAGGTGATTTTGCTCGGAGCAACATTTGTTAAGTTAATTCTCTTAACAACCTGCCCTTGCGTTGTTACAAACCGGACCTCAATGTCAGTCATGTGATTCACCTGGAACCCAACGGTGATATAGCTTTGGCGGAACATGGTATCAATCATGAACTTCGTGGGTGATACGGAGAACTTACTGACAACGGGCTTGCTGTAAAGCTTGATCGTGTATCCCGAGGTGGTGACGCTCCCACCGGGGTTCTGAGCCGTGATCTTGATTGTGTAGGTCGTTCCGGAGGAGCTCACCGGGACCGTTGCACCTATGCAAAACCTTGATCAACGGAGTAGAGCTGAATGCTGCTTTCGAATAACTTCAGGCAGCAGATGCAGTCAGCAGGATGTCATAACAAAATGCTCCCTTCATTTCAGTGCGTATATGGCCGGTGTCAACGGGGGACAGAGAATCATTTGTTCAGGAAATTTTCAGTCCTCCTGACACTTCATCGGCGAATTGCAATTGATGCAGTTGCATATACCGGCCAGATTTCGCCATTAGCTCCAGATGAGTGCCCTGTTCGTCCACTTTGCCCCGTTCGATCACATAAATCCTGTCTGCATTCTCAATTGTGGACAAACGGTGAGCAACCACAATGGAGGTCCTGCCCTTCATCAGCTTTTCCAGTGCTGATTGCACCAGCCTCTCTGACTCAGAATCAAGAGACGATGTGGCCTCATCGAGCAGCAGGATTGGGGCGTTTTTAAGCACAGCCCGCGCGATTGCGATTCGCTGCCTTTGCCCCCCGGATAGCTTGACACCCCTTTCTCCGACAAGGGTTTCATATTGATCCGGCATATTTTCGATAAACTCCTGTGCATTGGCGGCGATTGCAGCATCTATGATCTCTTGATTGCTGGCCTCTGGCCGCCCGTATTGGATGTTTTCCCAGATTGTTCCGTCAAAAATGTAGGCGTCCTGAGGCACATAAGAGAGTTGGTCACGCAGCTGTGAGAGCGTCATTTGGTCAACCGAGACTCCTCGAACCAGTATGTCTCCTCTTTGTTTCCGGTAGAAACCAAGAATCAGCTTGATCAGCGAACTTTTACCCCCACCGCTTCCCCCGACCAGCGCGATGGTCTGGCCCGGATCCGCCTGGATATTGATATTGTCAAGCACGGTCTGTTCATCATAAGCAAACGACACGTTTACGATGCGCACACTGGCGTCGCCAAACAACTCCTCTGAAACACTTTCCTTTTCAGAACTTTCTTCCGGTGCCGTGTTCAGGAGTTCTATGATGCGCTGTGCTCCGGCCAGAGAGCCTTGCAGCCGGGAAAAAACACGGCCCCAATCTGAAAACATGGAGGTGACGCCGTATTGCAGTGTGATCAACGCCACAACTGTGCCAAACTGGATTAGGCCGAAATAAGCCATCACGGAGCTTAATGTGATCACGCCGAACAAATTGAATGCCGAAATAAAGTAGTTTGCCCCTTCCCTTTGGGCGTTCATTTTTTCGCGATTCATCATCTGTTCGGTTGTCTGCCCGTTGCTGCTGTGGTACTTTTCCAGAGCAATGCGGCCGATGTTGAAGATCTTAATCTCTCGGTTGCCTGTGACAATGTCCACGATGCGCTGGGAGGCTTCGCTTAACCCTTCTTGTATACGGTCGCTGATTGCCCTAATCTTTGTGGCATAGACGGAGTTTATCCTGGCCGACGCTATGCCCATCAAGAACATGATGATGGAAACTCTGTAGTCCAGCACAAGCATCGCGACGAAAGAGCCCAATCCGCTTACTGTTTTCCAAAGCACCCGCCGGATATGAGAATAATAAATCTCATCCAGCACACCCATGTCGTTGGAGAGCCTTGAGAGAATATCCCCGCTGTGGGTCTTATCGAAATAGGAGTGAGGCAGCATCTGGATATGTGCAATTGCCTTGAGCTTTATTTCGATGCTCGTTTTCTTCGGAATCACGTGTATGACATAGGTGGCCAACGGTTCCATCACACAGGCGATGAGGATCATCACCAACACCGGGGCAATACAACCCACGAATAATTGCATGTTCAAAGTGGTGATGGAGTCAACCAGACTTTTATTAAGAAAGCTCATCGCAATGCGCTGCAAGGGCTCAAGGGTGCAGGAAAGTACGACCGTCAAAATATATGCTGTTTTCCTCTTACCCATCAGGTTTAGGACCTGTTTGAGTTCCTGAAACATCGAATTCTTTTTCATCCTGCCACCTCACTGACCTCAATGGGCCTTTCAGTGAATTGCCCTTTGTTCAGACGGTAATACAC
>JAEYYW010000117.1 GCA_023428265.1 Bacillota bacterium | reverse complement strand
GGCCACTTCTCTACCGTATCCGCTGAAGCAAAGAAGAAGCAGTTAAAAAAGCTTGAGAAGGATCTTCTCGATCTGGACCAGCAGCGCGGAAACTTGCATGATCTTTTGGAGCGTGGGGTATATAGCGTGGATGTCTATTTCGAGCGCAGCCGCAAGCTGGCCGCTCGCGTCTCAGATGCACAGCACGCTCGTGACACACTGGTCAAGGAGATCGAATCCGATGCCACGCGGGAGCAAGCACAGCGTCTGGTGATTCCGATGGTGGAGAACCTGTTAAAGATCTATCATAACCTTCCATCCGCAAAAGCAAAAAACGATTTACTAAAAGATGTCATAGAGAAGGTTGTTTATATCAAAACAAAAAAGAGCCACAGAACATCCGACGAACCCGATTCCTTTGAGATTGAGTTATACCCTCGGCTTCCTCTTTCTCGTAGCTCTCATTGACATGCTATATGTGCTGATTCCTCCGTGCCAATGTCATTCAGCGTGGCCTTGGCGTCGTGGATGAATTGTATATGGGTGATCGTTACGGTTGGCTGCGCAATATGGTGTTACTGGTATGAAACCAGCTTTCCGCTCATGCATTTTTATCATTTCTCACGTTCATATTAGTTCTTGAGGTGCATGCGTATTGTGAGCACGGACTGCGAGCCCAATGCAATCATTTCAATAAGCATGGCGAAGCAGGCGGGATCCTGGGTGAATCCGGCAACTATCAGTCGAATACTACCCAGTGATACCATTGAGGCGGAGTAATGATTCTGTTAAAAAACATTGAATGTTATACCCCGAGCCCCGTCGGGCGCAAAGACATATTGCTGGCCGGCGGCAGGATCGAGCGCATCGTGATGCCCGGCCAGCTGATGCAAGCGGAAGAACTCTGCAATGCGATTGATTGCACCGAGTGCTGCGCGTTCCCCGGCATCATCGACCAGCACGCCCATATCATCGGCGGCGGCGGCGAGCAGGGGCCGGCAAGCGGCATCCCGGAGCTGACACTCAGCGATCTCCTCACCGGCGGTGTGACCACCGTCGTGGGCGTGCTCGGGCTGGACAGCATCGGCAGGAACCTTCATGCGCTTCTGCACAAAGCCAGGGCGCTTGAGGCGCAGGGCATCACTGCCCATATCTATACCGGCAGCTATTCGGTGCCCGTCCTCACGCTGACCGGCTCCATCACAGAGGATCTGGTGCTGATTGACAGGGTCATCGGCACCGGAGAGGTGGCCATCTCCGACCACCGGGCGACGTTGTGCTCGCCCGAAGAGCTCAGGAAGCTTGCAGCGCAGACCCATGTGGGCGGGATGCTGGGAGGCAAGGCCGGCGTGCTGCACCTGCATGTGGGAGATGGCCGCCGGGGGCTTGAGCCGCTGATGGCGCTTGTCGAAAGCTCAGACCTTCCACTGGACATGTTTGCACCCACCCATGTAAACCGCAGCGAGCAGCTGTTTCTGCAGGCGATGACCTATCTGAAGAGCGGCGGCTGGATCGACCTGACCGCCGGGGAGGAAGCGGGTGTGCCGGTGCCGGAGGCCTTGCTGCGGCTCTCCGAAAACAAGCTGGACCTGAGCCGCGTCACGGTCAGCTCCGACGGAAACGGCAGCATCCCGGGCGGAGGAGTTTCCAGGGTGCAGTCGCTATATTATGATCTGCAGTCCTGCATCCACACCGCTGGGCTGCCGCCGGATGCCACCTTCCGGTTGGTTACGGAAAACGTGGCAAAGCTGCTGAAGCTTCACCCGGCGAAGGGCGCTCTGCAGGAAGGCAACGACGCTGACATTCTGGTGACCGACCGGCAGTATCATCTGGACAAACTGTTTTGCAGAGGCAGGCTGATGGTGGATCACGGCGTGCCGTTGGGTGATCCCAATGCATAGTGAAACAAAAGGCGTTTTGATCATCATCGGAGGCGCCGAAGACAAGGCCGGTGCCTGCGTGATACTGCGGCAAGCGCCGCAGATGCTGGCGCCAGGCGAAGGGCTGGTGATTCTAACCACCGCCACCGAGCACCCGGAGCAAGTGGGAGCGGAATACACAGGCGTGTTTTCCCGGCTTGGCGTGCAGAGCCCGGCGGCCCTCAACATCAACACCCGGCGCGATGCCAACGATGAAGTAATGTGCGCAGCCATCCGCAGGGCCAGGTGCGTTTTTCTGACCGGTGGGGACCAGCTCCGCATCACCAGCATCCTGGGCGGCACTGCCGCCAGCCAGGCATTAAAAGAGCTTTATTGTTCCGGCGGCATCATCATGGGCACCAGCGCCGGCGCGTCGGTGATGAGCTCCACAATGGTGGTGCAGGGCAAAGACGAGGAGCCGGCGCGGAAGTGCACGCTGAAGATGGCACCCGGCTTGTGCCTGCTGGAAAACGCCATCATCGACCAGCACTTTGACCAGAGGGGCCGGTTTGGCAGGCTGCTGTGCGGTGTGGCGGAAAACCCCGGCGTGCTGGGGATCGGCATCGATGAGGACACCGCCATAAAGGTGCATCCGGACGGGCATTTCGAGGTGATCGGCAGCAACGCCGTCACCATCATCGACGGGCGCTCCATACACAGCTCCAACGTATCGGAATTGAAGCCGGATGAACTGCTGGCAATCGTGGGCGTGACGGTGCACGCGCTGCCGGCCGGATATGGATTTGATATGATCCGGCGGGAAGCGCTGCGGCTCAAGCAGGAAGAATCGGGAGACTGATGATGCAGATATTGGATATTTCCATTTATCGCGGCAGAAACATCCACAGCCATAAAACCACCATCCGGATGCTTGTGGATCTGGAAGACTATGCCGAAACACCGACCAACCACATTGATGGCTTCAACGACGCGCTGCTGGCCTGCTTCCCCAACCTCCGGGAGAACACCTGTGGCCTGGGGTATCCCGGCGGCTTTCTGGAGCGGCTGCAAACCGGCACCTATCTGGGCCATGTGCTGGAGCATGTGATCCTGGACATGCAGAACATGTTGGGCTACGACGATGTGAAGTATGGCAAAACAAGGGG
>JAEYYW010000185.1 GCA_023428265.1 Bacillota bacterium | reverse complement strand
ACGACGACGATGAGCTCGATCAGCGTGAAGCCTTTCTTGTTCTTCCTCTTGAGTGTGAGAAGCATGGGTTGCACCTCCAGATTTATTTATCATATAGCACATGGCCATATAATTCGGTTATTAAATTATAGCTTTATGCCCTTGGTTCTTCAACTCTGAATCCAGAAATTGCCGCATTGCTGCCGCAATTCTCACGCAATTCATAAGCTTTAAAGAAATTGCCGCTCGGTGCGACTGGCAGAAGTGCGGCAACCAAAATTCCACAGAAATCCGTGGGTCGCGCTTGCTTGCTGCGCCGGGTCACGCCGCGCCGGGCATTTGGGTCATCAAATTACATATCACTATGGAAATAAAGCTTGCCGTATTTGGGTTATTGCTTTATCCATTTCTTTCCAGATGCCCCGGATCGCGGCGGTTCAAACACTGTGCCATTCTCAACTCATTCCGCCAACCACCGAAGCCATCTGGAACGTGGGCATCAGGATGGACAGCACCACAAACAGCACGATCGCGGCCATCACGATGATGATCATTGGCTCGATCACCGCTGTGGTGCGGGCGATCGCCGTCTCAGCCTCCGCATCATAATAGATGGCGGTCTGCTCCAGCATAAAGTCCAGCGAGCCGGACTCTTCGCCCAGGCGCGTCATGTTCTGCACCATCGGCGGCAGCGTCTTGATTTCCGCCAGCGGCTTGTAGAGCGGCTGGCCCTGCTGCACCATTTCGGAGGCCTTCATGATCTGCCCTTCAATGAACTTGTTGGAAACCACGCGGGCGGTGATTTCCAGCGCCTGCGTGAGCGGCACGCCGGAGCTGGACATGGCGCCCAGCGTGCGGGTGAACCGCGACACCATCATTTTCACATTGAGCGGCCCGAATGCCGGCAGCCTGAGGCTCATGCGGTCCAGGTTCAGGCGGCCGTTTTCAGACTTGCGATAGGCGGTGAAGAAGACCACAATGCCGAGTATCACAACCAGGATCAGCGGCCACTGCGTGCGGATGAACCCGCTGATCGCCAGCAGGATCTGCGTGGGCACCGGCAGCACCGCGCCGGCCCGGTCAAAGATGCCCTGGAAGGTGGGCACAATGAAGACCAGCAGGAATGTGGTGATGAAGACCGCCAGGCTCATCACAACGGCCGGATAGATCATCGCCGTGCGAAACTTCGAGATCAGCTGGTGCTCCTGCTTGAAATAGCCGTGCAGGCGCTTGAGGCTGGCCTCCAGCGTGCCGGAAACCTCACCCACAGACAGCATGCTCATGAAGATGTTGGGGAAGCGCTTGGCGTGCTCTCCGAAGGAGTCGGTGAGGCTGCGGCCGGTCTGCACTTTCTCATACACATCTGTCAGCACGGACTTCAGGCGCTTGTCTTCCGTCTGCTGGGCCAGGATATCCAGCGCCTGGCCCACCGGGATGCCGGAAGACAGGATCGTGGAAAACTGCTGGCAAAACAGCGCCAGAACCTTCAGTGAGATTTTGGAGCCCAGCTCGCGGTTGAGAGCGCCGGGCGCCTTCACCTCCGAGATGTCCAGCGGATAAAACGCCTTGCTCCGCAGCATGGAGACCACGTCGGCGCGGTCTTTGCCCTCATAGAGACCGTCCACCGTGCGGCCGCCCATGTTCACGGCCTTGTATTGAAATTTCGCCATAGGCTGCCCTCCTTATTTCAGGTTCAAAAACCGTTTGATGTTTTCATAATCCACGCAGAACTGCACACAGTCGTCCAGCGTGATCCTGCCGGCTTTGTAAAGCGCCGCCAGCGCCGAGTCCATCGTCTGCATGCCGCTCATGCCCGAGGTGAGGATGGCGTTGTTGATCTGCGGCGTCTTGCCCTCGCGGATGAGGTTGCGGATGGCCGGTGTGGCAAGCATGACCTCCGCGGCGGGCACGCGGCTGCGCCCCGACGCTTCGGGCAGCAACTGCTGGGAGACCACCGCCTGCAGCGCCATGGAGAGCTGCACGCGGATCTGCGCCTGCTGATAGGCCGGGAACACATCGATGATGCGGTCAATGGTCAGGGCCGCGCCGATTGTGTGCAGTGTGGAAAAGACCAGGTGGCCGGTCTCGGCGGCGGTGAGCGCGATCGCGATGCTCTCCAGGTCGCGCATTTCGCCGATCAGGATCACATCCGGGTCCTGGCGCAGCACCGAGCGCAGGCCGCTGGCGTAGGAGCTTGTGTCGCTGCCGATCTCGCGCTGGTTCACAATGCTCTTCTTGTGCTTGTGCAGATACTCAATCGGGTCTTCCAGCGTGATGATGTGGCAGTCTCTGGTGCTGTTCACCAGGTCGATCATCGCTGCCAGCGTGGTGGATTTGCCACTGCCGGTGGGCCCTGTCACCAGCACCAGCCCGCGCTGCAGTGTGCTCAGCTCCGCCAGCGACGCCGGCAGGCCCAGCTCGCTCAGCGACCGGATGCCCGGCTGGATCAGCCTGAGCGCCACCGAGCAGGAACCCCGCTGGCGAAAGGCGTTCACGCGGAAGCGGGCGGCGCGGGTGGAAAGGGGGAAGTCCAGCTCGCCGGCGGCATTGAACTGCTCCCACTGGCGCTCGCTCATGATGTTGCGCACAAACCCCTCCGTGTCCACGGTGGTAAGGCGCTCCCCCTCGCTCAGCAGCCTGCCGTTCACGCGGTAGGTCGGCGGCGAGCCCGGTGTGATGTGCAGGTCGGAGGCGTCCAGCGCCATGGTGCGTTCGAGCAGTTCGGTGGAGTTCATGATCTTCATCCCCAATCATGCCGGATTTGGTCATGCCTGAGCGGAGCAGAGCCCCGTTATGTTTGCGTTGTTGCGGAGGAACTCAGTCCTGCCGGAATGCCACGCGCACCGCTTCCTCCGGCGATATCACGCCTTTGGCGGCAAGCTCGGCGCACTCCTCGCTCAAAAGCCGCATGCCGCCGCTTCTGGCGTGGTCGATGATCTGCTGCAGCGGCGCGCGGGCGTGGATCATCTCGCGGACGGTCTGGTCCACCGCCAGGATCTCATAGACGGCCTGGCGGCCCTTTGTGCCGGTGCCGGAGCAGCTGGCGCACCCCCGGCCCCGCCGGAAGCGGCCTGTGCCGGGTGTGAGGCCGATCAGGCTCAGAAGCGCCGGGTCGGGCTCATAATCCTCAGTGCACATGGGGCAGTTTTTGCGCACAAGCCTCTGCGCCATCACGCCCACCAGCGAGGCGGAGAGCAGGAAGGGCTCCACGCCCATGTCTTCCAGGCGGGTGATGGTGCTAACTGCGTCATTGGTGTGGATCGTGGAAAGCACCAGGTGGCCGGTGATGGCCGCGCGGATGGCGATTTCCACCGTCTCCTCGTCTCGGATCTCGCCCACCATCACGATGTTGGGGTCCTGGCGCAGGATGCTGCGCAGGCCCGAGGCGAAGGTGAGGCCCGCCTTGGCGTTCACCTGCACCTGATTGAGCCCGGTCATCACATACTCAACCGGGTCTTCGATGGTGATGATGTTTTTGATCGGGTCGTTCAGCTCGTTGAGCATGGCGTAGAGCGTGGTCGTCTTGCCGCTGCCGGTGGGGCCGGAAATCAGGATGATGCCGTGGGGGTGCCGGATCAGGTTTTCAAACCGGGCCATATTGGCCGGCGTCATGCCCAGGCCCTCCTTGGGGATCAGGAAGCTGCTCCGGTCCAGCAGGCGCATCACAACCTTTTCGCCGTGCACCGTGGGCATTGTGGACACGCGCACGTCGATGTTGCGGCCTCCTGTGGAAAGATCAAGCCTGCCGTCCTGCGGGCGGCGGCGCTCGGCGATATCCAGGTTGCTCATGATTTTGATGCGGGCCACAATGGCGGCGTGGGCGTTCATCGGCGGCGTCAATGCGACCGTCAAAACGCCGTCCACGCGGAAACGCACCCGCACGGAGCCCTCGCCGGGCTCAATGTGGATGTCGCTGGCGCGGGCGTTGGCGGCCTGCTCCAGGATTGTGTTGACCAGGCGCACGATTGGCGCGCTGTTCACGCCGTCGCTCAGGTCCAGCGCTTCCAGGTCTGCATCGGCCGGGGCTGTGCCTTCGCGGGCGAAATCCTCAATGGCCTGCTCGGCCTTCTTGCTGCCGTAGATTCGGTTGATCGCCGCGACAATGGCCGGGCCGCGGCCCAGCATCGGCTGCACTTCCATACCCGACACGGTTTGCACGTCGTCCACGGCCACGATGGAAAGCGGGTCCTCCATGGCCACAAAGAGCTTGTTGCCCTCGATGCGCACGGGCACCAGCGTGTGGCGCTGCGCGATCTGCACCGGCACCGTCTGCTCAATGCCGGCAGGCAGATAAACACTGGACACATCCACAAAGGGGATGCCCAGCTGGAACTCCAGCATTTCAATGATCTGCTGCTCGGTGACCCAGCGCCGCTCTTTCAGAACGTCGCCCAGGCGCTTGTTGGTTTCCTTCTGGATGCGCAGCGCTTCTTCCAGCTGCAGCCTTGTGAGGTGACCGGCTTCCACAAGCATTTCACCCAGGAATTTTCGGCGGATTGCCATGTTTCACTCTCGTAATTTTATTCTCATATTCCAGATAATGAATTATACCCCCAAATGCCAGGCAGAACAATGAACCAATTTCTGTATTGCGGTGTACAATGAGATTTCCGCGCCTGTTCTGGCTGCTTCTTCATTGCTGGTTTATCCGTAGATACCCGGAAATGCGTGGCTTTAATCAACCCGATGGGTTATTGTCAAGCTTCGTGGTGCCCTTCGCGGTTGAAACACTGATCTGGAACAGTTATATATTCATTATAACAAGCAGTATATTTTAGGAATGTATTTTTTGTCACCGACCTATGGCAGATATTCAGGAGAATTGTGGCAAAACTGCGGCAGGCTCATATTTGAAGGTTGACGTTTCTTATGCCGTCTCCCCGGATGGGTGGCTTGTGAAAAGGGATTGGAGATTGCCGTCTATTCGACCAAAGAGGTTGACCGGTAGTATCTGAGGGGTTTAATGGAGGTGCATAGCTTCAGGGTGAAGTAGTTCAGTTGCTATATCGTTGCTCCATTATCATAGACAATGAGTTTATCTCCTTTGGGTAAAACAGACCTTGCGGAGATCCCCATACCACAAACAGAAACAACTCGTGAGCTAATAGGTGCCGCTTTACTACCATCAAACAAAGCAACATTTTTTCCATTTGGATTAAGTGAGCTTTTATATATTATCCCATCATACCCTTTGTGCTTTATGTAGGATGCAATATATTGAGTTGGTATATAGTCATCCTTTTCATAATGTTGAACAGGCATTGAAAACCAAAAATCTATATAATTCTTCAACGATATATTTATGTCTTGCGAATCATGTACTGTATCAATTGTTAAGTCAACACAGCTTAATTGTGATAATACCTGAATTTCTGCAATACTAACTTTATTACTTAATATTGGCCTAACTTCAATTAGTGCAGTTTCCTCTTCTCGAGCAAGATAAAGACAACTAATACCATTTACATTGGCACGCCCATCAACAGTTTGATTAATTGGCGGCATATATGAGTTTTCTTTATCAAACCCATAAAACGGCTGATTTCTTCTTGAAAATGCCATAAAAATGTCATCTTCAGACATTGTTCTTGCCCTATATAGAATTTCATTTATCTCTATGGTTGTTTTAAACTGTGTACATATATTTTCTAGGTATGTTTGAATATTATGATCAGGAAAGAACCTATTATCTCTATGTAAATCATTAACAAAACTAATCCATATATCACTGGCAGATAGGCTATTCATTTATAATCACCCAAGTAATTATATGGTATTGTAATCTTCTAATCAATTGTCGTTGGAAAATTCTACTATGTTAACCAATTCTAGTCTGTGTGAAAAATCCCTCCATTCACATACTATTCCTGCAATTTGCGATGGAGGGTTGCCTATGACCGGTTTGCTGGCCGCCGTACAGCTGTTCTTCAGCATCATCATCGGGCTGTATTTCCTGTTTCAACTGAAAAGCCAACAGTCCACCCGCGCCGCCGTCACCCATGACAGCCGCAGGGAGATGGACAAGCTCGCCAAGCTCAGGCAGGTGCAGCTCACCAAGCCCTTGTCCGAAAAGGTGCGCCCGCAGAAGATGGACGACATCATTGGCCAGGAGGAAGGCATCAAGGCCCTCAGAGCGGCGCTGTGCGGGCCCAACCCGCAGCATGTGCTGATCTATGGGCCTCCCGGCATCGGCAAGACCTGCGCGGCCAGGCTCGTGCTGGGCGAGGCCAAGGCCAACCGTGCGTCGCCCTTTGGCCGCGAGGCGAAGTTTGTGGAGATGGACGCCACCTGCGTGCGCTTCGACGAGCGCAGCATTGCCGACCCGCTGATTGGCTCGGTGCACGATCCCATTTATCAGGGGGCCGGAGCCATGGGCGTGGCGGGTATCCCGCAGCCGAAGCCCGGCGCCGTCACCAAGGCCCATGGCGGCATCTTGTTTCTGGATGAAATCGGCGAGCTGCACCCCACCCAGATGAACAAGCTCCTGAAGGTGCTGGAAGACCGGCGTGTCTATTTTGAGAGCGCCTATTATTCCGAGAGCGATTCCAACATCCCCAGCTACATCCACGATGTGTTTAAAAACGGCCTGCCGGCAGACTTCCGGCTGGTGGGCGCCACCACGCGCAATGCAAACGAGCTGCCGGCGGCGATCCGCAGCCGGTGCGTGGAGGTGTTTTTCCGGCCTCTGGAGGAAAACGAGATGGCGCTCATTGCCGACGGCGCGGCCAAAAAGGCCGGCGTGGTGATGGAGGAGGGCTGCGCGGAGCTGGTGGGCCGCTATTCAGCCAACGGCCGCGACGCCGTGAACATCGTGCAGATGGCGGCCGGTGTTGCCGTGAGCGAAGGGCGGGGGAGCATCACGCTGGAGGACCTGGAGTGGGTGCTCAACAACGGCAACTATGCCCCGTCCCACAAGGTGAGGGTGCCGCGGAGGCCGGCGGTGGGCGTGGTGAACGGCATGGCCGTGTGCGGCCCGCAGCAGGGCGCAGTGATGACGATTGAGGTGATTGCCGAGAAAACGGCCATCGGCGCGGGGAAACTCACACTCACAGGAGTACTGGAAGAAGAGGAGATGGGCAGTGAGGGCCACAAGGTGCGGATGAAGAGCGCCGTGCGCTCCAGTGTGGAAAACGTGTGCACGATGCTGCACTCCACCGTGGGTATCGACACGGCAGACTACAACATTCACATCAACTTCCCGGGCGGCATCCCGGTGGATGGCCCCTCGGCGGGGCTGGCCATTGCCTGCGGGCTTTATTCGGCGGTGCATGGCCTGAAGGTGGACAACACCTTGGCGCTCACCGGCGAAATCTCGATCCGCGGCGATATCTACCCGGTGGGCGGCGTGCCCGTGAAGCTCAAGGCGGCGCAGAAAGCCGGGGCCCGGCGTGCGTTCATCCCGGCCAGCAACTGGCAGCAGAACTTCGAGAAGCTGGGTATTGAGGTGCTCCCCGTGCGGCATTTCTTTGACATTCTCCACGAAACCGGCGCCTTCCTGGAGGAAGAGCAGCCGTATTCCCCGAACCTGCCGGCGGCAGGCGCCACGGTGCTCAGCGCAAGAGGGGAATAGCGACAGACGGCCTTTGGGCTCCCTCCGCCGATGGCGAAGGGAGCCCTCGTATTTATAGGCTGTCATAAAATCACTTCAGCAAATCTTTAGCCCGATCCAGCAGCTCCGCCTTTTTCTTTTCATCCATGCCGCCCAATAACCTGTTCACGGTGTCTTTCAGGCCGTCGGCCTGCGCCGGCGTCACATTCTTGATCTGCTGCTGCGGCGCCGGCTGCTGGTTCATCATGCCGCCCAGCATGCTGGCCATGCCGCCGATGTTGCCCAGGCCGCCGATGTTGCCCAGGCCGCCCGCCTGACCCTTCAGCGTGTTCACAAGCCCGAGCACCTGGCTTGCCCGGTTCAGGTGCGCCGCACCGCCGGTCTGCATGTTGCGGCCCAGCACATTGAGCAGGCCGATGCTGCGATCCATCGGGTTGACCGGTGCGGAGGCGACGAAGGCCCCGCCGGAGTTGATGCTTCGCAGTTCGTCGGCAAGCCCCATGATCCTGCCCACTCTGGCCACGGAGGCTCCGCCTGTGCCCGGCAGATAGCCGGACAGGTCATTGAGCAAGCTGCGGATCTCCTGCGGCTTAGGCCCTGGCTTTGCGGCCCTTGCCTGCCTTGGCTGGGCGGCCGGCTCGGCTTGCGGGGTGATTGTCTCCGCAACCGGCGGTGGCGGGCTCTCGCGCAGGCCACGGGGTTTGCGGCCTGTCTGGGCTGTGGCCTGCTGCGGGGCTGCCGCCGCCTTCACAGTCCCTGGGTCGGCGGCTGGCAGGGGCGGCTTGGCTGCGGCTCGGGCTGCGGGCTGCCTGCGCCCCTTCTGCATCGCGCCGGCGGCCAGCGCCAGCGGCAGCGCGCCCATGTTGCCGAGACTGGCGCCAATCCCCGCCAACGGGCCGGCCGGAGCCGCCTTGGCTTTTGGTGCGGGAGCCTTGGGCGGTTCGGGTGCCGGCGGGATCGGGTTGATATGTAATTCCGCCACCTGTTCAGGTTCCGGCTCCGGCTTGATGGCGGTGGTGTGATGCGGCTTGACGGCACGGCGTTTTTTGGGCCTGTTGTCGATCATGCTGAGCCCTCCTGTCTCGATTGTCCCGATACCTATTGTATGCACCCTCCCGGCCTGAGGTTCGCCGGGCCAGTGCAGTGGCAAATGGAGCCCTGCCGTAATATGAATAACCATAGGCCATTGATGGGAGGGATGATTATGCGCGAAAAGAGCCTGCGGGATCTTATGCGCGACAAGAAGGTTTCCCCGGACAACCTGACCGGCGAGCAGAAGGTGCAGTTTGAGAAACTCAAGTCGCAGCTGGGCCAATATAAGGATAAGGACATGTCAGACATCATGCGCGAGCTGGACCGCATGAAGCTGAACAAAGACGTGGCCGACAAGCTGAAGGGCAAGGAGCTGGACACCTTTGCCAACACCCTCAAGCCGGTGCTCAGCCGCGACCAGCAGAAAAAGTTGGACGACCTTGTGAAATACCTGCGCCAGGGCTGAAACAACCCTGGGCTCACTGTCGCCCGCGCCCATACATAGCGCCCTGCCCGCCAGACGGCTAGGGGGCTTGCGAGGGGGTCCTCCCCTCGAACAGTTGCGAGGTGAGCTTCAATGAGCAGGACATATTACCATAAAATCGATCCGGCGGTCCGCAACGCGGTGAAGGTGGCCGCCGATGAGCCGTGCCGCGTGATTCTATATGCCAAGGAGTATGAAAAGGTGAAGCCGCTGCTGGATGGCATGGGTGTGAAGGTTTCTGCCGAGATCCCGCTGATTCAGGGATATGTGGTGGAGTTTCCATCCAGCCAGCTCAACAGGCTGGCAGGTCAGCGCCAGGTGAAGTATATCGCGGCCGACCTGGACATTAAAGCGCAGATGAGGATCGCCTCTCAGGCGGTTCATGTGGACGCGTTGCACAAGGCCGGCATCACCGGCCGTGATGTGGGCATCGCGGTGCTGGATACGGGGATTTATCCCCACCCTGACTTTACGATGCCCAGGAACAGGATTGCCGCCTTCCAGGACATCGTCAATGGCAGAACGTCGCCCTATGACGACAACGGCCACGGCACATTTGTGTCCGGCGTGGCGGCTGGCAGCGGATATGCCTCCAACGGCGTCTACAAGGGCATCGCCCCCGACGCCCACATCGTCTCGATCAAGGTGATGGACGAGATGGGGAACGGCAGGTCATCCGATGTGTTATCCGCGCTGCAATGGGTGGCTGACAATTATTCCAAATACAACATCAAGGTGGTATCCATGTCGCTGGGCACTTTTGCCGGCGACGTCCGCCGCGACGACGCGATGGTGCGCGGCGTGGAAACGCTGTGGAAGCGCGGCATCACCGTGATTGCCGCCGCCGGCAACGAGGGGCCTGATCCATCCACAATCACGGTGCCGGGCATCAGCCCCGTCATTTTGACCGTGGGCTCGGTGGACGACAAGCGCACCGTGGACACCAGTGACGACACCATACCGGACTTCAGCAGCCGGGGCCCCGTGCGCAGCCGCGTCAAGCCCGACGTGGTGGCCCCCGGCGTCAACATTGTGTCGGTGAATGCCGACAAGGAGTATCTGCCCGGGCGCAAACAGAACAAGCTGCAAAACAACTACACTGTGATGTCCGGCACGTCAGTCTCCACGCCGCTGGTGGCGGGGGTGGTCGCGCTGCTCTGCCAGAAGCACCCGGACTGGTCGCCGGACATCATCAAAAGCCGGATCATGGGCAGCGCCAGCCATGTGACCGGCCAGCTCAACCTGGAGGGCAGGGGAATGATCCAGGTGCAGAATTTTTAAGGAGTCCCTACGCAGTATTTACGGCTTCTCCAGCGGGAAGCCGTTTTCTGCTGCAAACATAGGATCATACGAAACGTAAGTGGATCAATTTGAACAAAGAGCTCTTGGTTGATTCATTATTGGCGGGTAACCTTTTCCCCGGCTCCTGTCATAGCATGTGAAAACGGACAGGAGAAAATGCAATGCATGGTTTTCTTGCCGCGCTGCTGATCGCGGCGGCCAACAGCCTGGACAACCTGGGGGCGTGGATCGCCTTTGACATGAACGGCATCAGGGCTTCCGCCCGCGTAAACCTGTGGCTTTCGGCAGTGACAATGGTGGTGTCTGCCGGTGCCGCCTGGCTGGGCCGGTCACTGTCCGGCGTGCTGGACCAAAGGGTGTGCGGCGTGATCAGCGCTGCCGTGTTCATCGGCATGGGTGCGTGGTTCTTGCTGGAACCCTTTCGCAAGCGCCGGGAGGATAAGAAGAGCCTGCTGATCGGCATCCTTGAGCATCCGGAGCAGGCGGACATCAACCACTCCAAGGACATTGACTTCAAGGAAGCGGCGCTGCTGGGCGTGGCCCTCTCCCTGAACAACGCCGGCGGCAGCTTCTCCGGCGGGCTTGTGGGCATCAGCCCATGGGCCATCGGTGTGCTGTCGGTGGCGTTCAGCTTCGGCGCGCTGTGGCTAGGCCGTTGGATCTCGGGCTTGTTGCGCAGGTGGGGGCTGAACAAAAAGGCCGTGCTGGTCTCCGGCGCGATTCTGATCCTGATCGGCTTGAAGCAGATTTTCTGAATCTGGCAGCGGTATGGTTCAGCAATCGATCATTTCCGGCTTGTAGTCCTCAGGCAGCTCCTCCTCACTCAGAAACCGGAAGCTGTCGTCATTCAGGATCGGCAGAAACGCCTCAAAGGGTATTGCAGAAAACTCGCAGGCATAGCTGCTTGCTCCAAACCACTTGCCCTCTTTGCTGCTCAAATTCAGCCCTCTGGCAAATTTGGTGCGGTTTGAGCAATCATGCACCACCGGGTCCCACAGCTCCTCGCCGGCAAGCTTCATCAGCTTCAGCGTCAGCCCCCTGCTCCAGACCGGGGAGATATAGCCTAGCCTGCAGCTATACAGATTTTCACCGGCATAGTTGCCGATGTTGTTTTCATTCAGATGCAATTCGGCACAATTGATGAAATCTAGCCCCGTTTGCAGTATCGCCCGCTTCTTTTTCAAAAAAGCCGCATAAAACTCCGGCGTCATCGGCGTCTCGATGCCAACGCCGGGGATGTGCTTTTTCGCGGTTGCGATGTTCTCAATCACCTTGTCCGCGCAGTTGGACGCCCCCAGATTGAACCGGAGCTCATCCAGACCGGCCTCGCCCAGCGCCCGCAATGATTCTTCCGTCGCCAGTGTGCCGTTGGTATACAGATGCTGATGGATGCCCGCCTCATGAAATTTCCGGATGACCGGGTAGTATTTCTCGATTTCCAGGAAGGGCTCCAGATAGACATAGGAAACGCCGGTGGGTTTTTGGTGGATGGAAAGGAGCAAGTCAAGATCCTTTTCGTAGAACTTTGTGCCCCCGATTTCCCACATGCCCTCTCCGACCGGCGGGATGTGCCCATGCCGGCCGAAGTCATAGCAGAACTTGCAGTTCAGGTTACACTTGTTTGTCTTGCGGATCGCGCTCAGACCGGTGCCCAGCAGGCAGGAGCGGCAGCCTTTCGGAAACTTGGCGTCGTCTCCCACATAAAAGGTTCTATTGTCCAGATTCTTCAACCCTTTGATTTCAGACAGCAGCGCGTCGTTTCTGTGATCGACCGCCGCCTCAATCTGCGCAAAGGTGGAATAGATGATTTCCTCCTGCCTGGCACTGATCTCTTCCTCTTCGCCCAGCTGCGAAAGGTGGTCAAACCAGATCAGTGCGTCGGCCTTTGAGATTTTCATGATTCCTCCCGGTCTGCTTGTTTCCATTGCTGCCACTGTATCATTCCTTCTTCCAGCTGCGTCCGCGGTTTTCTGGTTTCTGCCGGATAGCCCAGATAGGCCACGCCCAGCGGTTCCATGTGCCGGGGCAGCTTGAGGGCTTGGCGCATCGCCCACATGGCGGGTTTGATCGGCGTGATGCCAATCCACACGGACCCAAGACCCAGTTCGGTGGCGCCCAGCAGGATGTTTTCCATCGCGGCGGCGCAATCCTGGATCCAGAAGTCTTTGCCCAGCGGCACCGCGCGGCGCAGGTCTCCGCACACCACGATGGCCGCCGGTGCGCCAAACTTGCCAAACATGGTGGCCGCCGCCACCCGCTTCAACTGCGCCGGTTCGTCCACAATCACGAAAGCCCAGGGGCGCTTGTTGGTGGCCGAGGGGGCCGCCGCGCCCAGGCGGCACAACTCAATGAGTTTTTCCTTTTCCACCGGGCGATCCTCGTATTTGCGGATGGACCGGCGGGCATAGATGGCTTCGAGGACGGTCAAGCTTTGCACTCCTTACTCCTGCGGCACCCTGGAAAACAATCATTCGGACTGCCGCACGGATGCTGCTTTTACTTTATTTTCAGCGTCTGAATCATCTTACGGATCGTTTCAAACTCAGTCTCATCCGCCGCATCCACAAAGATATGCATGATGAGGGTATCGTTCAAATACAGATAGGTTTCAGCGCTGTAACCCCCGTCATTTGGCTCATAAGACAACCACTCGACGCTCTTTTTAAGAAGTTTCCCTTCCGTTTTTGCCAGTTGGCTCTCTTGAATACCCCTTTGCGGATACATCATTGAGGGGTGCGCACCGATGTAGATTCCGATGGAGGGCGCCGGTTCGCCGAGCTTCACATATTTCATCAGATAAAACACAGAGAAGTCTTGACCCTCGTGTTGCGCCACCACATAGTTTTTATCCAACTGAATGGTGAGGCTGTTCAGGCCAAGCCTTTCCTCGTGTGGTTTACCGACAATTTTTCGGGAGCCGGGTTCAATGGAAGACAGGATGCGTTCCGCTTGCTTCCGACACAGATCCTCGTCCGCCGTTGTCTCGGGCGTTGCGTATACACCGATGGTTACAATTGCGCCGTCGTCAATGCCAACAACAGCACCTTGGATCAACACACTGTTGGCGCTTTTGTCAAGCTGGGCCGGAGAAAACCCAATCACCTTCATGCCGCCGCCGGATTGTTTCACGGCCTCTGCGGTATATGTAAAGCCCTGTCCGTAACGCAACTTCAGTATGGTGTCCAGGTCTTTTTCCAAATCGTCCGTGGTGTAGAAGGTTTCTTGTGCATAAAGTACCAACTGCTTGCCGTCAGCTTCCAGCACCAGCTTTGTTTCCGCTTTGCTGGGCGCTTGAGCGCTCATGGCATCTGCCTGCATGGCTTCATCTTCTGCACCCACTGGCATTTGCACTGTGAGGCGGTCGCTGATCAGCGAAAATGGGTATTGGCTGAGCTCCCGCTCCAGGATGGGCAGGGAAGATGTTTCAACTGGCCTTGCCGTTGGCGTTTCCGCTTTGCCGATGCGGTCCACCAGCGTGGAAATCGCGTCGCAGGAAACCAGCGGGAACGAAGTCAGGAGTATGAGAGCCAAGATGACCAACCGTCTTTTTACCTGCATGCTGCGCATTTCTCCTCCTTGCACGATGGACACTGCCATTGCGTTATCTCCTGTGTGTCAGCGTAATGTGCGGTTTCGGAAATGTCAATGCCGGGGATGAATGCTCTCTATTCCAGCGCCTCCAGCGCTTCTTCCCATTGCGCGATCAGCTCGTCGCACAGCTTCTTCTTCTCGTCATGCTCCAGCGAAAGCTTCTCAATATCAGCCGGGCCAAGCCCCGCCGGATCGCTGAGCTTTTGCTCCAGCGCGGCGATCTCTTCTTCCACTTTGGTCACCTGCTCCTCCAGCGCCTTCACAGCCCGCTTGCGCTCCCGTAATTCGGCCTCCGCCTGGCGGGACAGCTTGTCTTGCTTCTTGCGCTCGGTGCGGGTGAGGCCGTCGTCTTCCTCTGCATCCTTCTGGTTTTTCTCGGCGGCCTTGTGCAGCAGGTATTCATCCCAGTTGCCGGGGTAGTCGGTCACGCCGTCGTCACGCATTTCCAGCACCCTGGTCGCCACGCGGTTGATGAAGTAGCGGTCGTGCGACACAAACAGCAGTGTGCCGTCAAAGTCCAGCAGCGCGTCTTCCAACACCTGGCAGCTGTTGGTGTCCAGGTGGTTGGTGGGCTCGTCCAGCAGCAGCACGTTGTATTTGCCCAGCAGCAGCTTGATCAGCGCCACGCGGCCCCGCTCGCCGCCGGACAGGTCTGCGATTCTCTTGTTGATCTCATCACCGCGGAAGAGGAATGCCGCCAGCGTGTCGCGGATCTGCTGAGGATCCAGCGTGCGGTAAGTGTCCCACACCTCGTCGATCACTGTTTTTTCCGGGCTCAGCCCCTGCTGCTTCTGGTCGTAGTAACCCGGTTGCACGCCGGTGCCCCAATAAAAGTGGCCGCTTTCCTGCTTGAGCTCGCCCATCAGAATGCGCAGCAACGTGGTCTTGCCGATGCCGTTGCGGCCCACAATGCCCACGCGGTCGCCGGCTTTGATGTGCAGGTCCATGTTTTCAAACAGCCGGGTGGGGCCGAAGGACTTGCCGAGCCCCTGGGCCAGCAGCACGTCGCCGCCGGTGCGGCGCACGGTGTCAAAGCTGAAATTCACCGTGGCCTCGTTGCGCACCTTTTCCACCCGGTCAATCCGTGCCAGCTTCTTCTCCCAGCTATGGGCGGCCTTCAGGCTCTTTTCGCGGTTGTATTGCTTGAAGCGCCGGATGATCTCCTCGTGGCGCTGGATCTCCCGGCGGTTCAGCTCATAAGCCTTCTGCTGCAGGTTGATCCGCTCCTCGCGCTGGATCATGTATTCGGTGAAATTGCCTTGATAGAGCGTGAGGCGCGTCAGCGCAACCTCGGCGATGGAGTCACACACGGCATCCAGGAAATAGCGGTCGTGGCTCACCACAATCACCGTGTTGGGGAATTCCCGGATGTATTCTTCCAGCCAGGCGGTGGACTGGATGTCCAGATGGTTCGTGGGCTCGTCCAGCAACAGTATGTCCGGCTTGCGAAGCAGCAGCTTGGCCAGCGCCAGTCTTGACTGCTGCCCGCCGGAGAGCGTGGATGCTTTCCGGTATATTTGCTCCTCGGAGAAGCCCAGCCCCTTCAGCACGCCCAGGATGGCGCTCTTGTAACCATATCCGTTGCCCTGTTCAAAGCGCAGCGTGAGCTTGTCATACTCCTCGGAAAGGCGCGCGAAAGCGACGGGGTCCTCGTGCAGCTCGCCCATGTCGTGCTCCAGCTGCCGCAGCCGCTCCTCGATGCGGAAGACCTCCTCGAAAACGGTCAGCATTTCCTCCCACGGCGTGCCGCCGGGAACGGCCATGCTTTCCTGCGCCAGATAGCCGATTCTGAGGCCGTCGGGCTTTCGCACCGAGCCTTCGTCCGGCACCAGCTCCCCGGTGATGATCTTCAGAAGCGTGGTCTTGCCCGCGCCGTTGGCGCCCACAAGGCCCAGGCGCTGGCCGGTCTGTATGGCAAGGCTCACGTCCTGGATCACGGTGTCCACGCCGTAGTGCTTGGCAACTTTATCTAAGGTGATCTGAATCATGCAATACTCCTATACAGACAGGGTGATTATACAGGAAGGAAGAGTTTGTGAAAAGGGAGGGAAAAGGCGCAACCGTGCGGTTGCGCCTCTGCGTTGTGTTTTGACTGCTGTTATCTGCCGAACCACTGGGTGATGTAGTAGCCTCCCTTTTGGGAGCTGTATACAATGCCGATGCCCACGCGGGTGTAGCTGGCGTTCATGATGTTTCTCCGGTGTCCGGTTGACCCCATGAGGCTTGCGTGCGCCCGCTCCACCGAGCCGTTCAGCGAAAGGTTCTCCGCCGACACGCTTGCACCCGACGCCTTTGCCCTCTGGGAGAAAGTGCCATAGGTGGGCGAGGTGTGCGAGAAGAATTTGTTTGCCGCCATGTCCTGGCTGTGCTTCAGCGCGCCCGCCCGCAAGGAGCTGTCGGCACGAAGGGGCTTGAGGCCTTCCTTGGCCCTGTCCTCGTTGATCAGACTGATCATTTTGCTTTCCAGCGAAGTCGCGGCTGATGTCGCGGAGGACCGGCTGGATGTGCTTCCGGACGTGTAGGGCGTGCTCCTGTATGCACCGTAGTTGCGGCTGAAAGCGGTGGGGCTGTATGAAATCCTTCTGGACGCGGCTGCTTGCGCGACGGGCATTATGACCATCGCCACCGCCATCAGTACAGACAACCCAATCAATAGTTTGTTCAAACGCTTCATGGTTCCCTCCTTTGTTTATCACGGACAAACCTTGTTCCCGTTTGCGTACAATATCCTAACACCCGATCAACATAATATCAAACGATTGCAATGCTTTTTACCAATGAAATGATTGCCATTGAGAATACTCTCCGGGTTCTGAATCAGCCTTCGATGCGTTGTCGGGCAGCCAGAATCATGTGGAGATGCAAGCTGTTGCCTATCCGGGAAATCGGTGGTATGATGATGAAAAGTTTGTTGTTTTTTTAACAAATTCGGTGCGGTGGATCACCGTCGTGCAACAGGAGGTCAGCCCATGGCGCAGAAAGTGTCTGACGCGGTCATTCGCCGCCTTCCCAGATACTACCGGCAACTGAGCGTGTTGCAGCAGGATGGCGTAAACAGAATTTCATCGCTGGCTCTCAGCCGCATGATGAACCTGACGGCCTCCCAGATCCGGCAGGATCTGAGCTGCTTCGGCGGTTTCGGCCAGCAGGGCTACGGCTACAATGTGAGCGAGCTGATGCGCCATGTGGCCGAGATCCTGGGCATTGACAAGGAATACAACATGATCATCCTGGGCGCCGGCAACATCGGCCAGGCGCTCTCCAATTACGCACAGTTCGGCTCCGCCGGTTACCACATCCTCGCGTTGTTTGACGCCAACCCTGAGCTGATCGGCAAAGCGGTGGGGGGTAACCCGATCCGGTCCATCGGCGAGCTGGAGGAAACTCTGGCAACCAACAGGGTTGATATCGCCGTGCTTGCCGTGCCGGCTTCCGCTGCCCGCCCATTGGCGGACAGACTGGTAAAGGCGGGGGTGCGGGCCATTTGGAATTTCGCGCCCGTTGAAATTGCGATCAGCGGCGTGGTCGTGGAAAACGCCCAACTCACCGACGGCCTGATGGCCCTGACCTATCGCCTGGTGGAGCTCAGAAAAGAGAAGTGATTGCCGGCAGGCCGGGGTTAGCCTGATAGATACTGCTTTATGCCGCCGGTGGGTAACCGCTTTGGCGCTTGTTGGCCTGCGCGTTTGTCTTTACATGTGCCTGCCGATCGGTTATTATATATAGAAATGTGCAAAGTTGGAATAATGATATAGAGCCCATGTCCGGTGAAACTTCGGCTCGGAGGATACTTTGATGAATCGGACCTACAGATCTCGAAATAGCGGCTCTGGAAATCGCAGAAGGAAAACCAGAAGGCCCGGCGCCCTGGCGCTGGTGGTGGTATTGGTCCTCCTGATTGGTGTAACAGCCGGCGTAATGGCACTTCTGAAACCCGGCGGCGGCGGCAACAACCCGGGGCCCACGGCAACCGGCACAGGCGGCCCCGACCTGGATGGGAGCACTTTCCTGGAAGGCGTTTTTGTGGATGACATCGCTCTGGGCGGCTTAACAATGGAGCAGGCCAAACAGAAGGTGGAGGCCAAGCAACAGGAATTTGTGGCCGCCAACTCCGTCACGATCACCAAGGATGGGCAGACCGCCTTGCAGATCGGCGTGGCGGAGACGGCTTGCACTTTTGACACCGACGCAATCATGGGCGAGGCCCTCAAGCAGGGCCATGAGGGCACCAAGGAGGAGCAGCTTGCGGCGCAGGAGCGGCTGAAAACCACACCGGTCAAGCTGGTGACCACCGCCACAATTGATCCGGCCGCGGTGGAGCAGAAGGTGCGCGATCTGGTTACGCCCTATACCAAAGCCGCCGTGGACGCAACCTTTGTGAAGTATGACGTGGAGAAGCCGGAGGGCGAGCGGTTGGTATTCACGCCGGACGTCCCCGGTGAAAAGGTGGATGCCGACAGCCTGTGGGCCGCGGTGAAAACCGCGTTTGAGACCAGGGCCTTCGGCACCGTTGAGATGCAGGTGGTGCCCATGCCGGCAGCAATCACGCTGGCCGGTCTGCAGGGCGAGATGCAGCTGATCGGCGAGTTTGAGTCCAACATCAAGAACTATAAAAAGCAGCGCCGCAAAAACATTGAGCTTGCCAGCGCCGCAATCAGTGGATTGATCCTGATGCCCGGCGAAACGTTCTCCATGAATGAGAAAACGGGCGAACGCACGGAAGCCAAGGGTTATCAGAAAGCTCCTGTGGATCAAAACGGCATTGAGGACGTGGGCCTGGGCGGCGGCGTCTGCCAGGTTTCCAGCGCTCTATACAACGCGGCGATAGCCTGCGGCCCCGACCGCATCTCTATCGTGGAGCGCAACCACCACTCGCTGGTGTCCGGCTATATGGCCAAGGGCACCGACGCCACGGTGGACTATCCCAACAAGGATCTGAAGTTCAAAAACATCAGCGACAAGCCGATCCTGATCATCGTCTACTATGACTACGACAGCAAGCGCTCCGGCTTCGACTACCGCATGCACGCCAAGTTTTATGGTGTGCCCGATCCCACCGGCGCCACCTATGTGCTGCAGGGCGATGTGGTCAAAACGCTCAAGGGCGATGCCACCAAAACCAGAAAGGTGCCCAGCAGCGCGGTGCCTCCGGGCCAGACGGAGCTGATCCCGGCCCACAACGGTTATGTGGTGGATGTCTACCTTGTCAAGGTTGACAAGGATGGCAAAAAGACAAAGGTCAAGAAGCTATATACCGACACTTATCCGGCCGACTGTAACGTGCTGGCCTACTATAAGAAGGATGCCGTGCCGACAGACACGCCGGAAGCAACGGCCACACCGGATGCCACAGCACCGGCTGAAACATCCACCACCAAGCCGACGCAAGCCCCCACGACAGCTCCCACTACGGCTCCCGCAACGGATCCCCCGGCGGATTCGCCGCAGGCTGGCTGACAGCAAGTCTCCAAACGCCTGCCCGTGCGGCAGGCGTTTTGTTTAAATAGCAGGTTTGTTCATTGTTGGAACTAAATGCCTTTCCAATGCATCTATAAAGTAGAGTAAGAAATAGGAGTGTGAATATGGGTCGATATGGTCAATCCCGAAAAGGGTCTCGGAGCAAAAAAAAGGCGCAGGGGCTCAAGGCCGCTGTATTTGTGGTTGTGTTGATCGCTCTGGCCGGCACGGCGGTGGGTGTGATGGCGCTCCTGAACCCCGACGTAGACGGCTTTAATCCTACACCCACTGTGGGTGCGGGCAGCCCGATGATAGACAACGACACATTTGCTGAAGGCATTTTCGTGGATGACATCGCCCTGGGCGGCCTGACAATGGAGCAGGCTAAACAGCAGGTGGAGGTCAAACAGAAGGAATATATCGCTGCCAATTCCGTCACAATCACGAAGGACGGCCAGACCGCACTGCAGATTGGCATGGCGGAAACGGCTTACACTTTTGACACCGACGCGATCCTGAGCGAGGCCTTCCAACAGGGCCGCCAGGGCACCGAGGAGGAGCGGCAGGCAGCCGTTGAACTGCTGAAGACCACGCCGGTCAAGCTTGTGACCACCGCCACGATCGATCCGGCCGCGCTGGAGCAGAAGGTGCGCGATCTGGCTGAGCCTTATACCAAAGCGGCCGTGGACGCTGCCTTTGTGAAGTATGACATCGAGAAGCCGAAAGGCGAGCGTCTGGTGTTCTCGCCGGACACACCCGGTGAAAAGGTGGATGCCGACAGCCTGTGGGCCGCGGTGAAGACCGCGTTTGAGACCAGGGCCTTTGGCACCGTCGAGATGCAGGTGGTGCCGGTGCCGGCGGCGATCACGCTGGAAAGTGTTCAAAATGAGATGAAGCTGATCGGCGTGTATGAAACGGAAATCAAAAACTCCAAAGCAGCCCGCCTGAACAACATCAACCTTGCCAACAAGGCCATCAGCGGCAAGATCCTGATGCCCGGTGAGATCTTCACGATGAACGGCCTCACCGGCGCCCGCACCGAAGCCAAAGGGTATAAGGACGCCCCCGTTGACAGAAGCGGCATGGAGGATATCGGCATCGCCGGCGGCGTCTGCCAGGTGTCCGGCACGCTATATAACGCCGCGATCAACGCCGGCCCCAACCGGATTGAGATTGTTGAGCGCAGGAACCATTCCGTTCCTTCCAGCTACATGGGTCTCGGCAAGGACGCGACGGTGGACTTTGATTCCAAAAAGGACATCCGATTCAAGAATATCACCGACAAGCCGATGCTGATCGTGGTCTATTACGACAAGGTCACGTCGCGGAAATACGATTACCATGAGCACGCCGAGATTTATGGTGTGCCCGGAGATGATCCGTATTCCTACAAGCTGGTTACCAAGACGGTGAAGAAGATCCCCAAGAAGGTTTCCGACAAGCCCATCTATTTTGCCAGCAAGGCTGTAGGTGCCGGTAAAATCGAGCATGTCGGCGGCCGTGACGGCGTTGTGGTAGACGTTTTTCTCTACAAGGTGGATAAAGACGGCAAGGAGATCCTGGTCAAGAAGCTGTATACAGACACCTATCCCGCCACAAGCGACGTGATTGCCTACTACTACAAGGATCCCAAGCCCACTCCCACGGCATCGCCGTCTCCCACGCCGGAAGCGACGCCCGCACCCACGCGCACGGCGACGCCCGCTCCCCACTCGCCCACGCCCGTCCCGGCAACACCTTCGCCGTCGCCCTCTCCGGAGCCCACGGCGGTTGGCTGAGCCCTGCAATGCACTTGGCGCCCTCGCTTCTGCGGGGGCGTTTTCTTTGTTTTGTTCCGATCATAAAATTACCAACTCAAAATTCTTTGCCCCATGGAATACTAAAGCCGAAAGAATCTGTGATGTACGAGGTGTTCCATGAAGCGGGTTGATCACGACGGCGAAAAAAAGGGTTTGTCCCGCGTGGCGGTGCTGATCATCGCCTTATCCGCCGTTGTGCTGGCGCTGGGCGGCTTTCTGGCGGCATACCTGCTGGGATGGACGGCGCTCATCACGCCTGCCGAGCGCAGAATACTAAACAGTGACACCTTTTATGAGGGCGTGTTTGTGGATGGTCTGCCGTTGGCCGGGCTGACCCGCCAGCAGGCCAGGGAGCGCGTGGAGGCCAAGCAGCGGCAAACTGTGGAGTCCTCGTCGGTCACAGTGGAGAAAGATGGCCAGCGCTGGCAATACGGCGTGTCGGAAACAAGCTATTCGTTTGACACGGACATTGTTTTGGATGACGCGTGGCGAAAGGGCCGTGAGGGCACCGAGAGTGTGCGGCTGGCGGCCATTGAGCAATTGAAACAAACCCCGGCATATTTTAGCACCACGATGCAGATTGATCCTTCGGCGCTGGAGCAGCGTGTGAGGGATTTGGTGCTGCCCTTTGAGAAGGCGCCTGTGGACGCTGCCTATCTGGGCTATGATGTGACCAAGCCTGATGGGGAGCGCCTGAGCTTTTCCGCGGATGTGCCGGGCGAGCGTGTGGATGCCGACGGGCTTTGGGCCGCCGTGCGAGATGCCTTTGTGAACCGGACTTTTGGCACTGTCACAATGCAGACCCAGCATGTTGAGGCGGCTGTGAAGCTTGAGGATCTGCAAAACCGCATGAAGCTGGTGCGCCGCTGGAACTCGGTGATCAGAGATCACTCCAGGCCCCGGCTCACCAACATCACAATCTCCAGCGCCGCCATCAGCGGCAGGATCCTGCAACCGGGCGAGGTGCTGAGCTTCAACGAGGCCACCGGCCAGCGCACGGCGGACAAGGGCTATCAGGTCGCCCATGTGATCAACGGCGGCGTGACGGACAACGGCCTTGCCGGCGGCGCCTGCCAGGTGTCCGGCACGCTGTGGAATGTGGCCGTACGGGCAGATTTGGAGATTACGGAGCGCACAAACCACTCTCTGAAATCCTCCTATATGAAGGCCGGGGAAGACGCCACGGTGAACTGGCCCAACCTGGATTTGAAGATCAAAAACAACAAGGAAGCCCCTGTGCTGGTGATCCTGTATGTGGCCGTGGAGAAAAATGTATATAAGCTTTATGGGGAAGTCTATGGCTTGCCGCTGGAAAACGGCGTCACAATCGAGCTGAAGTCCGAGCGCACGAAAACGGTGCCGGCCCCGTCTGGCCCGCCCCGCTATGTTCCCAGCGACGCTGTCAAGCCGGGCACCACTGAAACCAACAAGGCCCGTGACGGGCAATATTACACCACCTACAAGCTTTTCCTGCTTGACGGCAAGGAGGTTCGCCGGGTGAAGCAGCATGAAAGCTATTATCCCGCGTCCAGCGAGGTGATTGTCTACAACCCCATCGACGGCATCCCCACCGCGCCGCCCTCAGCAACTCCCACCGCGCCTCAAACCGCATCGCCGGCGCCGTCGGGCACGCCTTCCCCCAGTGATCCGGCGGCAGTTTCGCTGCCGGCTTATGACCTTGGGGAGGCAAATCTATTTCTTTCATCAGAGCCGCCTGCCATTTTCGCTTATCAAATGCAGTGATTTTGATTGGCACACGGGAGTGTGCCTTGCGCTGATTCGCCTCAAATTCTACAAAATAAGCCGGAATTCTTTGTTTGGGCGCCGGATTGACGGGCATATGTAAACTATGCACATATTCCGGGGTTTACTATTTGCGAGGAAAGGAACTGGCTTATGTTGAAAAACATGAAGATCCTTGGGAAGCTGACCTTATCATTTGGGATTGTGGTGTTGTTTACCATCGCCGTGGCTGTCTTTGGCTTGCTCGGCATCAATGATACCGCCCATAAAGGCATGTGGATGAATTTCCTGGTCGTCTTTGGCGTCGCCTCCATTGTCGTTTCGGTCGTCCTGTCTCAGGTGGTCGCCCGCAGCATCAGCAAGCCGATGAGCAAGTTGGTGATCGTGGCTGATAAGCTTGCCGCAGGTGACATGGATGTGCAGGTGGAAGTGAAGGGCCGCGACGAGGTCGCGCAGTTGGCGGCAGCATGCAAAAACATGGCGGACGCAATGAACCGCCTGCTTGCCGATACAAACATGTTGGCCAGCTCCCTGCTCGCCGGCAAGCTGGCCATCCGTGTGGACGCTTCCCAGCATCAGGGTGAATACGGAAAGATCATTGAAAGCTTCAATACAGCGCTGGAAGCGATCATCGCACCGGTGGACCAATCCATCTCGGTGCTGATGAACATTTCCAACAATGACCTCACAGAGCGCCTCAGCGGCACCTACAGCGGAGACATGAAGGTGCTGGCCCGCGCCGTGAACACCACGATCGACCACATGATCGGCATACAGAATGTGTTCATCGACCTGGCCCGCGGCGATTGGTCCAAGCTGGAGGAGTTTGAGCAGGCCGGCCCCCGCAGTGAGAACGACCTGATGGTGCCCGCCATCATCAAGACCAAAAACACGCTCAATGAGCTGATCAACGATGCTAACCACCTCACCGAGGAGGCTGTGAGCGGCAACCTGGACGTCCGCGTGGATGCCGGCCGCTATGAGGGCAAATACAGTCAGTTGATCGCCGGCATCAACAGCATCATCGATGCCATCGCCGCGCCGCTCAACGAAGCCCGCGTGGTGCTGGAAGGCATGGCGTCCAACGATTTCACCACCGGCATGAGCGACGGCTATCAAGGCTCCTTCGCCAACCTGTCGCAGTCCATCAACAGCGTGCTGGACACACTGAACCAGACCTTGAGCGACATCAACAACGCCGCCGAGCAGGTTGCCTCCGGCACCCGGCAGGTTGCCTCCGGTAGCCAGGCCCTGAGCCAGGGCGCCACCGAGCAGGCCGGCGCCATTGAGGAGCTCACCGCATCGCTCAATGAGATTGCGGGGCAGACCCGCCAGAACGCCATACACGCCGGCGAGGCCAGCGACCTGGCAGTGTCCGCCCGCGACAACGCGGTGGACGGTAACGGCCGCATGAAGGAGCTTCAGCTTGCCATGGGCGAGATCAACGAGGCTTCCGCCAGCATTTCCAAGATCATCAAGGTGATCGACGAGATCGCCTTCCAGACCAACCTGCTGGCGCTGAACGCCGCCGTGGAAGCTGCCCGCGCCGGGCAGCACGGCAAGGGCTTTGCGGTGGTGGCCGAAGAGGTGCGCAACCTGGCCCAGCGCAGCGCCGGTGCCGCCAAGGAAACCACGGCTCTCATTGAGGAGTCAATCAAGAAGGTGAAGGCCGGCACCAAGATCGCCAACGGCACTGCCGAGGCGCTCAACCGGATCGTGGACGGCGTGGAAAAGGCCACCGATCTGGTGGGGGGCATCGCCACAGCCTCCAACGAGCAGGCCACCGCCGTGGCCCAGGTGAACCGCGGCATCGAGCAGGTGAGCCAGGTCACTCAGACCAACTCGGCCACCGCCGAGGAAAGCGCCGCCGCCAGCGAGCAGCTTTCCAGCCAGGCGACGCTGCTGATGGAGATGGTGGGCCGCTTTAGCCTGAGGGGCCAGTCCGTGGCCGGCGGGCAGCGCGCCGCGTTCCAGCCCAAGGGCGAGGGCAAAGCCATCGGTTCTGGCCGCGCGCCCCGCAAGCCGGGCATTGCCCTCAATGACCGGGAGTTTGGCAAATACTGATCCGCTGATCCGCAAGGCCGGGGCCCAATGGGCGCCCGGCCTTTTTGCATGGCAATGGATCGGCGGCTGATAAGGTGGTCGGGCCAAACGGTTTAGATCTCGGAGCCGACGGGTAACTATTCTCCGACAGGATGTGGGTCGCTGTTTTGACGATCTAAATGTTCCCCCTGTTTTCAGGAGAAGCCAACTGTATGAGGAAAAAGAGACTCTCGAGCATTTCTGCCAGATTGTTTGTCACGTTTGCTGTAATCTCCGTTCTCGCGCTGCTGGCCGGTGGAATCGGCATTGCCGGGATGATCATTGCCAATAGCAAGAGCGCCAGACTCGTAGAGGTTCACAGCGGCACACAAGGGATCATCGGCCAGATTTCGACGGCGTTTCATCAGAATCAGACCAATCTCCGCAATTTGCTGATTGAGAAGGACAGCCAGAAGGATCGGGAATATGCCCAGGAGATCTCCAGCAAAAACAATGCGCTGGATCAATATCTGATCAGCCTGCGTGATACGGGCAACTCATTGGCATATGAGCAGCTGCAGTCAGTGATTGCGGACTATCGCAATGCCATGGAGTCCGTAATCCAGCTGGCGCTGGAGGGCCATGACGAGCAGGCGTTCCGCCAGATGAACAGCCAGGAGATGGCTGATGTGGTCAGCTCCGCAAGTGTCGTGATCAAAAACACCATGGCGTCTTCTTCCAAGGATGCTGAACGAAGCATCCTGGAGTATACGCGCGAGATGTGGGTGGAAGTGGGCATCATGACGGGCGCTATCGTGCTGATGATCATTCTGGTGCTGGTTCTCGGCGTCAGGCTTTCGCGGTCAATCAGCCGGCCGCTGGCAATGATCGCCCGCGGCGCCGACAGCCTTGCGGAGGGGCAGACCAACATCAACATTCAGCTGACCAATCGTGATGAGATCGGCACCGTGGCCGATTCATTCCAGAGCGTTGTGGGATCCATTGATTTGCTGATGTCAGACATTCACCTGATGCTGGATTCTGCAAAAAACGGAGCGCTGGGCACCCGGGCGGATGCCTCCCGCCACAAAGGCGAATACAGGCGCATCGTTGAGGGCTTCAACGAGGTGCTGGAAGCGATTGTGGCGCCGGTTCAGGAAGTCATCGCCGTGCTGGACCGGGTGGCGGTCAATGACCTGACGGCCACGGTCAATGGCAGCTATGAAGGCGAAATGAAGGTGATGGCAAATGCCGTCAACGAGATCATACTGCGTCTGCATACAATCCAGCAGGTGTTCATCAACATGGCTAACGGCGATCTGTCGCAACTGGAGGATTTTGAGCGGATCGGCGCGCACAGTGAAAACGACCGGATGCTGCCCGCTGCGATCAGAATGCTCCGGACCCTGGACGACCTGGTCATCGACGCCAACAGCATTTCTGCGGAAGCGGCTGCCGGCAACCTGGACAAACGTCTGGACGCCAGCCGTTATGAGGGCAAATACAGCCAGCTGGTCGCCGGCATCAACGGCATCATCGACGCTGTCGCAACCCCTCTGAATGAAGCCCGCGGCGTGCTGGAGGTGATGGCCGGCAACGACTTCACCGTTTGTATGAATGGCGAATACCGGGGATCCTTTGCCAATCTGTCGCAATCCATCAACAGCGTGCTGGACACGCTGAACCAGACGCTGAGCGACATCAACAGCGCCGCCGAACAGGTTGCCTCCGGCACCCGGCAAGTGGCCTTCGGCAGTCAGGCCTTAAGCCAGGGCGCCACCGAGCAGGCCGGTGCCATCGAGGAGCTCACCGCATCGCTCCATGAGATTGCGGGGCAGACCCGCCGGAACGCAATGCACGCCAGTGAAGCAAGCAACTTGGCTGTGTCTGCCCGTGCCAACGCGCAGGATGGCAATGAGCGCATGCAAGAGCTGCAGAAATCCATGGACGAGATCAACATGGCATCGTCCAGCATATCCAGGATCATCAAGGTGATCGATGAGATCGCCTTCCAGACCAACCTGCTGGCGCTGAACGCCGCCGTGGAGGCGGCCCGCGCCGGCCAGCACGGTAAGGGCTTTGCGGTGGTGGCCGAAGAGGTGCGCAGCCTGGCCCAGCGCAGCGCCGGCGCCGCCAAGGAAACCACGGCGCTCATTGAGGAATCGATCCGGAAGGTAAAGGCCGGCACCGTGATTGCCAACGATACCGCCGAAGCGCTCACCGGGATTGTGGAGGGCGCAGAGAAGGCGGCGGAGCTGATAAGCGGCATTGCCACGGCCTCCAATGACCAGGCCACCGCCGTGGCCCAGGTGAACCTTGGCATCGAGCAGGTGAGCCAGGTCACCCAGACCAACTCTGCCACTGCCGAGGAAAGTGCCGCCACCAGCCAGGAACTCTCCGGCCAGGCGACGCTGCTGATGGAGATGGTGGGCCGCTTCAGCCTGAGGGGCCAGTCCGTGGCCGGCGGGCAGCGCGCCGCGTTCCAGCCCAAGGGCGAGGGCAAAGCCATCGGCACTGGCTATACGCCCCGCAAGCCGGGCATTGCCCTCAATGACCGGGAGTTTGGCAAATACTGATTGACAGTTTGCATCTGGAGGCCGGGCGACCATTGGGCTGCCCGGCCTTTCCGATGTTTCAAAATATGCTCATATGGGCATCTATTCAGAAATGGACAACTGGAGATGAATGAATATGGAATGGGCAGATAATCTATCCGTCGGTGTGGACACGATCGACAACCAGCATAAGGAGCTGATCAACCGGGTGAATCAGTTTTTTGCCGCGCTTCGCAGCCAAAGCGGTAAGGAGGAGACGCTGAAGGTGCTGGCGTTTCTGTCCAGCTATGTGGTGAACCACTTCCGCGACGAAGAGGCCATTCAGGTGCGCTACAACTACCCGAAGTATCAGGAGCACCGCAAGCTGCACAAGGATTTCCTGGAGACGGTGAAGACAATGACGGCGGACATTGAGAAAAACGGCGTCACCTCCGCAGGGAGCACGATGATCGCGATGACGGTGTCCAACTGGCTGGTCAACCACATCAGCCGGCAGGATTCGGATATTGGCAGGCACATCAGAGCCAGCGGGCAGGCGTAATCGTCAAGCCGTATTCAGCGATGAAAGCCGGGTGAGAGCCCGGCTTTTTCTGCATTTCACTTCCGCTTTCTTGCCCCGCAGGTTCATCCTGATGATTTCCATGCATATTGTTTTTCACATTCCACTGCACCGTGCTATAATACATCCAGATTTATAAATACCACATGGAGGTAACCCTCTTGTATCAGATATTGACCAAAAGCCAGATCGGGCCAGACACATTCCGCATGGACATCCTGGCCCCCAGGGCAGCCCGCCGCGCCCAGCCCGGCCAGTTCGAGATGCTGCGCGTCAATGAGGACGGCGAGCGCTTCCCGCTCACGATGGCCGATGTGGATCATGAAAAAGGAATTGTGACGATTATATTTCAGGCCGTGGGCCACGCCACAAGGCTGCTGGCCTCGATGGAACCGGGCCAGGCGCTGTCAGACTTTTTGGGCCCGCTGGGCAAGCCTGCTCAGCTGCCCGATCATGGCCATGTGCTGTGTGTGGGCGGCGGCGTGGGCGTGGCCGTGGTCTATCCGGAAGTGAAGGCGCTTTATGAGCGCGGTGTGGACGTGGATGTGATCATCGGCGCCCGCAGTGCGGACCTGATCATCCTGGAAGATGAAATCCGCGCCGTGTGCAACCGGCTGTTCATCACCACCGACGACGGCTCCAAGGGCCGCAAGGGTTTGGTTACTGAAGTCTTGAAGGAGCTGCTGGAAGCCGAACACTACGACGAGGTGATCACGATCGGCCCTGTGATCATGATGAAGTTTGTGAGCAAGCTGACCAAGGAATACGGCGTGAAGACCTGGGCCAGTATGAACCCCATCATGGTGGACGGCACGGGCATGTGCGGCGGCTGCCGCATCACTGTGGGCGGCGAAGCCAAATACGCCTGTGTGGACGGCCCGGAGTTTGACGCCCACCAGGTGGATTTTGACGAGGCGATGAAGCGCCTCACTGCCTATCGCGGTGAGGAAAGGGCGGCCAACGACCGGCACGCCTGCAAGGTAGGTGGTTGAGATGGCACAGAAGGAACGGGTGCATATGGATGCGCGGGACGCCCTGGAGCGCTCCCGCTGCTTTGACGAAGTGGCGTTGGGCTACACCGACGAGCAGGCAATGGCCGAGGCCGAGCGCTGCATCAACTGCAAAAAGCCCGGCTGCGTGGCCGGCTGCCCGGTGGGTGTGCCGATCCCCCAGTTTATCAGCCACATCAAGGCGGGGGAGTATGACAAGGCATATGAAGTAATCACCAGCACCAACAGCCTGCCCGGTGTGTGCGGCCGCGTGTGCCCGCAGGAGGAGCAGTGCGAAAAGCTATGTGTGTTCCAAAAGGCCGGCAGGCCCATTGCCATCGGCAATCTGGAGCGCTTTGCCGCCGATTATGCCCGCAAGGCCAATCTGAAGGATCTGCACAAGGAAGCGCCCAACGGCAAAAAGGTGGCCGTGGTGGGCTCCGGCCCTGCCGGCCTCACCTGCGCCGGCGACCTGGCCCGGCTTGGTTATGACGTGACGATTTTTGAGGCATTGCACACGCCCGGCGGCGTGCTGGTATATGGCATCCCCGAGTTCCGCCTGCCCAAGAGCATTGTGGCCGATGAAATCGCCGCGTTGAAGCAGCTGGGTGTGAAGATTGAGACCAACGTGGCCGTGGGCTATGGCACGCCCATTGACCAATTGCTGGAGGAGGAGGGCTTCCGGGCTGTGTTCATCGGCTCCGGGGCCGGCCTGCCGCAGTTTATGAAGATCCCCGGTGAGAACCTGATCGGCGTCTATTCCGCCAATGAATTTCTGACCCGCATCAATCTGATGAAGGCATACAAAGAAGACGCTGCCACGCCGGTTAAAAAAGGTCGCAGGGTGGCCGTGGTTGGCGGCGGCAATGTGGCGATGGATGCCGCCCGCTGCGCGCTCCGAATGGGCGCCGATGAGGTGCATATTGTCTATCGACGGTCCCGCGCAGAGATGCCTGCCCGCGCGGAGGAGATCGTGCACGCCGAGGAGGAGGGCATCCTTTTCGACATGCTCACAAACCCCATCGAGGTGTTGGGGCAGGACGGCTTCGTGACCGGCCTCAAGTGCGTGAAGATGGCGCTGGGCGAGCCGGACAGCAGCGGCAGACGCAGCGTCAAGCCCATTGAGGGCAGCGAGTTCGAGATGGAGTGCGATGTGGTGATCATCGCCATCGGCACCCGCCCCAACCCGGCCCTGACCAACAGCGAGCCCCGTATCCAGATCCAGAAGTGGGGCGGCATCGTCGTGGAGGAGGAGACCGGTGAAACGAGCCTGCCGGGCGTGTATGCCGGCGGCGACGCCGTGACCGGTGCGGCCACAGTGATCCTGGCGATGGGGGCCGGCAAAAAGGCAGCCGCGGCGATCCACAAGAGGCTGTCGGAATAGTATCCTATCCCCATGCCTCTCCCACTAATCAAACCCTCAACCCCTGCCCCTTCCCCCAGAGCATTGGGGGAAGGGGTTCGTTTATCTCGTCAGTCAACCGCGACAATTTGCGTCACTTCCAGAATTTGTGAATCTATGCTATACTGTCTTTTCAGTAGGGGTTCAAATCTTGAACCCCTACATGTCATATGAAGCGATAACCAATACTAGGGTCAGAACAATCGGCCCATGAAGTGAGAGCAAGGATGTTTGTAGATACCGCGAAACTATTCATCAAGTCCGGCGATGGCGGCAACGGCAAGGTGTCGTTCCACCGCGAAATGTATGTGCAGAAGGGCGGCCCCGACGGCGGCGACGGCGGCCGGGGCGGCAGCATTTTCTTTGAGGCCGACCCCGGCATGCGCACGCTGCTGGACTTCCGTTACCAGCGCAAATTTGAGGCAGAGCGCGGTGAGGACGGCGGCGCCAACAAATGCTTCGGCAAAGACGGGCAGGATCTTGTGATCAAGGTGCCGGTGGGCACGGTGATCCGCGAGCTGGAATCCGGCCGAGTGGTGGCAGATATGTATCTGCCCAATGAGCGCCGCATGGTGCTGCGGGGCGGCCGGGGCGGCTGGGGCAATGTGCACTATGCCACGCCCACCCGTCAGGCCCCCAATTTCGCCCAGCCCGGCCAGAAGACCAAGGGCTATGAGGTGTCATTGGAGCTGAAGACCATCGCCGATGTGGGCCTGGTGGGCTTCCCCAACGTGGGCAAATCCACGATGCTCTCGGTGGTCACCCGCGCCCGGCCAAAGATTGCCAACTACCATTTCACCACGCTGTCGCCCAATCTGGGCGTGGCCGAGGTGGACGGCAAAAGCTTTTTGGTGGCAGACATTCCCGGCCTCATCGAAAACGCCCATGAGGGCGCCGGTCTGGGGCATGACTTCCTCCGGCACGTGGAGCGCACGAGACTGCTGGTGCATGTGATCGACGCTTCCGGCAGCGAGGATCGCGACCCGGTGCAGGATTTTGAGCAGATCAACCGGGAGCTGCGTCTCTACAGCGCCGTTTTGGCCGACCGCCCGCAGATCGTGGCCGCCAACAAGACCGACCTGCCTGATGCGGAGGTTTTCCTGGAGGAACTGACCAACCACTGCAAAGCCCAGGGTTTCGAGGTGTATCCGGTGTCCGCCGCCACCAACCAGGGGCTGCTGGAGCTGATGCGCGCTGTGGCAAAAAAGCTGGAAAGCCTGCCGCCGGTGGAGGTTTTCCATGAGGAGATGGAGGAGCTGGAGTCGCTGCCCAACAACGACTACACCGTGGACATGGAAGACGATGTCTATGTGGTGACCGGGCCGCTGATCACCAAGATCATCGACTCTACCAACTTTTCCGACAGCACGAGCATGCAGTATTTTGAGCGCAGGCTGTATGAAACCGGGATCATTGAGAAGCTCCGGGAGATGGGGGCCAAACATGATGACACGGTGAGGCTCAATGAGCTGGAGTTTGAGTTCTGGGACTAAAACCTGAACCAGAAGGTACTTGAGATGTACAACAACTTGTTCTCGCTTGGCCCTGTGACAGTGCACGGTTATGGGCTCATGATCGCAGTCGGTGTGATCCTTGCTGTGATCCTTGCTGTGCTCCGCTCCCCCAAAAGGGGGTTGGACGAGAACTTGATTTATGGCATCGGCCTTGCGGCGCTTCTGTCGGGCTTTCTTGGCGCAAAGCTGCTATACTGCCTGATCAACCTGGATTCATTTCTGAAAAACCCGTGGGAATTCCTTTCCGGCAGTGGGTTTGTGGTATATGGGGGCATCGTTGGGGGTGTGCTCGCGGCGATGCTCTACTGCCGAGCGCAAAAGGTCTCTTTTCTGAAATACTTTGACCTTCTGGCGCCGTCGGTGGCGCTAGCGCAGGGGTTCGGCAGGATCGGGTGTTTCCTTGCGGGCTGCTGCTACGGCCGCGAAACCAACGCCTGGTATGGTGTCACCTTCCCCGCTGGTGGCATTGCGCCAAGCGGTGTGCAGCTCATCCCGACGCAGCTGTTCTCCAGTGCGGGGGACTTTGCAATCACACTGGCGCTGCTCTGTTATGCAAGAAAAAACCGTCCGGACGGTAAAGTCGGCGCGCTTTATCTCATACTCTACAGTGTTGGGCGTTTCTTCATTGAGTTTTTGCGCAATGACTATCGCGGCAGCGTCGCTTTTTTGTCCACATCGCAGTTCATCGCGCTCTTCATCCTTGTTGTGGGGATTGCATTGTTTTTTTTCAAAAAGCCAAGCGCTGCGCCCCTGGTCCGGGACGGCCAGCCATGACGACACAGTGAGCTGGCACAAGCCATCCCGTGTCAGGATGGCTTGTGATGCAGGAAGTATGGTAACAGTGAGCTGTGATGATATTGAAACACCGCAGCGGGGGCCGGGTGCCTATAGCACATAGCCACCGATGATCTTGGCCAGCGCACGGATGTCAAAGCTGCCCTGCAGTTCAAATTTGATCATGCCAATCGGGCTCACATAGATTTCCAGCTCGCTATCCCGGTCAAACACGCCGGATGTTTCCACGGAGAAGGTCTGGATCTTGCTATATGGGATTGAGGTATAGTCAGTTTTCTTGCCGGTTATGCCCTGCACATTGATGGCGACAATGCGTTTTGTGGTAAACACCAGGCTGTCTCTGCCGGCCTGAAACGCTCCGACCACTGCCTCGCCTTCCACAAGCAAAGGTGCTACAAAGCCAAGCCCCTGTTGCGGGTCAATCGCTCTGAGCTTCAGAAATCCGCCTTGCTTGAAATCAACCATAAGAACCCTCCGTTTTTCTTGATTATAACACGTCAATCAGGAAACATTTGACGGATTCCGCTGTTGTCGTGTTACCAAATTCTGGCTGAGTGTTGGCTGGATTCACCTCAGTATGTTTTGATGCCCTTTCCATTTACTCAAGAAGGTAGGGAATGGCCTAGGGCATACGACTCCATGTACGGGCGGGGCTCTGTACCCGCCCGCATTGATGGATTGATCGGTTAAAATCGTTTGATGTGTTCCAGTTTACTCTGCCTGCGTTTTGGGTTACACTATACCCACCATTTCCCAACGAAAGAGGACCAAAATGCTCACGCCCAAACAGCGAAAATACCTCCGCAGCCTTGCCACCGACATGGATCCGATCTTCCAGGTGGGCAAGCTCGGCATCAACGATAACCTGATCAAACAGGTCAATGACGCGCTGGAGGCCCGCGAACTGATCAAGCTCACCGCCCTCAAGACCGCGCCGGTCTCTGCCGCCGAAGCGGTGGAAGCACTTGCTGCCGCCACCGGCGCCGAGGCTGTGTTTTCCATCGGCAACCGGCTGGTGCTCTATCGGGAGTCCAAGGAAAACAAGAAGATATTCCTGGAGAAGGTTTGAATTACCCCTCCCGCCTCCTGAAATACTTCAGGTTTGGGAACAGGGCCGCCGCGGCGCCGATCACGAAGCAGCCGGCCGCGCAGATCAGATACCAGGTGCGGAAGGGCGTGAGCCACGCCATCGCGCACAGAAGCGCGCCGGTGAGCGCGAAGCGTATGCTCACCGCCAGGCTCGCAAACTTGGGGCGCGATTGCTTGCGGCGTTTGCGCCAGAGCTCCTCCGCCTTTTCCATATAGGGCTTGAGGGCCTCCGGAGGCGGGGCGAAAGCGCCGTCCCAGGCCATGGAGGAGAGCTTTTCTCCGTCGTATAGGTCCACCTTCACGCCGGGCACGGCTTTGGCGAATGCCCTGGCTTCCGCCGTGATCTCAGCGGTTGTGCAGACCACCAGGTTGGCAAGCCCCCCGTCACGGGCCCGGTCCACCAGCTCCAGAATGTCCTGGGCGGTCACCGGGGCTGTGGGGTGGCGGCGCAGGATGGCGATGTCGGAATCCTGGCCGTCCATCTGCAGGCGGGGGCCGCCGTCTTCCGGCGTCACATAGCGGTAGCGGCACTGGAACAGCAGGATGTTGAGCGCGAACTTGTGGAACCTGTCCGGCTCGCTTTTCACCATCTCATCGCAGATCCAGAGGTCATAGGCCTGGCGCTCCAGCTGGATGCGGCGCCGCCGGAGCTTTTGCCGGCGATAAAGTAAAAACGCCGCCGCGGCGCTGCCGGTGAAGACTGCCGCCGGCAGGGCGGCCACCAGCGGGTTGTGGATGCGCGAGGAAAACACGATGAAAGACAAAAGCGCCACCAGCGTCACAAACGCGATGCCGTCCAGCAGCCGCGCCAGTGAAAAGGGCTCGGCCCTGCGCCGTGGCGTCAAAGATCCGGTGATATTCATAGCTGCACCTCCTGTTTGGGGTTTGTCGTCGAACCGGCAAACCCGTCTCGATATGGAGCCTCTTGTAGCTAGTTTGTCCCTCAACTGGAAAAATATGCCTCAGTGGCAATAAGGGGTCTGGCCTGTGGCGAAACAGCTTATCAATCAGCAGCGGATCGGCATTTATGGCGGCACCTTTGACCCGGTGCACAACGCCCATTTGATGGTTGCCCGCCTGGCCCGTGAGGCGGCCGGGCTCGGGCGTGTCATCTTCATGCCCTCCGGCACGCCACCCCACAAGCCCGCCCAGGAGCTCACCGACGCCAAACACCGCCTGGAGATGGTGCAGCTCGCCATTGCCGGCCAGCAGGGTTATGAGGTTTCAGACCTGGAAATCGCCACGCCCGGAGTGGACTATACTGTGGACACATTGCGCATGCTGAAAAGTGCCAACCCTGCGGCTAAGCTGTATTTCATCATCGGCGGCGACTCGCTGATGTATCTGGACCAGTGGTATGATCCGCAGGGTCTGCTGGAGTCGGCGGCCTTTGTCACGGTGTTTCGGCCAGACAGCCCCATGGAAGATCTGGAGCGCAAGCGACGGGAAATCCTTGCCCGTTATGGAGGCGAGATTCTGCTGGTGGAATGCCCCGGCATGGACATTTCCTCCACTGCGATCCGGCAAATGGCCGCCGCGGGTGAAGATGTTTCTGCGTTTGTGCCGCCGGCGGTGGCCCATTATATTGCGCAAAGCAAGCTGTATTTGGAGAGACTATGAACCGCGCTGAAATTCTTGCCTATCTCAAGGCCAACCTGAAGCCCGGCCGGGTGCAGCACAGCCTCGGCGTGGAAAAGACCGCCGCGGAGCTTGCCCAGCGCTACGGTGCCGACCCGGAGAAGGCGGCGCTGGCCGGCCTTGTGCATGATTGCGCCAAGAGTATGGATTGCGATCTCATGGCCCGATACGCCGCGGAAACCGGCTTCCCGATGGAGGGTGTTTCCGGCGCGGGGGCGAGCATACTGCACGCGCCGGCCGGCGCTGTGCTGGCAAGGCGCGTGCTGGGCGTTGAGGATGAGCAGGTGCTCTCCGCCGTGATGTGGCACACCGTGCCCAGTGCCCACATGTCCGTGCTGGACAAGGTCGTTTCGCTGGCGGACATCATCGAGCCGAACCGCGATTTTTGCGGCGTGGAGCGCATCCGTGAGGCGGCCATGGTCAGTCTGGACGAAGGCTTCCGGCTGTCGCTTGCCCGCGTGATGGCCCACGTGCTGGAGCGGGGGCTCTATGTGCACCCGCTGGCGCTGCAGGTGTATAACGAGCTGACATTGGTGGGGGAGCATCTCTGAACACTGCGGGGATTCCAAAAGCGCTTGCCAACGGTTTTCCGTTTTGTTAAAATTGTCCAAAGGAAGGGATTGCATGACCGATCAGGCCAAAGGGCTTTGCGACAAGGTTGCAAACATTTTGCTGGAAAAGAAGGCACAAGACATCGCCGTGGTGGATATTTCCGCGCTCACGGTGATCGCAGACGCGTTTGTGGTGTGCAGCGGCCGCACCTCCATACAGGTGAGGGCCCTGGCCGACGAACTGGAGGAAAAGCTCAGGGAGGCCGGCATTGCCCTGCTTCGCCGGGAGGGCCTGGAGGCCGCCCGCTGGATTGTGATTGACCTGGGTCATGTGCTGGTGCATGTGTTTCATCGTGAGGAGCGGGAGTTCTACAACCTGGAGCGCCTGTGGAACAACGGCGACAACATCACCCACTACACCGATTGACTGCCGGCCGGGGGTTCCTCGGCCTTTTTCATAACGACTGGGCAGGATGAGGAGGGTTTATGCAGGCTGGATACCGCACGCTGGTGATCTGGGACCTGTTGCGCAAGCATACCGACGAGGAGCACCCGATCAACGCCGCGGAGCTTGCCGGGCACCTGCATGCCATGGGGATTGATGTGGAGCGGCGCAGCATCTACCGCAGTATCATGGACCTGGAAGAAGCCGGTGTGGAGATCATCCATGTGTCGCGGAAAAGCGAAGGCTTTTATCTGGCGCAAAGGGAGTTTGAGATCGCTGAGCTCAAGCTGCTGATGGACGCCGTGCAGTCTGCCCGGTTCATCACATCCAAAAAGTCCTGGGAGCTCGTGAAAAAGCTTGCCGGTTTTGCCAGCAAGGCGCAGGGTGACCAGCTGCTCCGGAGCGTCTTTCTGGAAGACCGTGCCAAATGCGCCAACGAGCAGATCTACTACAACATTGACCATATCCACGAGGCGATCCGCCGGGGCGTGCAGATCGGGTTCCGCTATTGCGAGTATGACCTGAAAAAGCGCCGTGTGGAGCGGCGGGGCGGCGCGAAATATGCGGCCAGCCCCTACGCGCTGGAGTGGAACAGCGACGCTTATTATCTGATCTGCCGGGTGGGCACGCTGATGAAGTTCACCCATTTCCGTGTGGACAGAATGAAGGACATTGACGTGCTTGACGAGCCGTCGCTGCCCTATTCGGAGTTTTTTGACGTTGGCCGGTGGAACATTGCCGACTACGGCAAGCGGGCGTTCAGCATGTTTGAGGGCCCGCTGGAGGATGTGAGCATCCGCTTCAAAAACCAGTTGGTCACCGCCGTGATCGACCGGCTCGGGGAAGACATCCGCATTGTGCCCGATGGCGACGAATGGTTTGTGCTGCACGCAAGGCTTGTGGTGAGCCCCGGCCTCACGGCGTGGCTGGCCCACTTCGGCGGAGATGCCGAAGTGCTTGCCCCGCAGAGCGCACGAGAGGGCATCCGCACCACGCTGGAGCAAATGCTGCAGAGACACGCGGAAGATCCCCATGACGGCTCTCTGTAACGGTTGTTACATTGTTCTGCCGGTCTTCCGGTTATACTGCAGAGAGCCAGTATTCCTCAGGAGGGTCAAAATTGCGTAAAAAATGGATCATCTTTGCTGCCGCCACGCTGCTTCTGGCATCGATTGCCGCCGGTTGCGCCGCGCCAAGCAAACAGAACAGCACAGCCGCGCCGCAGGAAACCGCCGCATCACTGCCCGGCGGCACGGCGGATGAAGGCTGGAGCGACAACGAAACCGCCATCGCCAACTACACTTCCAAACTGCAGAACGTGCCGGAAGAAGACTTCGCGCTTCCGGACCTCAACGGCAAGCAATGGAAGCTTTCCGATCTCAAGGGCAAGATTGTGCTGCTGAACTTCTGGGCCACCTGGTGCGGCCCCTGCCAAACGGAGATGCCCGAGTTTCAGAAGCTTTATGAGCGGTTCGGTGACGATGGTGAGGTCGTTGTGCTGGCCGTGGCAAGCGCCGCGCTGGAAGGCGACACCGCCGAAGCATCCAGGACTTCGGTGAGCGCTCTGGTGAAAGACCAGGGCTTCACATTCCCGGTGCTGTTTGAGGAAGACGGCGCGGTGTGGGCCATTTACCAGCAGCAGGGCATCCCCGCAAACTACATCATTGACAAGCAGGGCAATGTGCGCCTGCTGAAGACCGGGGCATTCCGCAACGAAGACGACCTGTACGCGGCGCTGGAAGCCGTGAGAAGGGCGGACAGTGGAAAATGACGTCTTACTGAATGAATATGAGCGGGTGGACGACCTGCAGTTTGCCGGCCTGCGCATCATCCAGAGCCAGCGCGGTTTCCGCTTCGGCATGGACGCGGTGCTGCTTGCCCATTTTGCCGATGTGCGCCCCGGCGACAAAGTGGCCGATCTGGGCACCGGCACCGGCATCATCCCGATCCTGCTGTGCGGCCACACCCGCGGGAAGAGCTATGTGGGGCTGGAGATTCAGCATGATATGGCCGACATGGCTGCCCGCAGCGTGAAACTGAACAACCTGCAGGAGCAAATCCGGATTGTGGAGGGTGACCTTCGGAAGGCGCATGAGCTGCTGGGCTACAACGGCTTTGATGTGGTGACCTGCAACCCGCCCTATGAGCGCAAGGGCGGCGGCGTGGTGTGCCAGGACATTGCATGGACGCTGGCCCGGCATGAGGAAGCCTGCACGCTCATGGATGTGGCCCGTGCCTCGTTCAACCTGCTCCGGCAGGGCGGCAGGCTCGCGATGATCATCCGGGCTGACCGGGCTGTGGAGGTGCTGGTCACGCTGAAGGAATCGCGGCTGGAGCCCAAACGCATCCGCATGATCTGCCCCAGCGCCGACCGGTCACCCAATCTGATGCTGGTGGAAGCCACACGGGGGGGCAATCCCGGCACCCGGTGGGAGCCGCCGTTGATCGTCTACGGCCCCGACGGGGCATACACGAAAGAGTTGAACGCAATTTACGGCAAAACGCAGGAGGCTTGACGGTGGGGAAGGGTACTTTATATCTGGTGGGCACACCGATCGGCAACCTGGAGGACCTTTCTCTCCGCGCCGCCCGTGTCCTTGGGGAAGCCGACCTGATCGCCGCTGAAGACACCCGCCGCACAATCAAGCTGCTCAATCATCTGAATCTTCAAAAACCCGTTGTGAGTTACCATGAGCACAACCGCCGGGAATCAGGCCGGCGGCTGGTGGACGCTCTGCTGGAGGGCAAGACTGTTGCCCTTGTTTCCGATGCCGGCATGCCCGTGGTGTCCGACCCCGGCGCTGAGCTGGTGGCGGAAGCTTCGCAGCAGGGCTGCCCGGTCACAGTGATCCCCGGCCCTTGCGCGGCATCGTCAGCGCTGGCGCTTTCCGGCTTCGACGGCAGCCGCTATGCCTTCGAGGGGTTTCTGCCCCGGGAGGGCAAGCCCCGCAGGTTGGCGCTGGATGCGATTAAAACCGAGCCTCGCACATTGATTTTTTACGAAGCCCCTCACCGCTTGCTGAAGACGCTCAAAGACCTGCTGGCCGCCCTGGGCGACCGTGAGGCTGCCGTGTGCAACGACATCACCAAGTTTTATGAGCGCACCGACCGGGTCAGGCTTTCCGAGGCCGTGGCCCTGTTTGAGCAGAAGGAGCCCAAAGGCGAATATGCCTTAGTGGTCAAAGGCGTGGAGCCGGTGGAAATCAGCTATGATGACATTTCTGTGGAGGAGCACCTGCGGCGTTATCTGTCACAGGGCATGGCCAAAAAGGATGCGATCAAGCAAGTGGCCAAAGACCGGGGTGTGGCAAAAAATGAGGTCTATGTGGTCGCAATGGGGATGGAGGAGTAGTTCCTATTTGGATAATCGCTTCTCCATGAGCTTCTGATAAGAGCAGACCTGTGCGATGTGCCATCGGCAGCCCCCGCAGCAGGCTTGAAAGAACACTTCTGTTACCGTTTCTCTCAGCAGTTGGGCAACTTGCCAGTAGTCATATCGTCCGTTTATTTCCAGCTTGAGGAACTCCGTCACAGCGCGATCCATACTCCGCACATCATCTTCACCCAACCCGCAATCCGCCTGCTCGGTCAGGTTTGGGCAGGCCGAGCAAATGCCGTCGCAGCCCCCTGTCAATACGAAGCTGCCTTCCGCAGCCAATCGTCTCAACACATCAGCCATGTTTGCCGCAAAGGCGTCATCATAGCCCTTGCCTTCAAACAGGCTGAGGCACAGCAGATGGTGGGGCCGGAGCTTAAGCATTTGGCAGCAGGCCGGTCTTCTTGAGTGCGTTCCGAATCAATAGCCCCAGCCCGAACGCACCGGCTACCGATAACACATCTTTGATCAGATAAGGAACTGACACCATGAGGAATGATTCCAGGATCGCCCTTTTGGTCACCAGCGCATATTGCAGCACGCCCAGGGTGTGGCAGACCGCCAGACCCGCCAGGCCAAGCAGGATGGCAAGCGGTTTGATTTTCAACTTGAGCCCGGCGCCGCAAAGCCCGGCCAGTACGAAGAAACCCCAGAGGAAGCCGCCCGTCGGCCCGAACAACACTCCGGGGCCGGCCTGCATCTGCGCAAACACCGGCACACCCACCAGCCCCAGCAGTGCATAAACACCGGCGGAGACCAGCGCCAGCTTCCAACCCAACACATAACCGCAGAGGGCAATTGCCAGCGTTTGCAGCGTCACCGGCACACCGGAGGGAAGCGGAAAGGCGACCTGGGCCAGCAGGGCGGTAACAGCCACAAACAGGGCCACCTGCGTGATGGTTCGAATCGATACTGCCTTTTTCATACAATGGATCCCTCCGCCGGTTTGATGCTGATTTCTCCGGCGCCCAGCGCCTTGATTTCACCGCTGACCAACCGCACGATGAGCCTGCCGTCGTCATCCACACTCAGCGCATGGGCCGTTTCGCCGCTGCCAACGAGCACCACGTCGCGGCCGATCACCGCAGACCGCTCCCGATAGCCTTGCAGATAGCGCCGGTTTTCAAGCTCCTGATAATACCCATGGAAACGCTTCAGGATCTCTGCCGCAAGCCTGCTTGTGCCGTCGGCGGGGCATTCGCCCTGCTCAAACACTGCGCCGGCGATGCCGTCCAATTCCGGTGGGAAGCCTCTCTCCGGCGGCTGCAGGTTCACGCCGACGCCGAGCACCGCGTAATCCAGCATGCCGCTTTCCACATCCATTGCGGCCTCGGTCAGGATGCCACACACCTTTTTGCCGCCGATCAGCAGGTCGTTCACCCACTTGATCTTCACCTGCTTTTGTGAAAGGGCCTCAATCGCCTCCGCCACGGCGGTGGCCGCGGCGATGGTGATCAGCGGCGACTCCGCCGCGCTGACCTTTGGCCGCAGCAGCAGGCTCATGTAGAGGCCTGTCTTGCCCGGGGAGAAGAAGCCCCGGTTCATGCGGCCCCTCCCTGAAGTCTGCTCCTCCGCAATCAGCACAAGGCCCTCCGCCTCGCCTTTGGCGGCGGCTTCCTTCAGCGCGCTGTTGGTGGACGCCGCCGATTTCTGCGTGAGGATGCGAAACACACCGGCGCATTGGCCCAGATGGCTGCCGACGCTTTGTGCGGAGAGGATGCCCGAGCCGCTTTGCAGGCAGTAGCCCCGGTTGGTTGCCGCGTCGATGCGGTATCCCTCCGCCCGCAATGCGCGGATTGCCTTCCATACGGCGTTGCGGCTCACATACAGGCTGCCTGCCAGCTGCTCGCCGGAGATGTATTGGCCCCGGCTGTTTTCCAGCGCGGAGAGTACCTGCTCCTTCGCGGTCATTGTGCTTCCCCCTTGCCGATGGGGTGAATTGTAGGGGATGAATGTTGAAATGTCAACCGGGGAGGGTAGAAATGGTGACAATAGGCCATATGCTTCTCATGCTTTGGTCATGCACACAAAACTATGCCGCCAGAGCTTTTTCACACTGGCGGCATGCGTTTCGATTTGCAGGAATGAAACAAGAGGTGACTCAGCGGGGGATGGAATACCCGCAATGTATGCGCTTAGCCGCCTTTCAGCACCTCGGTCTCAATGCCGTCATAATCACCGTTGTATTTCCGCGCCATGTCTATGAGCGCCCATGCGGTGGTGTTCATTTGCTCCATCGTCAGCGGCATTTCCTTGCGGATCGTCAGCGCAAAGGGTTTCTGGCCGGAGAAGTTTTTGTCTTCCCGCATGTCGTTGATGGTCTCCAGCGTGTAGCCGTTGCTGGCTGCCTCGCCCAGGCACCGCTCTGCTTCAGCCTTCGTGGGGAAATACAGCCAGAATGACACGGCTCTGGGTTTTGTGCCGGTGTCGCCGTGCTTTTTCAGGTCTTCCAGGATCTCCTGGTGGTTGATGGGCTGGATGTGCTTGATATCGGGATAGAGCTGCTCCAGGTAATAGCTCCACTCAGGATCCTTCTTGCTGAAGATCCGGGTGGGTTCGCGGCCGTTTCCGGTGCAGATCGCCTGTAAGCTGCGGATCGCCTCGTCCTTCTGGTCTTCCCGGCAGTAGAATGCGATATACATATATTCGGCAGACGCGAAGATTGCGTGGCCGATATAGAGATAATCCTTGGCTTCCGCCTCGCGGATGCACTTGTCTTCCACCCGGTGCAGCGCCTTGAGCTCAGCGTTGCTCAGGTCGTTCCCGGAGCCGTCCTTGTTGATCTGCACCGGCAGGATGATGGCCAGATACCGGTCATATTCAGCCACCGGAGCGATCTCGGATAAGCCCAGATCCACGATGGAATAGACAGGCTTGCCGTCATATTCATCCAGATAGGAGCGCACGTTGGACTGATATTTTGGAAGCGATGGTTTTCGCTTGAAAAGCTTGTCCAGAAAGCTCATCGGTTGACTGTCTCTCCGTCCCATGTTATTGGTAGCATTATTTTACTCCCGATTGGCCAGATGATCAAGTTTTTCGTGATTTCTTGTTGAAAGGTATCATTTTAATGAATACATTTCTTGGCGATCCGGTTATTCCCCGGCCACGATTTCCACCTGGTTGCCGTCTGGATCCAACACGCAGCTCTCATAAAAGCCGTCGCCGGTCACCCTGGGCCGGCTTGCAACAGGATACCCGTCCCGCTCCAACCTGTCGGTCAGGCCGTCCACGGCGCTCCGGCTGCCCGCGGCAAACGCCAGGTGCGCGTAACCAATGGCCGGGCTACCCTCCCTGGCCGGAGCCAGGCCGGCCTCCAGTGTCATGATTTCCAGCGTTGCGCCCGATTCGAACCGGATAAAGCAGGAGCGGAACCCCCGCGCGGCGTTGTGGTATGGTTTGCCGGCCGTGCCGCCGAAGTAGTCGGTGTAGAAATCCCTCAGACGTTCCAGCTCCGGCGTATAGACGGCCACATGCGCGATTTTCATGCAATCAGCTCCTTTCAGAGTATACCCGCATCATAGATTCGCCACCGGCAGCAACCAATCCTCCCGATGGTATAAATTGCCCTGACCGTGCCAATAAAAAAGGTGGCCGCTTCTGCGCGGCGAGGGGGTTGGATTTGTTGCCCATGACTGTTGGCATCCCGCGGGGGCTGTATTATCATAAATATTTCCCATTGTGGAAAACCTTTCTTGAAGAAATCGGGGCGGAGCTGGCTGTCTCCCCGGAGACAAACCGCCGCATTCTGGACAGCGGCCTGGCCTCCTGTGTCGGCGAGGCATGCCTGCCGCTCAAGGCGTGGTTTGGCCACGCGGAGAGCCTGAAGGACCGGTGCGACCTGATTTTTGCGCCTCGCTACACCAGCGTGCATGCAAAGGAATACATTTGCCCCAAGTTTGGCGGCTTGCCGGATATGGCCCGCCACAGCCTGCCGGGCTTGCCGGGGCTTTTGTCGCCGGAGGTGAACCGCCACGACCATGCCGACGGCGGCTTGCGGGCTGCGGTGCAGGCAGGGCGGGTGCTTGGTGCCGCCGATCGGGACTGCCGCCGCGCCTATGCCAAGGCGGTTGGGGTTTATCTTGCCCACCGCGCATCCCTGGTGGGGCAGGTGCGCGAGGCTGCAAAGCCGGCTGGAGATGGGCGCCGGATCAGGGTGCTGCTGCTGGGCCATTGCTACACCACCGGCGACCGGTTCCTCAACATGGATGCCGCCGGCAAGCTCGCCGGCCTGGGTGTGGATACGATCACGCTGGACCACTTTGACGGGCGGGTGCTGCGGGCCGCCGCCCAGCCGCTGGAAAAGCCTGTGTTCTGGACGCCTGGCCTGGCAGAGATGGGGTGCGCCCACCTGCTCATGAACCAGCCGGTGGTGGATGGCGTGCTGAACCTCACCTGCTTTGGATGCGGCGTGGATTCCTTTGTGAGCTATCTGTTTGAGCGGCGCATGCGAAGCCGGGGCATCCCCTTTGCCACTGTCTCGCTGGATGAGCACACCGGCCAGGCAGGCCTGGAAACGAGGCTTGAGGCCTTTGCCGATACATTGCTGCACCGGAGGGCCGGCGCATGCTGATTGGGTTCCCCCATATGGGCAATGCCTATATTACCGCCAAAGCCGCGCTGGACGACATGGGCGTGGCCTATGTGATTCCGCCGGACAACAGCCTCAAAACAATGGAGCTGGGTGCCCGCCATGTGCCGGAGGGGGCGTGCCTGCCGCTGAAGATCACCGTGGGCAACCTCATCGAAGCCCACCGCATGGGAGCCGACACCCAGCTGATGGTGGGGGCCTGGGGGCCCTGCCGGTTTGGCTATTACTGCCAGATGCAGCGCGAAGTGCTTGAGGATGCGGGCTGCCCGATGGACGCCATCCATCTGGAGATTTGCCGCGCGGGCGCCGGCGAGCTCATTGGCAGGATTCGCAAGCTGACCGGCGGCTTCAACCCGCCGAAGCTGGCGGGCATCCTGGGCCGGGCGGGGCGGCTTTCGCTGGCAGTGGACGAGCTGGAGCGGAGCTACCGCCACGTGATGGCCTGGGAGGCTGTGCGGGGCACCGCCGAGGGAGTCTGGCAGGGCTACAGGCGGGCTGCCAGAAGCACAATGGGCACCGGGGAGATGCTCCGCCTGACCGCGGAAACCGGGCAAAGGCTGCTGCGGGTGCTGCTGGACCCAAACAGGCAGGTGCTGCGCGTGGGCATTGTGGGCGAGATTTACGGCACCATTGACCCCTGGACCAACATGCGCCTGGAGGCAAGGCTTGCCGCACTGGGCGTGGAAGCCGAGCGGTATGTCACCATCGGCCATTGGATTGACGACACAATGCGCAAGGGGCTGCACCGGCGGCGGGATCTGCGGTTTGCCGAGGCCGCATCCGGTTATCTGGGCACAGACATTGGCGGGCACACCCGCGAAACACTGGGCCACACGGTGCTGCACGCCCAGCAGGGCTTTGACGGGGTGATCCAGCTCTACCCGCTAGGCTGCATGCCGGAGATTGTGGCGCAGGCAATTCTGCCGGCCATCTCGCGGGACTATGACCTGCCGGTGATCACGCTGGTGATTGACGAGATGACCGGAGAAGCCGGTTACCTGACCCGCATCGAAGCCTTTGTGGATTTGCTCCGGCAGCGGAGGCTGCAAAAGGCAGGGGAGGGGACGCGATGAACGGCATGGCTCTTGGGGTGGACGTGGGGTCGGTCAGCACCAACATCGTGTTGGCTGACAGTGATGGCACCATCACGCAGCGGCTTTATCTGAAAACAGCCGGCAGGCCGGTGGAGGCGATCCGCCGGGGCATGGCGGAGCTTCTTGGCATGCTGGGCGGGGCTGCGCCGGTCATTGGTGCTGTGGGCGTCACCGGCAGCGGAAGGCAGCTGGCTGGTGCAATGCTGGGGGCGGATCTGGTGAAAAATGAAATCAGCGCCCACGCTGTGGCCGCGCGGCACTGGCTGCCCGGTGTGCGCACGGTGCTGGAAATCGGCGGGCAGGACTCCAAGATCATCTTCTTGAAAGACGGCGTGGTGACTGACTTTGCAATGAACTCCGTGTGCGCCGCCGGCACAGGATCCTTCTTGGACCGGCAGGCCGAGCGGCTGGGCGTGCCCATCGGCCAGTTCGGCCAGCTGGCGCTGGCCTCAACGTCGCCGGTCGCCATCGCGGGTAGGTGCGCCGTGTTTGCCGAGTCAGACATGATCCACAAGCAGCAGAACGGCCACCGCCAGGAGGATATTGTGGCGGGTCTTTGTGACGCTCTGGTGCGCAACTACCTCAACAACCTTGCCAAGGGCAAGGCAATTGCCGGCCCTGTGGTGTTTCAAGGCGGAGTGGCAGCCAACACCGGCATGGTGGAGGCGTTTCGGCGGGCCCTCGGCACCGAGATACTGGTGCCGCCCCATCATGATGTGATGGGGGCCTGGGGCGCGGCGCTGCTGGCGTCTGAGGCGGTGCGCGGCGGCGCGGTCAGTCGGTTTGCCGGTTATGCTGCAATGGGTCAGAAATACAGCACCGATACCAGGCAATGCACCGGATGTGAAAATCAGTGCGAGCTGGTGGTGTTCAGCACGGAAGACAAAGAGCTCGCAAAATGGGGCGGAAGATGCGGCAAATGGTCTGTCTAGCTGCCGTGGGCTACTTCTGCGGCTGGCACCCCTCGCCGGTCAGCAGCCACTGCACCGACACTTCCAGGGCGTTGGCGAGGGCAAGCACTTCGAAGTCTGCCACATACCGGTTGCTGGATTCGATCTTGGAGATGGACACGCGGTCAATATTCACGCCCATCACACCAAGCCTGGCTGACAGATCCTGCTGCGTAATCGGCTTCTTGCTCTTTTTTCTGGCAATCTTCACCCTACGGCCCACGATGTTTTTCCCATCTTTTTGCATTTGAGCGTTCATCTCCTTATTGATGATGGACTCATTCCCAAGAATTATATGAGATTCACACACATCATTTGTTCCATAAAGTTACATTGTTTAGGCTGAAACCAAAGAATTAATCACCATTTTTCGACATTCGAGGTGGATTCGACTGCATTCGACAAACCAATAGTATGGAGGATCGCCTAAAAATCTTCTGTGCCGCGCATTACACACGATTTTATAAAAATTTTGATCAGGATAAGATTGGGATTGTTTGAGCAGTATTCGAGCCGGGTATTTATTCAGTTATTGGAATATCTGGGCCCAACGACATATCGGGAGGGAATGGAAATGAAAAAACCAGCCGCCGCCGCAGCAATCACCGTGCTGCTCTCCCTCATGCTGTCTGTTGCATTCCCCGGCCTTCAATCGGCCGCCCATGCCGCCGCCGGAGAGGTGGTCATGCAACCGGCTTTCCAGGCCGCGTTGGTCGCATCCGGCGTCGATACCGACGGGAGCGGCACCATCACCGTAACGGAGCTGGCCGCGTTGACCACGCTGACAGTGATGGACAACCGCTTGACCAGCATCACCGGCATCGGATACGCCACAAACCTCACATCCCTCACTGTCTCAGGCACCGGCATTACCGAGCTGCCGGCGGAAATCTCCAACCTTACCAAGCTCAAGACGCTGGACCTGACCAGCAACGCTCTCACGGAGGCTGGCCTGCCCGCCTCCCTGTGGACGATGACCGGCTTGACCACGCTGGACCTGAAGCTCAACCGCATCGCCTCCTTGCCGGCGGGTGTGGGAAGCCTTGTGAACCTGGTCGAGCTCAATCTGTATAACAACGGCTTGACCAGCCTGCCCGACGCGTTTTCCGGCCTGACAAAGCTCCGGGAGCTCTACCTGCACCGCAACAGCCTCACCGCGCTTCCGGACTCTATCGGCAGCCTGGTGAACCTGAGCACGCTCACACTGTGGGACAACAGCATCGCGTCGCTCCCTTCAAGCTTTGGCAATCTTGCAAAGCTTTCTGACCTGGACATGGCGCAAAACAGCCTTGCAAGCCTGCCGGCCTCCTTTGCGAACCTGACGGGCCTCTCCAGGCTCGTGCTGAACTACAACCGGCTCACGGCGCTGCCCGCCGACGTGTTTGCCGGCATGGGTTCCTTAAGCCGTCTTGAAATTGAATACAACTATTTGAACCCCATCACCGGCAGCGATGACCGCACGGAGCTTGGCAAAGTCCGGGCCGGGGCCACGGTGGTGTACGCAAGGCAGAAGGATTACGCCGTCTCCCTGAATTTGAACGGCGGCACACTGAGCGGCAGTGTGTTGCCGAAATCCCGCTATTACCATGGCGAGACGGTCAAGCTGCCCTCCGCCGCAAAGGCCGGTTCTGTGTTCAGCGGTTGGGACTCCGATGGCAACGGAACCGTGGATGCCCGCGGCGGAGACACGGTGCCTGTCGCGCCCACCCCCGTCACCGCCTCTTCCGTGACGTATAAGGCGATCTTCGGCTACACGGTCACTTTCCGCACGGAGCGGTTCGGCACCATCGGCGGCGGCGCGGAGGATGTCGTCTCGCAGGTAACCGCCGGTGGTCATATTTCTGCCGTGCCGGAGGCGGCGCCGCTTGCCGGTTATGATTTCCTCGGCTGGTATGACGGCCAGACCAAGCTGACCGAAGCGCAGATCCTGGCGATGAGCATCACCGCAAACAAGACCTTCACGGCCCGCTATGAAGCCACCGGCACAATCCATTTCACCGACGCAGGCTTTGGCGCAGCTCTTGCTTCGGCAGGCGCTGACAGCAATGCCGACGGCTTTGTCACCGCTGCCGAGCTTGCCTCCGTGACCAGTTTGGATCTCTCCGGTGGTGTGTTTTCAAGCATGGAGGGCATCGGCGGTGCAACCTCGCTGCGGACGCTCAAGCTGGGAGCCCATGGCCTGAAGGCGCTGCCTGACGAGCTTTCGGCTTTGGCCGGCCTGCAATCGCTGGATGTGGCCGGTAACCCGTTATCCGCGCTGCCGGACCTGTCTGGTCTCGGCTCTCTGGTTTCCCTCAACATTTCAAACTGTGGCTTTTCTGCCCTGCCGGATGGGGCGGCCCTGCCCGCGGCGCTCAAGAGCCTGAACGCGGCCGGCAACCGCATCAGCGCCTTGCCGGCCTGGCTGGCCGCAAGCACATCGATAGAGTGGCTGGACCTTTCCGCCAATCTGCTCACCGCTGTCTCAAGCGACTTCTTCAGCGGGATGACCGCGCTGGCGTCGCTGGATCTCAGCAGCAACTATCTGAACCCCGAAGCGCCTCCGGCCGGCTTGCCGGGCTTTGCGGTGGTGTCGCCGCAAACCACCTATGCCATATCACTCAACTATGACGGCGGCACGGGCGACGCTTTGCCGAAGTCCCGCTACTGGTATGGGGAGCAGATCCTCCTGCCGGCGGCGAACCGCGCCGAGTCGGTCTTTGTTGGTTGGGATATCAACGGCGACGGCCAGGCTGACACTGTCGGCGCCGGGCCCGCCTGCTTCACGCCTGACCCACCGGACTCCGCAACCGGCAAAACCTACACGGCTGTTTATGTCTCCCAAAACCCGCGCTTGTCCGGCATCAGCCTCTCCGCCGGCGCCTATATTCGCCCGGCGTTTCAACCGGAGTCTGCCGGCTGCACCATCACGCTGTATGACTATGTGGGCTCCGTCACGATCAAGCCGCTGACGGCCAGCGGCAAGGCCACGTGCAAAATCGACGGGCAGGCTGCTTCCAGCGTTGTGGTTGCGCTGTCTTCTTCTTCCGTATCCAAAGATGTGGTTGTGGAGGTTACCGCGCAGGATGGTTCCACCACAAAGACTTATACGCTGCATGTGGTCAGGGCCCCCGTTGTGAACCTGGGCCTGGCCAACATCGCCGTTTCACCGGCCATTTCCAGAAGCCCGGCATTCTCCACCACCGTGGTGGCATACACGGGCCTTATGCCCGCCACAACAGGGGCAGTCACCGTCTCGGCTACCCGAGCCAGCGCGCAGGCCACCGTAACCATCGATGGTGTGCAGGCGCTGAGCCGCTCTGTGTCCGTAGGCCTGGGCGGCACCAAAAAAGTGACCATCGTGGTGGCCTCGCCGCTCACCACCGATAAAACCAAAACCTATACGCTCACGCTGAAGCGCGGCACAACGGTTTCTGCTTTTTCCGCAATTCCCAAAATCGGCACCACCGCCGCGCTTTCACCGGGCGGCAGCAACCGCATGACGTTCAGCTACAAGATGGGCGGCCCCGGCACAGCCAAGCTTGAGGTCTATCGTTCGGGCCGGTGGGTTCCGATCCTGACCCGCGCGGAAACCTCCGCCGGGGTCAAGACCTGGGCCTGGGACGGAAAGGTATCCGGCAGATATCTGGCAGTCGGCACCTACAAGGTGCGCGTCACGCCGGTTGCAAACGGCATCACCGGCACGTCAGCCACGATCACCGTGAAAATCGTGCGTTACCCGTCTGTGACATGGAAGAGCTATGCCAGAACATTCCGGGCCACCGGCGGCAGCTACGCGCTCTGCAACTTCAAAGTCAATTATCCAACCAACGCCACCGTGCAGGTGATCAACTCCAAGGGGAAGGTTGCGGCCACCGTGAAGAGTTTCGTCAACATGCCCGCCGGGAAATACTACGCCATCACCTGGAACGGCAAGGCGACCGCCGGCAACACCGCAGGGCTGAAAGTGGGCTCTATTGTGCCCACGGGCAGCTACACGGTGCGCGTCACGGTGGGGCCCAAGTATTATTATAAAACAATCAAGATCACACGGTAAGGCTCTGGCCCCTGGTAGCTGGCCCAATGGCTTAAATTTCGCCGCGAACCTCCTCCCGGTCCTGGGCGGGGGTTCGTGCTATTTTCATGGAATTGCGCTATAATAAAGCCATGTCCTCCCTGGAAGAAAAACTGAAGCGCATCGCGATGGAATCGCCTGCCTACCGCGCGCAGGACGATGCGCCTCGCCCTGCAAAGAAATCCGCCTGCCTCCATGAGGTCGCGGAATACGATCTGGAGGAAGTGTCCGGCGGCTTGCTTGCCTGCGCCGAGGAAGACGCTGTGCGCGTGATCTGCAAAAGCGCCGGTTTTGAGGATTGGGACATCACCAAGGCCGCTTTTGTGGATACTGAAACCACCGGTCTGGCCGGTGGCAGCGGCACCGTGGCCTTTCTGATCGGTTTGGGTTATGTGTCCGGCAGCAAGTTCATCATCGAGCAGTTTTTTATGGAGGATTATGATGTGGAGGGCGAAATGCTCTCCATGCTGTGCAAGAAGCTGAGGGGCTTTGACTGGCTTGTGAGCTTCAACGGCAAGTGCTTCGACACCCCTCTGATAGCTTCCCGCGCCGTGATCAACCGCATTGCCGCGCCACTGGACGACATGGAGCAGGTGGACCTGCTGCACGCCGCCCGCCGGATCTATCGAAAAAGGCTTCGGCAGTGCAACCTGCAAAATCTTGAAAAGGAAGTGCTGGGCCGGGAGCGTGTGGAGGATGTGCCGGGCTCCCTGGTGCCGGTGATGTTCTTTGAATATCTGCGCAGCGGGGATTTTGAGCCGATGCGCATGGTGATGGAGCACAACCGCCGCGACATCGCCTCGCTGCTCACGCTGCTCTGCCGGATGTGCCAGGCCGTGAAGCGGCCTGAGGAGCTTCAGCATGCCGAAGACCTGTGGTCCTGCGGGCGTCTTCACGAGCGTATGGGCCGCATGCAGGAGGCTGAGCGCTTTTACCAGCAGGGAGGCGCCGGCGCCATCCGGGAGCTGTCCATGCTTCTGAAGCGCCAGGGCCGCCACGACGAGGCGGCGGATCACTGGCTGCGGATGCTGGACGAGGGCGGTCATGGCCTGCTGCCCTATGCGGAACTGGCCAAGTATTATGAGCATCGTCTTGGCGACACGGAAAAAGCGCTGGAAATCGTGGAGCGCTGCATGTTAAAATTGTGTGCGCTGGGCTTTGCTTCCGGCAGCGCGGAGTCCGCTTCCTTCGCCAGGCGGAGGGATCGTCTGCTGCGCAAGCTCGCCAAGGAGGAGCGCTGAGATGTCGCTGATTGGAAATTTGTTTGGAAACATCGGGTATTACAACCACATGCGGAGCTTTTTGGCCAAAGCCGAGAAGTTTTATCGCCGGGGCATGAAGTATGGCGGCATGTCATTCAAAAACGAGGGAGCCTTCGGCGTGCTGTTGATGAAGCAGGGCAAGTTTGAAGAGGCGCTGCAGCACCTGGACAGCGCGCTCAGATCTCCTGCCTGCAAGGCGCCGCTCCGCAACCTGATCCGCATGAACCGCGCCATCACCTGGTTCAAGCTGGGCAACTCCGAGAAGGCGCTGATTGCGCTGGAAGACCTGCACCAGAATTTCAAGAGCATTCGCGTGTATCAAACTCTCGGCTATGTCTACACGTCGCTGAAGATGTATGACAAGGCAGAGCCCTACAACCTGGAAGCGTTGGAGTATGAGCCGGAAGACCATGTGATTCTGGACAACACCGGGCAGATGTATCTGGAGATGGGCCAGTGGGACAAGGCCAGGGGCTATATTGAGAAAGCATATGCGAAGAAGCGCTTTGCCGATGCAATTTACCACATGGGCCTGATCGCCGAGCATGACGGGCGGCCGGAGGCAGCGCTGGATTATTACAGGGAGGCCATGACCAAGAGCATGGACGCCCTGAACGATGTGACGCCGGAGAAGCTCCGGGCGCGCATAGACGCCTTGCGGAGTGATCTTGGCATCACCGAGGAGGAAGAAGAAATCTGAGTGTGGCCGGGCCTCGCCGCCCGGGGTTCGTCACCGTCTGCAGGTTGTTTACATTTTTCTTGCCTTTGCGTATAATTGTCATATCCTTCCATTGTGAAAGGGTTAATTGAGATGTTCAAGATTCCGGCAAACTCCAAGCCAAACAAGGTGTTGCTGGCATGGGCGCTTGCGCTTGATGTGATGCTTGCGCTGCTCATTCTGTTTAGCCCCAGCCGCGGCTCCTGCAGCGGGATTGAAGGGCAGATCCTTCATCAGCAGAAGAATTCCGTGATCACCCGGAGCTCCGATGATGCAAACCGGGAAAAATATGTGATCATTGTGCACGATGAGAGCACCGGCCGTGTCATCACCCGGATCACGCCCGATGAAGACGGCTTCTTCCGCATGAAGATGATCCCCGGCCGCTACAGGCTTGAGGTGATGTCGCTGCAGGAAACCGTCCAGCTGGAAGCGAGCGCATCCGCTGAGGTGACGGACGGAAAGTTTACAAACGTGACGATTCAGATGAACCGCCGCATGACCGAGCAGGCCTTGCCCGCGTCTCCGAAGGATTTCTTGTTGCGTGCCGAAAACAGCGCGTTGTTTTGAACTGGATGAGCTTCGGGCCCGTTGCCAGGCATTGGTTTGCTGCTTCTTGCGTTTCTGCGCTTTCCCATTTCCCCGGAATGGTTTATAATGGGTTCATCGACGCAAATGGTCAGGGGGATTTGTTTGTTACCATTCCGGCCGTTGAGGCTTGAAGACAAAGAGCTTTTTTTGCGATACACCTCAGATCTGCCGTTTGAGAACTCCGAGATGTCATTTGCCAACCTGTTTATCTGGCGTCAGGGCTGGATGATTGAGCTGTGCGAGCAAGACGGTGTGCTCTATCTGTGCTATGCCCACCCGGAAACGGGGTGTATGGGCCACATGCAGCCCATCGTGCCCAAAGGCATGCCGGTGAGGCCGGCGGTGGAGACGGCGATCGCCGACATTTCCGCCCGTGCCTGCGGTCTGGACATTATGGGCGTGAACCAGGAGTTTGTGGACAGGCTTCGGGCAGAGGGTGCCGACGGTTTTGAGGTGGCGGAGGATCGTGACCTTGCTGAGTATATCTACCTGCGCAGTGATTTGGTGGATCTGCCGGGCAAGAAGTATCACGCAAAGCGCAACCACATCAACAAGTTTCTGGGCGGCCCCGGCTATGATTGGGTGGATCTGGGGCCTGAGCACCTGGACCGCTGCCTGATGATCTGCGATCAATGGATGCAGGACCATGACGGCGGCGACGAAGCCAGATGCGAATATTACGCCGTGCGCGAAGCTGTTACCCACATGGAAGCGCTGGGGCTCACCGGCGCGCTCATCGAGATGAGCGGCAAGCCGGTTGCGTTCACCGTGGGTGAGCGGCTGCGGCCTGATATGGCGCTAATCCATCTGGAGAAGGCCGACCCCACTGTGCCCGGCATTTATGCGTTTCTCAACCAGCAGTTCCTTTATCGGAATTTTCCCGATGTGCAGTTTGTGAACCGCGAGGAGGATATGGGTATCCCCGGCCTGCGCCGCGCGAAAGAATCCTATTATCCGCACCACATGGCAAACAAGTATCGGATCAGGCAGCAATGCAACCCCTGATCAGAAAGCCGAAAGCGGAAGAAACAGGCGGGATCCGCGATCTGTGGAAAGACAGCTTTCCGGAAAGCGGCGAGCGGTTCCTTGCGTGGTATTTTTCACGCGTTTACCAGCAGGACCAGACCCTTGCGATGTATGCGGGGGAGTCCCTTGTTTCAAACCTTCAGATGATCCCATACACCATTCAGCTGCGTGGCAGGGCAGTGCCTGTAGAGGCTCTCTCCGGCGTGGCAACGGCCCCGGCGTGGCGTAACAAAGGCTATGCCCGGGAGCTGATGGCCCATACCCTTGCCGATATGGCGCAAAGGGGCCTGGGCTTCAACTTTCTGTATCCGTTTCACCATGGGTTTTATGAGCGGCTCGGCTGGGAGGCATGCTGCCTTTCCCAGGAGCCCCGCCGGCCTGCCCCGGAGTTGCCGGACGCCCCGGCCGGATGGGCTGTGGAGCGGGTCGAGTCGCCGGACTTTTCTCTGCTCTCCGCTCTTTATTCGGAATATATGGCCGGCCTGAACTGCCATTGCCTGCGGGGGGATGCGCAGTGGCGGCGGCGTGTGGAGGAAAACGCCGCCAACGGTGGTTTCCTCCTGTTGGCCACGGCAAGCGGTTCTGCCCGCGCCTATGCCTTTTGTGAGGAACGGGCTGACGAGGTTGAGATTGTGGAGCTTGTCTGCACGCGCCTGGCGGCGGTGGACGCTGTGCTGGCGGCTCTGAAGCCCATTGGCAAGGACGTGTGGTGGACTGCGCCGGTTTCTGACCGGTTCCTTCTGCTTGGCGGCGCCTGGAAAGACAGGGTGCGCTTGCAGCCCCATGTGATGTTCCGCGTGGTGGATGTGCCTCTGGCGTTTGGCCAGGCCGCGCCAGCCTGCGACGGAGAGCTGTTGCTGGAGATCACCGGTGACAACATGGTTGCTGCCAACAATGGCGTCTATCACATCCTGTCTTCCGGCGGGCGTGCTTCCGCCAGGCGCACCGATCAGCAGCCCGGTTTTTCCTGCGGAGTCGGCACGCTGGCCCGGATTCTGACCGGCTATCTGGACGCAGCCGAAGCCCTTGATGCGGGCCTTGCCCGTGGAGACGCCGATGCGGCCGCTTTGTTCTGCCGGATGTATCCAAGGCAGCAGAATTTCATTTTTGAGCTTTATTGACCCTGGCGGCATCTTTTTTGTCATGTTTCCCTTTTTTTATTGAGAACCGCAGCGTGGTGGGCTACAATTGTTATATATGATTACATACTCTGGAGGTTTTGATGAGAAGAAGCCGCCGGGTTTCTTTGAATATCCTCATCTGCGCGATCATTCTGGCCGGATTCATCGCGGTGGGTTTCACAAGCTCCGCCACATACAGCAAGATTATCCGCAATGACATCGCCAACATTTCCAGGCTCACTGCCACCAACATCTATGCGGACATCCGAAATGAGCTCACCAAGCCGATCTTTGTGTCACTCACAATGGCCAACGACAGCTTTCTGAAGGGCTGGCTGCGCGCCGAAGCCTCCGGTGAAGACTCTCTGGAGCACCTGATCGAGCTGCAGGAGTATCTGCGGGGGCTCAAGGAGAAGTATGGCTATGAGTCGGTGTTTATGGTCTCCGAGACCACAAAGACATATTACCACTATCAGGGGATCAACAAAGTGATATCGCCCGACGACGACCATGATCGTTGGTATTGGGATTTTCTTGATCAGAACACAGCCTACGACCTGGATGTTGACACCGACGAGGCAAACCACAACAGGCTATCGGTTTTCGTCAACTGCCGCGTCACAGACGAGTCTGGAAATCTGCTGGGTGTGACCGGCGTGGGGGTGGAGATTGACCATGTGCAGGACCTGCTGAGGCATTTTGAGCAGAACTTCCAGTTGGAGGCGCTGCTGTTCAGTGGGGATGGCGTGGTGCAGGTGCATTCGCATTCCGACGCGAAAAACATCGGCCAGGACAATGTGTTTGACCAGACTGCGCTGTTATCTCACAGGGAGGAGATTGTTGGCGACCGCCACAACCTGCGCACCTATGAATATCGTGACAGGACTTCAGATGGCTACCAGATCACACGGTACATTGAAGACCTGAACTGGTATCTGCTCATCAAGAAGGATACGTCCGTGCTGGAGCAATCCTTCCGGTCACAGCTTTTGAAGGACATATTGATCTATGTGATGGTGGTGCTTCTGGTGCTGATTGTGGTGAACCGCATTGTGCGGCAAAAGGAGACGACGCTGCTCAGCATGGCCATAACCGACCAGCTCACCGGCTTGCCAAACCGCCGGGGCTTCAACGACCTGCTGGAGAGTGCCATCGGCGGCGGTCCTTTGCACGTGTTCGTGTTTGATGTGGACAACTTCAAGAGAATCAACGATCAGCACGGCCATTTGGTGGGCGACAACATCCTGCGACTTTATGGCCGCCTGGCGCAGCAGGCGTTTTCCGGCAAGGGGGAGATCGCACGGTGGGGCGGCGATGAGTATGCCGGCTTCCTTCGCGCCGGTCGGGAGGAGACGCTGCGGGCCATCGAGGGGTTCTTTGAAAGCATCCGCCACACGCCGGAGTTTGAAAGTTTCAACACCACAATCAGTTTGGGCGTCACGGCGGCATCGAGCGTAGACACGGTGGACACGTTGATTTACCGGGCAGACATGGCGCTCTATGAGGCCAAGGGAAGCGGGAAGGACCGTTTTGTGGTGATGGATGGAGCCGCCAAAGAGGAAAGCGCAAAATAGCCAATGAAATGGGGAAGGCGGCTGATCAAGCCGCCTTTCCTGTTCACCGCATTTCCGCTGCGTGCTGCTTGACAAACTCCCTGTAGTCTTTCAGATTGGCCCGCAGCAGCGAAGGTGTGTCCAGCCCGTAGGGGCAGTGGGAGGTGCAGTGACCGCACCCGGTGCACTCCTCCACCGTCTCCATGGCCTGCTGGCATTGCTCTGTGAGAAACTGCTGATAGGGCGCCCGCCGCAGCAGCAGCGAGATCCTGGCCGCCGTGAAGATCGGGATGCCGGCCGGGCAGGGTTGGCAATAGCCGCAGCCCCTGCAAAACGAGCCGGAGAGCTCCTTGCGGTCATGGTCGATGATCTCCTGCAGCTTGCCGCCAAGCACAGGCGGGTTTTGCTCCAAAGCGAGGAACTCCATCAGCTCTTCCATGCGTTGGATGCCCCAGATGGGCAGTACATTGCCATATTGGCGCAGAAAGGAAAATGCCGCCGGCGCCGATGTGATCAGCCCGCCAGACAGCGCCTTCATTGCGATCAGGCCCACGTCGTTTTCTTCGCAGGCATTGGCCAGTTGCAAGTCTTCTGCACTCGAAAGATAGGATAGCGGATACTGCACTGTGTCATAATGCCCGGACCGGGCGGCCAGCAGCGCGTTGTCCAGCCTGTGGCAGGTCACGCCGATGAAGCGGATCGCGCCGCTTTGCTTGAGCATCCGCATCTGCTCATAGAGCTCGTCGCCCGGCAGCGGCACTGTGGCCGGGTTGTGAAGCTGATAAACGTCAATATAATCGGTGCGCAGCATCTTCAGGCTTTCAGCCAGATGCTTGTGCAGCGTCTCCTTGTCTTGCGCGGTGCTCTTTGTGGCGATGGTGATCTGCCTGCGGACTGAGGAAAGCGCAAGACCAATTTTCTGCTCGCTGTCGCTATATCCCCGCGCTGTGTCAAAGAATTGTATGCCGCTCTCAAAAGCTTTCTGCAGGATGCGCACGGCTTCCTGCGTTTCGGTCCGCTGCAGCGGCAGCGCGCCAAATGCGGTGCGACACACGGTGATGCCGGTTCGCCCCAGTCTCATTGTTTCCATTGAGCTCTCCCCGCCGTTATTCGGAGGCGCCTGGCTGCCGGACATGTGCCCGGCAAGGCGGCTCCGTAATATATTCTGTTAGCGGTATTGTGGGCCACGGGGTTGGTGTTTGTCAATCAGATCGGTCCGTATCCCGCTTGATGTGGCGAAAACGGTAACAAGAAGCAAACAGTAGCGGCTGGCCGTCATGTCTCCGCGTCTTCAATCAAACCCTCAATCTCCTCGATGCTGCCAAAGGCCATGCCTTCTTCCAGCAATGGCCGGTAATCCGGCGGAATCGATTCGACCGGAAACGACAGCTTTGTGACCATTGTCAGCTTGTCCAGACCGCCCAGATTGCGATAGACAAAAATGCTCCCGGTGCTGTCGCTCTTGATGATGTAGTGATCCGGGCAGTATTGATAAATGGTGCGGTCCATGCGGATGTTGCCGTCTACCAGAGACAGCTTGTAGTCCGGATAATATCCGGCAAATTCTTCCAGCTTTTTTCCAACCAACCGGCTGTCCGGAGCCTCTTCCCGCACCATCGTGTGCCCACAGGTGGAATAGGTGGTGATCCAAAACACGCTCATGCCATCGGTGACAATGAGATCGGGCTGCGGGCTTTGCAGGCTTTCACCCAGATTCACACCGGCTGGGGCCTGTGATCCCGCCGGCTCTGCGGATCCAAGCCGGGGCAGGCTATTTCTGGCGGACCAGGAATCGCCGGCAATGGCCATGACCGTGCCGAGGATGCACAGGAGCACTGCGGCGGTATACATCGTGAAGGTTGAGGTTTTTCGCATTGGCGACCAATCCCTCCGGGTTTGAGTCCTTCGGGATTAGTATTCCATCATTTTCCTTTGCTCATACGATCCGGATTCTTGCATGGCCGGCATACAAAAACCCTCTCCCCGCGCGTTTGGGAGAGAGTGCCGGATCCTGCCTTTGCCGCCTGCTCAGTCTGCCGACTTGATGTCGATGCCCTTGTTGTAATCGTCTTTCAGGATCACGATGTTGACCCGCCGGTTTTTAGCTTTGTTGGCCGGTGTGTCATTGGGCGCGATCGGTCGATACTCGCCGTAGCCCACGGCGGACATGTTTTCTTCTTTCAGCTTCCCGGTGGAAAGCAGCAGCCGAAGCACCGTGGAAGCGCGACATCCCGATAACTCCCAGTTTGAATCAAATTGCGCCGTGTGGATCGGGTCGGAGTCGGTGTGGCCCTCCACAAGGATCTGGTTATCGGCCAAAGGCGCCAACACATCGGCGATGTGCAGCACCAGGTCTTCTGAGGAGGCTGCCAGGTCTGATTTTCCGCTGGCAAACAGCACGCGGGAGTTGATGCTGATCACCAGCCCCCTTGCGCGCATGGTGACTGACACGTCGTTGTCCAGGTGCTCCTGCGCCAAAAGGCCCCGCACCTGCTCTTGCGCGTTTTCCATGGCCTCCGTCTCAATGGCGTTGCCGATGCCTCCCCCGGGCGGTGAGGCGGAAACCAATGGAGAGATCGCCGGTGCGCTTGCCTGGCCGGCAGCCGCAGAGGCCGTGCCGGACCCCGGCGGTTGCGATGACCCGGGGGAAAACAGCGGGTAGTTCAGCTCGCCGCCGGCCCCGGCTCCGTCGCCTTCTCCGGAAACCGCGCCGAACGCGTTGCCCAGAGACTGGATGACCGCCTTGTATTTTTCCTTGTCCAGGTTGCTCATGGAAAACATGATGATAAAGAACGCCAGCAACAGCGTGATCAGGTCGGCATAGGTGAGCAGCCAGCGCTCACCATTCTCCTTTTCGTGCTCTTCGTGCCCTTTCATTTTTCTTCCTCAGCGGCGCTCTTGGGCGCGGCGGCAGCTTTTTTGCCGGAAGACTTTTCAAAATATGCCAAGCTCATTTTGTCACGCACCGTGTCCGGATGGTCTCCGGCCTGGATGGAGAGCACGCCCTCAATGATCAGCTCGTTGATGAGTCGCTGGCGGGAGGCTTTCACCTTGATTTTGTTTTCAAAGGGGAGCCACAGCAGGTTTGCCAGGCTCACGCCATACAGTGTGGCGATGAATGCCGTTGCGATGCCCTTTGCGAGCTCTGCCGGATCTTCCAGGTTTCCGGCCAGCACGGTGATCAGGCCCATCACCGTGCCGATGATGCCCATTGTGGGAGAAAACCCGCCGGCGGCGGCAAACAGCTTGGAGCCGCGCATGAATACGTCGTTTTGCAGGTGCATGTCCCAGCTGAGGATGTCTTTGGTCGTTTGAGACTCCGTGCCGTCGATGATCAGCTTCAGGCCCTTTTCGATCAATGGGTTCTTGATCTTGGCGACCTCGCCTTCCAGTGCCAGAAGGCCTTCCTTGCGCGCGATTTCTGAAAAACGCACCATGGTCTGGATTGTCTGCACTTCGTTGAGCTTCTTGTTGAAGAAAATGGCCTTGAACATGGAGCCGATCAGCTTCAGCTCATTGAGTGGGAACGATACCAGCACCGCGCCGATCGTGCCGCCCAGAATGATGGGGGCCGCGGTGGGGGACCAGAGAGCTGCCAACGCTTTTGCAATGCCGCCGTGGGATTCCATGATATAGCCGCCGACAATGCCGCCAAGCGCAATGACGATGCCGAGAATAGTGGTGATGTCCATCTTCAGCGATCCCTTCGACGAACTGGGTTATGGCGAAAACTTGGGAAGAACCGGTTTTTATGGATTGTTTTGCCGATAGTAAACTATATCACGATCCTGGTATGAAAAACAATAAAAAATTAGCGGAGTCCACCCCATCTTGTAGCTGAGTTTCCCCGGCACACAAAATCGAGGCATCGCCGGCTGCAAATGCCTCAATGGGATATATCGTTATTTTCTTGCCATGTGATAAAGGAATATCAAAAAAATGGAAAACCGGCCGCCTGTATGGCGGCCGGGGTGTTATTGCTTTGCTTCGCCCTTTTCAATCAGTTGCGCGATGGATTCCGCAGCTTCGTCTTCATCGTCGCCGGACACGGCCAGCAGGAGGGTATCGCCCCGGCGCAGCTTCAGCGACAGCACGCCCATGATCGATTTTGCGTTCACCCGCTTGCTGCCCTGCTCCAGCAGGATTGAGGAGGTATATTTGCTTGCAACCTGCACCAGCAGCGCCGCCGCTTTTGGCTGCAGGCCGTCTTCTGTGCTCACGTTAAGCCTCTTTATGGTCATGCTGATACTCCTCCCGGGTTCTGATTTCTTCAGCCATATCGGCGATTTTTCGAAATCTGTGGTTCAAACCCGATTTGCTCACACCGATGAGCTCTCCCAACCGTTCCAACGTGGCGTCGGGGTTTTCCAGCCGGGCTTCCGCCGTGTGCCGGAGCGTTTCCGGCAGCTTCTGCAAGCCAGATACCCGCTCGATCAGAAGGATGTTTTCCACCTGGGCCGCGGCGGCGCGGAGGGCTTTGTCCATGTTGGCCGTGTCGCAATTGACCACGCGGTTGACCGTGTTACGCACGCCTTTTTCCACGCGGATGCTCTCAAACGTCAACATCTGCCCGTGGGCGCCGATCGTGGCCAGAAAACCAGACACATGGTCTGCTTCCTTGATATAAATCACCTGCTTGCCGCTGCGCACCACAATGCGGGCATTGATCTCCGCACCGGCCAGCAAGGCCACAGCGCTTCGGGCAAGCTGCTCGTCTTCCAGCACAAGCTCCAGATGGTAGCCTTTTCCCGGATCAGACATGGAGCCGCACCCCAGGAAAAGACCCCGTAGAAAGGCCCCCTCGCAACAGCTCAGGCGCACCAGATTGGCCTGCACGCCGTCGCCGGCGATCTCCCCGCTGTTCAGCGCACCCACGTCTTCCAGCACCCTTCTGGCAGCGGTGCTGTCTTCAATCGTGACGCGGTAGCTGTAGTTGCGGTTGAGGCGGTGGCGCTCACTCTGCACCATGGCCGGCTGGATGCCATACAGCGATTTGATGAGCTTGAAGACTTTTCGGGCGATGACCGGGCTCTCGGTGGAAACTTCCGCCTGCAGGCCGCCGGCCCGCAGATGCATGGATCCGGCTGAAAGCATCACGCCCGCCAGCTCGGCGCGGCGGCAACAGGGATTGCCCAAAGGCAACCCGGCCAGCTCTTCTTTCACACCTGCCGAAAAAGACATGGACTCCCGCCCTTCCACTATAGTATATCACATGGAAAATGGATTACCAACCAAATGAAAGCCGTTTGCTTGCAATGAAAATTTCAACAAAGAATTTGAATTGACAGAAATATTCACCAAGTGGTATTATATTGCGGTATAGCCGCACGGAACAGGCTTGAAATGGCGTCAGCCTGCCTTTTTTCGGCGAGACTGGCAAAAGGAGGTAAACCTCATGTACGCGATTATCAAAACAGGTGGCAAGCAGTACCGCGTCCAGGTCGGTGACAGCATCTATGTGGAGAAGCTGGCTTTGGAAGACGGCGCGGCCATCACGTTTGACACGGTGCTCTTCTCCGACGAAGGCGAAGACATCCGCGTGGGCGCCCCGGTGCTTGACAATGTGAAGGTGGAAGGCAAGATCGTCCGCCAGACCAAAGGCAAGAAGATCGTGGTGTTCAAGTTCAAGTCCAAGAAGAACTATCGTCGCAAGCAGGGCCACAGGCAGCCCTACACACAGGTTGAGATCACAGCCATCAACCATTGATTTGAGTTCTCCTGAAAGCCATTGACCGGAGGTGAGATGAATGGCTCATAAAAAAGGCGTAGGCTCCACCAAGAACGGCCGCGACAGCAATGCGCAACGGCTGGGTGTGAAGCGCAGCGACGGTCAGGCGGTGCTGGCCGGCAACATCCTGGTCCGCCAGCGCGGCACCAAGCTGCATCCTGGCAACAACGTGGGCATCGGCAGCGACGACACGCTCTTCGCGCTGGTGGATGGCGTTGTGAAGTTTGAGCGCTATGGCAAAGACCGCAAGAAGGTCAGCGTGTACCCCGCGGCCCAGGCAAACTAAGCAACACTGCATGACGGAAGCTGCAAATGCAAATTTGCAGCTTCTTTTCGTGCCGGAGTAAACAGATGAATCGGAAGCCAAACAAAGCCGCCGGAAAAAAGGCCATATTGGGCCTGGCGTTTTTCATCATGCTGATGGATGTTATCGGCCTGAGCATGTTTTTCCCGATCGCGCCGTTTATCGTGGGCCAATACAGCCCCGAGGCGATGATGGTCACGATGCTCAGCACGATCTTTTCAGCGGCGCAGTTCATCGCGGCCCCCATACTCGGCAGGTTGAGCGACCGGTTTGGCCGCAAGCCGGTGCTGCTGATGAGCCTTGCCGGGTCGGTGGCGGGTTATCTTGTGTTTGGGGTTGCCCGCTCGCTCGGCGTGATTTTCCTGTCCAGGGCAGTCTCCGGTTTTGCCGGCGGCAACATGTCCACAGCCAGCGCCGTCATCGCCGATGTCTCAGAGCCCCACGAGCGCGCAAAGAATTTCTCGCTGGTGGGCCTGGCCTGGGGTGTCGGCCTGGTGGCGGGCCCGGCGCTCGGATCGGCCATCAGCACGCTGGGCCTTTATGCACCGGCTTATGTGGCTGCCGTCTTGATGGCGCTGAGCCTGGCGGCCGGCTTTTTCCTTCTGCCTGAAACGCTATCCATGGAGCACAAAGACACCAGCCCGCTGACCATCGCCGCGTTCAACCCCTTCGGGCCGATCGGCAGGATCCTCAGCAAGCCGGCGGCGTTCTGGGTGCTGCTGGTGATGAGCGTGTTCAACCTTGCCGCTAACGGTGTAAACAGCGTGGGCTCGGTTTATTTGATCCGCCGCTTTCTCTCCGACCAGGGCCAGGTCACGTTGCTGATGGTGCTGGGAGGCGTTGCGGTTTCCATCGTGCAGATTTTCCTTGTGCCCGCCGTTGTGCCCCGGATTGGGGAGCGAAAGGTCGCCT
>JAEYYW010000184.1 GCA_023428265.1 Bacillota bacterium | reverse complement strand
CGCCTTGAAGACGACCGATCAGAAGGTGACGGTGTCGTGCACCATCGGCGCGGTGACGAAGACGGCGGATCAGGCGATCACCGTGCGCGCAAAGGCGCTGGCAAGCATTGAAATCACAACACCGCCGGCCAAGACCAGCTACATCGAGGGCAATACCTTCAGCGCAGCCGGCATGGTGGTGACGGCGCACTTTGACAACGGCACCAGCGCCGTTGTGACGGACTACACCCTGGATCCGATCCGCGCCCTAACCGTGCTGGACAGCACCATCACCGTATCCTACGCCTATGAAGGCGTGACAAAGACTGCAAACCAGGCCATCCAGGTGCGCGCAAAGGCATTGGATCACATTGCGATCACCAAGGCGCCCACAAAGACGGTGTACACCGAGGGGAGCCTGTTCAGCACAGCCGGCATGGAGGTAACGGCATACTTTGACAACGGCACCAGCGCCCCCGTGCTCGGTTATTTGATCTTCCCATCCAGCACACTGTCTATCACAGACACCAAGGTCTCCATCATCTATACCTATGCCAGCGTGACAAGGTCAGTGGAGCAGGAGATCAGCGTGCAGACGAAGCTGCCGGTGAGGATTGAAATCACCCAGGCACCGTCCAAGCTAGCTTATGTCGAGGGCACCTCCTTCAGCCCTGCCGGCATGGTGGTGACGGCGTTCTATGACAATGACACAAGCGCAGCGGTAACAGGCTTCTCGATTGAGCCTGCGGGCGCTCTGGCGATCACCACCACAAAGGTGACGATCCGGTATGCCGACCTCACCGCCGAGCAGCCGATCTCGGTGCGCACCAAGGCGCTGGCAAGCATCTCAATCCCGACGCCTCCTCTGAAGACGGCCTATATCGAGGGAAACAGCTTTGATCCCAACGGCATGGCCGTGCTGGCGTTCTATGACAACGATACAAGCGCGTTTGTGACGAACTACACCGTCGAGCCCGGTGGCCCCCTTGCGACGGCGGACGACAAAGTCACCGTGTCCTTCACGGTTGCCGGTGTCACCAAGACTGCCGACCAGGCAATCACGGTGCGCGCCAAGAAGCTCACAGGCATCACAATCAGCCTGCCGCCGACCAAAACCGCCTATGTTGAGGGCAGCCTGTTTGATCCGGCGGGCATGGTGGTGCTGGCCCATTATGACAACAACACCAACGAGGCCGTGACCAGCTATGCATTGGCGCCGAACGCAGCGCTTTCAACCGCGGACACAAAGATCACCGTGAGCTATGAGGGCAAGTCTGCCGATCAGGAGATCACAGTGCGCAAGAAGGCCCTTACTGGCATCACGATCGACACGCCTCCGGCCAAGATAGTCTATGTTGAAGGCGAAGTGTTCAATCCCGCAGGCCTGGCGGTGTCGGCCCATTACGACAATGGCACAAGCGAGGCGGTGACAGGGTATGCTTGCGCGCCCACCACCGCTCTGGCCAGCACGATCAAGAAGATCACCGTGAGTTACAATGGCATGACCGCTGATCAGGCAATCACGGTGCTCGAAAAAGGCAAGTTGAAAATCACCGTCAAGGAGTCGACCGGTGCTGCGTATCCCGGTGTTGGCCTCAAGTTCTATCAGGATGCCAACCTCACGGTGCTGGTGGGCACCGGTGTTTCAGACGCATCCGGTCTGGTCACGGTTTCCGGTTTGAACTCGGCCACCTATTGGGCAACGGTGTCGTCGGTGCCTGCCGGTTATCAGCTGCCAAGCGTCAAGGTACCGTTCGAAGCGGCCGTGGGCACGGTCAAAGGATACAACCTCGTGATCCCGAAGACGCAGGTGAGGGGCTACCGCAACGATCAGCTGAGAGCCATCAGTGTGACCTCCGGAAAACTGAGCCCGGCGTTTGACCAGGATGTGTACAAATACACGCTGACACTGGGCGAGACCGTAAGCAAGGTCACGATAAGCCCCGTCCTGGCCGATTCCAAGAGCAAGCTTTATATCAATGGCAGCCTTGTCTCCTCGGTTGCCGTAACGCTGAACCCCGGCCAGTCCTCCGCTGTCACGGTCAAGGTGGTCGCCGGCAAGGTCACGACGTACTACTATGTCACGGTGGTTCGCTCCAAGTCAACCAACGCCACCCTTGCCAGCCTTAAACCTTCTGTGGGCACAATGTCGCCCGCGTTTAAAAACACGACGACAAGCTACTCGGTGCCTCTGGCCTATGCGCAGACCAGCACCACGATTTCGCTGGGCCTGGCTGACAAATACGCCACCTACACGATGACGCTGGACGGAAAGGCGACAACCAGCAAATCCATCGCACTGAACCCCGGACAGACGCGGAAATTCGCGATCACCGTGAAGGCTCAGGCGGGCAACACCAAGGTTTACACGCTGGCCGTCACCAGGGCCAAATCGACCAACTCGTATCTGGCAAGCCTGAAGATGTCTGCAGGCACGCTGAAGCCGACCTTCCTGAAAACGACCACAAGCTACACGGTTGCGCTGAGCTATGCGCAAACCAGCACAACGGTGACGCCGGCGGTTGCCGACAAGTATGCCACCTACACCATGACGCTGGACGGAAAAGCGACAACCAGCAAGACTGTCGCGGTGAACCCCGGCCAGACGAGGAAATTCGCGGTCACCGTGAAGGCCCAGGCGGGTAACACCAAGGTGTATACGATCACGATCACCAGGGCCAAATCGACCAACGCGTATCTGGCAAGCCTGAAGCCATCTGCGGGCACGCTGAAGCCGACCTTCTTGAAAACGACCACAAGCTACACGGTGGCGCTGAGCTATGCGCAAACCAGCACAACGGTGACGCCGGCGGTTGCCGACAAGTATGCCACCTACACCATGACGCTGGACGGAAAGGCGACGACCAGCAAGACTGTTGCGATGAACCCCGGCCAGACGCGGAAGCTGGTGATCACCGTGAAGGCTCAGGCTGGCAACACCAAGGCATACACCATCACGATCACCAGGGCCAAATCGACCAACGCGTATCTGGCAAGCCTGTCATTGTCTGGCGGCACACTGAGCCCGGCCTTTGCTGGCGGGACCACAAGCTACACCGCAACCCTGCCCAGCACCCAGAGCAGCACGACGTTGTCGTTTGCGCTTGCCGATAAGTATGCCGGCTACACCATGATGCTGGACGGAAAGGCGACAACCAGCAAGACTGTCGCACTGAACCCCGGCCAGACGCGGAAATTCACGGTCACCGTGAAGGCTCAGGCAGGCAACACCAAGGTGTATACGATCACGATCGCCAGGGCCAAATCGACCAACGCGTATCTGGCAAGCCTGTCATTGTCTGGCGGCACACTGAGCCCGGCCTTTGCAGGCGCGACCACAAGCTACACCGTAACCCTGCCCAGCACCCAGAGCAGCACGACGTTGTCGTTTGCGCTTGCCGACAAGTATGCCGGCTACACCATGACGCTGGACGGGGCCGCAACAACCAGCAAGACTATCACTCTGAGCGCCGGTCAGACGCGCACGCTGGTGATTACGGTGAAAGCCCAGGCCGGCAACACCAAGGCATACACAGTGAAAATCACGCGCCCGAAATGACCAACACAACGCTGGCGAGCTGGGCAACGGAGAACCCAAAGCGGCCGTTGTGACCCGGCCAAGCTGACGAAAACACTTCCGAGAGCAAAGCAAGTGCGCCTCCAGGCACCGGAGGCGCACTTGTTTTAGGGAAAGGTTCTTTTCGGTTACATCTTTTTGTTATATCTGCCGATGCAGACAAAGAAACTTATTATGTGGACAAACAATGCCCCCAAAGTCAGCCAGCATGCGATTGCCAGGTCCATCACAACAAAGGCCATGGAAAGAGCGGCCAGCACAAACATCGTGACATACCATGTGGCATATCCGGCTTTTTCACGCAGGCGAACATTCCGCTCATCCTTCTCGTCAATTTCCATCTGCTTTACCTTTTCGGGGTGATCCTTTAGGGTCCGCTGCCTCCAAAGGCTGGCAATGCCCACGCCGATGATGCCCGAGCCGAACCCGATCAGCACAAACGAAAGCGATTGCATTGCCCCGTTTGCTTCCGGAAAGAAAGACTTGAGCAACAGACCAATGGCGAATGCGGCAACACCCACATAGAAAACATAGGACTTAATTTGCTTGCCCATTATCGGTTTCCTCCTCATATATAAAAATCTCTTCAATGGCCATTTCGAAATATCGTGCAATCTTGAAAGCCAGGATGATTGAAGGGTTATACCGCCCATTTTCCAAAGACCCGATCGTTTGGCGGGACACTTCCAAAACGTTTGCCAGATCTTCTTGCGTGATGTTTCGTTGCTTTCGAATTTCTTCCAGCCGATTGCGCACTTACATCCCTCCTCTTGTTGATGGAAAGCTAGCTTTACATAAGAGTAGCACGGCGTAATGCAAATGTCAAGCAAGCTTTCCATAGCAGGCGTGAAAAATTTTTGAGCTATGCCCGAATGTGAGAATTTGCAGTTTCAAGTGTTATGGGAAGGATGATTTCCTTGCCTAGCTTGCCTACCTTGCCTTTGTCCATGTTGCCGCTGTGCTGCCCAAGGCCAATGCGGCAGTTAGCAGGCCAACGGCCAGCAACCTGGGTGCGTTGAGCAAGTAGCGGGCGTCGGTTGAAAGGAAAAACTGCATGTCCAGCAATGTCGCAGTCTGCATCAGCACCGCAGCGAGCGCCACGCCCACGGCAGCTGCACACAGCGCGGAAACCGCAGCGGGTATGAGCCGGGCGGGCCGCCTGCGCCATAGCGCCACTGCCGCGCAAGCCAGAGCCAAGGCAGCCAGGATGCCCCACTGCCTGCGCATGGCCGCGCTTTCCTCCAGCGTGCGCGCAGGAGCAAGGGTTGGGTTTTCTACCAAGTAGCCCTTTGTCCGCAGCACCTGTGCCACTTCATTTGCCGCCAGCACCGAGCGGGCCTCCACCTCCACCCTTGTGATGGGAAGCGGGCTATCAGGGCGTGCTTCCGGCAGCAGTGAGCGCAGGATCGATGCATCCAGCCACAGGCCATGATCACGGGCGTTGCCCGCAGCCTGCGCCGCGCCACTGATCTGCACATCCAGCGAGCCGCCTCCCTCCACGGTCAACCTCACCGTGCCTGGCAGTGAAAGGCCGATGCGATGGGCGGCGTCGGCCAGCTTGATCGCCAGCGCACTGCCTGCCAGCGCCTGCGGGCGCCAGGCGCTGCCGGGCAGCACCCCTTGCTGCAGCGGCATGCGCAACTCCGGGAGGCTGCGCTCATCGGCAGCATAGATCGTCACGGGCAGCGCATAGTCCAGGCCGGAAAGCATGGCCTGCTGCTCCGTGATTGCAATCGCCGCGCGCACGCCGTTGATTGATCGGAATGCAGACGGGCTCTTTTCATCCAGCACCGGAGCCCCGGCGCTGCCGGACGCATACACTTGCAGCACCGGCATGCCATCGGCGGCAAACTCTGCTGCGGCGTCCCGATGACCCAGGTCTGCCGCGAGGGCTATTGTCGTGCACAAAGCGAATGCGGCAAGAGCCGCAGCGGCCAATGGATGCAACCCTTTCATCTTGCGGCCCTCTTGCGGCGGGCCCAAAGCGACAGCGCCACTGCCACCATCGCCAAGATGATCGCAATGCCTGCCACCACCCAGCCGGTGGGGTCCTGGCGCGCGGCTGTGCCGTTTTGCTGCGTTTGGGGCGCGGTGAACGAAGGCTCCTGAGGCCTTGGGATGCTGGCCCGGGCAGCAAAGTCTATTTTTTGCGTATAGGCATTGCCGTCGGCATCCTCATAAGTCAATATGACTTCAGCGGGCACATCCAGCACCGGCGCAGGGTCTCCGGGCAGCGCGGTCTTCCAGGCGTCGGACTGCTTCACCGCCTCGGCGATGCTCTTGTCAAAAGCCAGCGTGAGCTCAATTTCTGCACTCTTGCCGCTGTCCAGATTGCCGGCATAAGCATCGCGCACCAGCCTGAGCCCTTTTCCGGCGGCTGTGGCGCTCAGGTTATAGAGTGTGCCCTTCCCCAGATTGTGCGCGGCGAGCTTGACCGCCACCGGGTCTGCGGCGTCCACCGCAAGCGAGGTCGGCGCGTCCACCTTCAGCCGGGGCTGCTCCGACGGGGTTGTGACCTCCCGCACCTCCACAGGCACTGTGGCGCTCATGGTTCCTTCGGTGCCCTTGGCGTCTTCATAGCGGATGTCCAGCGTCAGGGTGTGCCCACCGGCGGCAGCGTTCTCTGCCGCTTTGAGAGCAATGGAAACCCCGGTGCTTTTGCCGGCGTCCAGCCGTGGCAGATACCATTGGTTCCGGCCCTGGCACAGCAGCGCGCCGTCGGCACTGGCTGCCGCAACGGTGATGTTGCGCACATAGGATTTGTCATGGGTGTTTCGCAGCGTCACGAGCAGTTTGGCGGCAGCACCGGGGGTGAGAGCTTCGCCCTCCAATGCATAACCGGCCACAACAAGCCGTATTTGCATGGGTGGCGGCGCGGCCATGGCCGGTGTGGAAAGGGTGACGGCAAACAGCGCCGCCAGCAAAACAGCGATCAGCTTCTTCATTTTATCCTCCTGTCAGTCCTGGGAAATCGGTTCCTCCCGGCGCACCTTGCGCCATTGCCGCACGGCCAGCAGGCCCATTGCAGGCAGCAGCGCCGCCCATAAAATGCATAACCATGCCGGCTGCCACAGCGCGCCGCGCCACAGTTGCACCGCCTGTATGGTTTTCATGAGCGGCTGGGCCAGCAGCAGCCGCGAGGGCAGATAGCGCAGAATGCAATCCAGCACCGGGCTGTCCAGCTTGATTTGCGCCAGCAGGATCGGCGCGGCAAACAGTGCCAACGCCGCCACCGCTGGGGTGGTGACCGAGGGCAGCGCCGCGCTGAGCAGCACCGTGCAGCCGGCCAGCGCCAGCGCTCCCATCACCGCCATGGCGGCCCGCAGGCCGGCATATTGCGCAAGCGTGAGCGGATAGGCGATGGGGTTGTCCAGGGTGCCGGCATACTGCGCGGGCAGCTCGCCGCCCTGCAACCCAAACAACGCCGCGCTTGCTGCCACCGGCAGGCCCACGCACACCACAGCGGACAGAATGGCATACGCCGCCGCCGCCGTGTTCTTGCCCAACGCCAGCGCTTGACGGCCATGGCGGGCGGTGCGCACGCAAGCCGCCATCGTCGCCGCGCCCTCGCCGGAAAACAGTGCGGACACCCCAAAGGCCACCATCACCGCGCACAGCCATGCCGCCTCGCCGTCAAATGCTGCCAGCAGCGCGCGCCAACCCTCCCAATACCCATGCACAAACGGTGCCGGGGTTGCCGCGAGCAGCGGTGTCAAGCGCAGGATCGCATCGGGAGAAGCCTTTTTTGGCGGTTCCGCAGCCGGGATGCCGGCATTTGCGGCGGCAAACTCCTCGTCTAGCGTGCGCAGCACCATGCGGCGGGCGGCCGCCTCCGATGTATCCCGGCTGCTCCATTCATCGGGCAGCGCCCGCCAATCCCTAAGTGCACGATCGGCCAGATCCTGATTGAGCGGCCCGGCATAT
>JAEYYW010000121.1 GCA_023428265.1 Bacillota bacterium | reverse complement strand
CCCATATAACCAGTCCACCCCAAAAGACCGATTCCATAATGGTTCATAGCTTTACGCAAACGTCGCAAAACTCCACCGGCCAATTTCTTCAAACCCCAAGGCCCGGTAAATCCGCCCGGCCACCGGGTTGCTGTAGAACAGCACGGCGGTCTTGCCCTCCTGCTCCAGCTCCTCGCAAAGAGCTGTCATCAGCGCCCCGGCATAACCCCGGCCGCGATATTCTGCCCGCGTACAGACGCTCACCACCATCGCGTATTTGCTGCGCTCCACCGTGGTCATCGCCATCGATACGGCCTGATCGCCCTCCATGGCGAGGAACACGCGCTTGCAGCCCATCCCCATCTCGTCGCGCACGGCGTCGGCATTCAAGTCCATCGCAAACTCGGAAATGCTTTTCCGGAGAGCCGCCATGGCCGGCAGCAGCGTTTCCAGGTTTTCAAGGCTCACCTTCACCGCGGGCGCCGGCCGGTCACTTTTGATCAGGCGGCCCGGTGCCAGCTTCATCAGGATGTTGGTGCTGACCGTGGGCACAAGCTTCAGCTCGTCCAGCACCGGCTCCAGATACTCCGGCTTGCCGCTCAGCATCCCGAAGCCGGTGTCCCTCATGATGCGGGCAGCGTGCCGCCAATCCGCCCCCTCCGGCGCATAGAGGACGTAGCTGCCATAATAACGCATCAGCACCGACCGCACGGCACCCCAGCCCTCCACCCACAGGTCGAGGTTGGGATCGTCCAGCGTGTAGCACTCCAGGTCTCCCAGGATGAAATGGTTCACCTCCGGCTCCCGCGAGAGGAAGACGAGTGCCTCCTCCTCACGGCCCGGCGTAATCTTTCGGAACACGAGCACCCTCCGGCAAGAAAGTTCGCTGTTTGCGCATCATTGTACATCACTTCAGCGAATCAGGCAACGAACAATGCCAGATGGCACCTTATGAATGTATCCCGCAAAACGGCTGCCGGTTGTCATGTTTCCCATGGTAAAATAACAGCAACGATATGGGGAGGATGACATGCAGCAGTTTCGTTCGCTTTCCTACCGGCTGGCCCATGGCATCGCGGCAACCATTCCACCGTTTTCACCGGCAACCGGCGCGCCGGAGGAGCCGCAAAGGCAGGCCTATGAGTTCCTTTGCTCCATTGCCCGCCGCCTTGCGGAGGAGCCCGCGCTTGCCGGCTTGCCTGCCACGCCCGACGGCGCCTTCGGCGACTGGGAGCTGTTCAAGCAAAAGCCGGAACTCATCGACGAAATGCGCAGGCAGATGCGGAAGCTGGATGACTTCTACGGCATGCTGCTCCAGCTGGGTGACGCCGCCACCGTGGAGGGCGGCAAGCTTTCGGTTGAGAAAACCACCATGAAGGTGTCTTCAAAGGTTCTCAAGGCGCTGGAAGCGTTGGGGCTGGCCAGCGATAACCGGAAAGACCGGCTGCTGCTGTGGAGCACCGAACACCCTCAACTGGCAGACGGCTGGAAGCTGCTGAGCGCAGCCGCCAAGGCAAGTGATAATCCCGGTTTCCTGTTTTCACGCGCGGTCTTCAACCCGGCGGACGCCAAGGCTGTGGAGGTTTTTCGGGCGCTGGCCGTAGACCGGAATGCCTTTGGTTTGCTGGAAACCTATTTCAACGGCAGCGGCTACCGACTGGCAGAGCTCCGGGAGGGCATGTCGGTGGATTGGGTGAAATCCTACGGCAAAAAGGAAGAGCCGCTGAAGGCCCATTGGGCTGAGCGCACGCACGGCGGGCTCTCCATCGTCTATGACTACCGCCGCGCCAACCCGGTTGTGTACGGCCTCAGATTGCCAATGTTTCGGGAGTTGCTGGGCCGGTTTGATGAAATGGAAGAGGATGTGAAGGCTCTGGTGGTTGCCCGCACCAAAAAGTGCGACGGCTGCGGCTATTGCACCCAGACCGACAAAACCGGCAAGCGGCCCCGGCAGATTGTGACCGTGCAGCACGGAGGTCAGGAGTATGATCTCTGCACACTGTTCCCAGGGTTCAGCTTTATTTGGACGAAGGTGGATGAGACCGAGGCAAAACGGATGATCGGGCTGCTGGAGTTTACGGATCGTGTGTTCACCCAAAAGGATCAGCCTACAGCCAGGAAACGATGAGCCCCGCCGTGAAGCCGATGATCTGCCACAGTGTTTTATGCCCGCCGTCGGTGCGGAGCAGTTGCGGCACCATTTCGCCAGTGGTCACATAGAGCATGGCGCCGGCCGCAAAGCCCAGACACATGCTCATCCACAGCGGGGAAAGATTGCCCAGAAAAACGCCCAGTATCGCCCCAAGGCCGGTGGGGATGCCGGTGAGCATCGCAAACAGCGCTTGCAGATAGGGCGGCTTTCCATGGGCGGCGGCCATTGGCGCGGTGATTGCCATGCCCTCCGGAAAGTCATGCAGGCCGATCACCAGCGCCAGCTTTGCGCCCAGCGCCGGCATCACCGCCCAGCCGGAGCCGATGGCAAGGCCCTCCGGCAGGTTGTGGATCGCGATTGCCGCAAGCACCAGAAAGCTGGTGCGCGAAAGGCCAGCCTCCCCTTTCGGCAGAAATTGTGACGCAAGCCACACCGCGGCGATGCCGGCCCCCATGCCCGACAGCGCCATCAGGATGCCACCGGCCTCCATCGCCTCCGGCAGCAGCCCGAAGCACACAATTGCCGACATGAGCCCCGCCGCAAACCCAAGCACTGCCGACACCACGCCCCGCCTGCCGCCGCCATAGCAGCCGGCAAGCCCGCCCAAGCCGGTGCCCGCCACGCTGGCCAGTGTGGCCCACAGCACCGCCGCCGTATCCCCCATTGCGCCTCATCCCGCCTTCACACTTCGTATAATCATATTTAAGGTTTCGGGCAAATATATTACTGGGGCGAGAAAATGCAGCTGCGGGCTTGATTGAGTGTTCGCCGCATGCTATACTATTAGGGAACAATTGTTCCCTTTCTATAGACCCATGGGAAGGAGGTACCGGCGATGACTGAACAGGAAAATGTGCTGAGAAAACCGGAAAACCAGCGATTCTTCGTGTGGACGGCCAATGGCCTCAAGCTCACCGGCAACCCGCCCAGAGAGGTTGTGGATGCCTGGGCGGCATTGGCACGGCTGCCGAAGCGGAAGCCGTGGCTGGGGTTTGCACGGGATAGCCGATGATATAGTTGAGGCGGCTCACGCGAGCCGCCCCTTTTGCTTAAGCATGTTCTTTCTTCTCCGCAGCCTGCATCCGCTCGGTGCGGTCTGCGATGGCAAGCCTGTCCAGCATGTCATCCATGTTGCCAGTGATAAACGAATCCAGTTGATAAATTGTATAGCCAATGCGGTGGTCTGTCACGCGGTTCTGCGGGAAGTTATAGGTGCGGATGCGCTCGCTGCGGTCACCGCTGCCCACCAGGGTCTTGCGGTTGGCCGAGTATTCGGCGTTGCGGTCGCTCTCCAGCTTGTCCAGTAGCCTTGAGCGCAGCACGCGCATGGCCTTTTCCCGGTTTTTGATCTGGCTTTTCTCGTCCTGACAGGTCACCACCACGCCGGTGGGGATGTGCGTGATGCGCACGGCAGACTCGGTTTTGTTCACATGCTGGCCGCCGGCGCCGGAGGAACGATAAACGTCCACGCGCAAGTCCTGCGGGTTGATGTCCAGCTCCACCTCTTCGGCCTCCGGCAGCACCGCCACCGTGGCCGCCGATGTGTGGATGCGCCCGCCGCTCTCGGTGTCCGGCACGCGCTGCACCCGGTGGGCGCCGCTTTCAAACTTCAGGCGGGAGTATGCCCCCTGGCCGGAGATGATCATCGTGGCGGCTTTGCAGCCGCCGATCTCGGTCTCGTCGATGTCCATAAGCTCGCACTGCCAGCCCCGGCCCGCCGCATAGGCGGTGTACATCCGCAGCAGATCCATGCCAAAGAGCGCCGCTTCCTCTCCGCCGGTGCCGGCGCGGATCTCCATAACCACGTTCTTGTCGTCGTTGGGGTCCTTGGGGGCCAGCATAAGCTTCAGCTGGTCCTCAAGTTCAACAGAGGTCTTTTCCAGCTCCGGCAGCTCCTCGCGGGCCAGCGCCTCCATGTCGGCGTCGCCGGAGTCCAGCAGCTCCCTGGCCTGACGGATATCTTCCTGCACCTTGTGCCAGCCGGTTGCGGCGGCCATCACCTGCTCCAGCTCCGCCTGCTCCTTCAGGTTTTTGCGCCAAAGGGCCTGGTCGCGCATCGCGTCCGGCTGGGAGAGCCACAGGTTCAGTTCGTCATAGCGGGCCTTTAGCTCCGCAAGCTTTTGTTCGAGCATTGGGTTCAGTTGTCCTTCCTCGCCGCGACCACCCGCAGCACCCCCGCATAATCGGGGATTGCGCGGGCATCAAGCCCCGCGGCTTTCATGATTGCAACGGCCATTTCAGCCTGGTCATATCCGATTTCCACAAAAAGCCATCCGCCGCCCTTCAGGCTTTCCACAGCCCGCAACGCTAACGCCCGCACAAACTCCAGGCCGTCCGCACCGCCATAGAGCGCCAGATGGGGCTCATGCTCCCGCACGTTGGCGGAAAGCCCCGCCATATCCGCGCCGTTGATGTATGGCGGGTTGGAAGCGATCACATCATAAGGCCCGCCGGGCAGCGGGCTGCGCATGTCCGCTTGCACCAGAGCCGCTTCCACGTGGAGAGTTGCGGCGTTTTCAGCGGCCAGCGCCAGCGCCTCCCCGCTCACGTCGAGCAGTGTGACGGACGCTTCGGGCCGCTCCAGTTTCAACGTAATGCCGATGCAGCCTGTGCCGCAGCCCACATCGACCACAGCACGAGGCCGCCCCGCCGGGATCAAGGCAAGGGCCTCTTCCACCAGCCGCTCGGTCTCTGGCCGGGGGATCAGCGCCCGCCGGTCCGTCAGAAACGTGCGGCCGTAAAAATCCCAACGGCCCAGGATGTATTGCACCGGCTCGCCGGCGGCGGCCCGGTCTGCCATTTGTGTAAAACCCGCCAGCGCCCGCTCCTCCAGCGGCTGGTCCAGCGCCAGCAGCAGCGCGGCATGGTCCAGCCCGCTGGCCTCCGTCAGCAGCAGCTGCGCCGCGCGGCGGCCATCCTCTACTCCGGATTGCGCCATACGGCCCGCGGCCCACGCCAAGGCTTCCCGCGCCGTCATAGCACGCCGGCATCCTCATCAGAGGGGGCTTCCCACTCCTGAGGGTCTTCCGCCGCACCGTCCTCCACCGCCTCGCAGAGCGTGGGCGGCAGCTCCTCGGCAGGAGCCTCCACCTCCACGGCGGGTGCCGGCTCCTCGGGCAGGCAGGCCTTGCGCTCCTCTTCATCCAGGCAGGCGGCAAAGGCGGCAATGGAAACCTCCAGCATCGCAAGGTCAGGCTCGCGGGTGGTCATGCTTTGCAGCAGCATGCCGGGCCAGCGC